>NZ_JBFUJJ010000023.1:0-56496 GCF_056401435.1 Arthrobacter sp. P4_F10
CCGGCGTCGGCGTAGTGCACGAACGGGATATCCAGGCCGTCGATCCAGGCCATCGGCTCATCGGTGTCGTTGTGGTGGCCGTGGAAGTTCCAGCCCGGGGTCAGCAGGAAGTCGCCGCGGGACATCCGCACCGGGTCCCCGTTCACCACGGTCCAGACGCCTTCGCCCTCGACGACGAAGCGGAACGCGTTCTGGGAGTGCCGGTGTTCGGGGGCGGTTTCACGGGCACCGAGGTACTGGATGGCTGCCCACAGCGTGGGCGTGGCGTACGGCGTACCAGCCAGRCCCGGGTTGGCCAGGGCAATGGCCCGGCGCTCCCCACCCCGGCCCACCGGGACCAGATCGCCGGCACGGGCCGCCAGCGGGTACAGGTCGCTCCACCGCCAGACATGGGGGACCGCCTTGGGGCTCGGGACCATCGGCATCAAATCCGCGATCTCGGTCCAGAGCGGGATCAGGTTCTCCCGGTCAAAATCCCGGTACAGCTCCTTGAGCTGGGCGGCTTCTTCGGGCGTCGGCTCCGGAGCAGTGTGCCCCGCGGCCACTGATTCATGAGTCGTGTTCTCGGCGCTGATGGACACGTGGGCCTCCTCGGTAGGTCAGAACAGTTCTTTGACGTGCTTCGACTCTACGGATGCCGATGTGTGATCCCCAACATATTCTGCTGGTCAGAATTCCCGGAACCCGTGCTGTTAGTTCGAAATGCAGGGTGCTCAGTCCGGGTCGGCCGGGTTGGCCACGATGTCAATCTCCAACTGCCGGCAGGTTTCCCGCAGCGCTGGGACGAGTCCGGCGTCGAACACCCGCCGGAAGCGGGTCGCGGGAGTGGCGACGCTGAGCGCGCCGACCACGTGCCCGTGCCGGTTGTGCACGGCCATGCCGAGCGCGCTCACGCCCTCCTCCGTGCCTTCGAAATTCGCCGCGAAGCCGTTGCCGCGGATGGACTCAAGCTCGCGCAGGAACGCCGGATATTCATTGTCCGCAATCGTGTCGCCGCCGATTTCCGCGTTGTGGCTGCGGAACAGCTGCTCGATCATCGGCGGGTCCAGCTCGGCGAGCATGGCCTTTCCGCCGGAGGTTTTGTTGGCTGGCATGACCGTGCCCTGCCGGTCACCCACCCGCAACACATTGCCGCCCTCCACGGTGGCCAGGAACCGGACCTTCGTCCCCACCCGGACCATGAGATTCACGGTTTCGTTGAGCCGTGCAGAGAGAAGCTCCATGTGCGGCTGGGCTAGTGATCGGAGGAGCCGGGTCCAGCTCAGCCCGGCCGGCCCGACCCCCATTGCCGGGCCCGGGACATAGCGGCGGGTTTCATCCTGCACGGCGAATCCCCGGTAGACCAGCATCGCCAGAAGGCGGTGGGCGGTGGACGGCGCCACGCCCAGCTCCTCGGCGGCGTCCTTGAGCCGCAGTGCACCGTTGTCGCGGAGCAGCTGCAGGAGCTGCAGCGCGTTGTCGACCGCCTCGATGGAGTAGGTGGGCCGCTTCTGGACAGGTTTGCGGGCTGCTCTGGCCAACGGTTTGTTCTGCACATCAGAATTGTATTGTGGTTCACCTGCGGCGGCTAGGACAGTAAGTGGCATGAATCACACACCTTCCGCTGCACCGCCGCAACGGTCCTCGCCGGGGGCCCCTGCCCCCTCTACCGCTGATGGGCCCGCATCACGGTTCTCCAAAAGCTCGGCAGCCGCCGTCCTGGTCTGCTGGCTGCTGGTGGTCTTCGATGGCTACGACCTGATCGTCTACGGCACCGTCCAGTCCTCCCTGATCTCCGAGACCGGCTGGGGGCTGACCAAGGCCACCGCCGGAACCATTGGCTCCATGGCCTTCGTCGGCATGATGCTCGGGGCGATCTTCGCCGGCCGGATGGCCGACTCCTGGGGGCGCCGCCGCACCATCCTCGGCTGTGCCGTCGTCTTCTCGGTTTTCACCATCCTCTGCGCCTTCGCCCCCAGCGCGGCCGTCTTCGGCGGACTGCGGCTTCTGGCCGGCATTGGACTCGGGGGCCTGGTGCCCTCGGCCAACGCCCTCGTCGCCGAACTGGTCCCCACCAAGTGGCGGTCCACGATTGCCACCCTGATGATGTCCGGCGTCCCGATCGGCGGATCCATCGCCGCCCTGGTCGGCATCCAGCTGATCCCCGCCTTCGGTTGGGAGTCCATGTTCCTCGTGGCCGTGCTGGCCCTGCTGATCGTGGTGCCGCTCGGACTGAAATACCTGCCGGAGACGCTGGCCCCCGTCAATGCCGAGGACAGGGGAACGCGCAACCTCAAGGAGCCGATCGGCTTCAAGTCCCTGCTCCGCGCCCCGCACCTGGGGGTCAGCCTGCTGTTCGCCCTGGCGACAATCGCCACCCTCTTCGCCTGGTACGGGCTCGGTACCTGGCTGCCCAACCTCATGCAGCTGGCCGGCTACAACCTCGGCTCCGCCCTGACCTTCGCCCTGGCCCTGAACCTGGGCGCGGTGGCCGGCTCGGTGATCACCGCCTGGGCCGGGACCCGGTTCGGTCCGATCCCGACGGCGATCGCCGCGGCGGCCGTCGCCGCCGGCGCGCTCGTGGTCCTGGTTACGGGACCGCCGGTCACGGTCGTGTACCTCATGCTGGTCCTCGCCGGCGTCGGCACCCACGGCACGCAGTGCCTCATCATCGCCGCCGTCGCGAGCCACTATCCCGGGCACCTGCGCGGGACCGCGCTGGGCTGGGCGCTGGGGACGGGCCGGATCGGCGCCGTCGCCGCACCCCAGATAGGCGGCCTCCTGCTGGCCGCCGGCCTCGGCGTCAACTCCAATTTCCTCGCCTTCGCCGGTGCCGCCGCCATCGCCGCGGTCCTGCTGGCCGCCGTCGGCCTCAAACTCAAGTCAAAATCCTCAATCTCACCCGCACTCTCAACAACAGGAGCAAGCAATGTCTGAGCACGCCACGTCCACCGATGTCCTCGTCATCGGAGGGGGAATGGCCGGACTGGCCGGAGCCCTCGCGCTGCGGGAAAACGGCGCCAACGTCACCCTCGTGGAACGTGCCCCCGAATTCGGCGAGGTCGGCGCCGGCCTGCAGATGGCCCCCAACGCCTCCCGCGTCCTGAAGCGCTGGGGCCTGCTGGAAAAGGCACTGGAAATCGGCGTCCAGCCCAAGCACCTGGTCTTCCGCGACGCCGTCACCGGCGAGGAGCTCACCCGCCAGAGCCTCGGCGGGGAATTCGAGGAACGCTACGGCGCGCCGTACGTCGTGATCCACCGCAGCGACCTGCACCGGGTCCTGCTCGAAGGCTGTGAAGCGGCGGGCGTCACGCTCGTCAACGACGTCATGGTCGAAAGTGTTGAGACCGTGAACGGCCGGGGTGTAGCCCACACCGCCGCCGGTGTGGACTACTCTGCCGACGTCGTGATCGGCGCCGACGGGCTCAAGTCCACTCTCCGCCCGCTGGTCGCCAGCGACGAGCCGGTTCCCTCGGCGTACGTGGCCTACCGCGGCACCGTGCCGATCACCGAAAACACGCCCAAGGCGGACCTCGAGGACGTCATCGTCTACCTCGGACCGGACTGCCACCTGGTGCAGTACCCGCTGCGCAAGGGCGAACTGCTGAACACCGTGGCCGTGTTCAAGTCCGCTTCCTTTGAGCGCGGTGAAGAGCAGTACGGGGGATTGGACGAGCTTGAGGCTGCGTACAAGGATTGTGTTCCGGCCGTCCAGGATGCGCTGAAGAACCTGGGCACCAGCATGCGCTGGCCCATGTACGACCGCGACCCGATCGAGAACTGGGTCGCCGGCCGGATGGTGCTGATGGGCGACGCCGCGCACCCGATGCTGCAGTACCTCGCCCAGGGTGCCTGCCAGGCGCTTGAGGACGCGGCCGTGCTGCAGGACGTCAGCAACGGCACCGTCTTCACCGCAGCCGGCGTCAACCCGGAAGCCTGGGACGGGGCGATCAAGGACTTCAACAACGTCCGCGCCGGCCGCACCGCCCGGGTCCAGCGCACCGCCCGCGTCTGGGGCGAATCCTGGCACGTCTCCGGGCTGGCCCGTACGCTGCGCAACCTTCTGTTCAAGAGCCGGACGGACAACGACTTCCAGTACAACGACTGGCTGTACGGCCAGGACGCCGACGGCGCGCCCGCAGCCCGCGCTGCCCGCTCCACTCTGGCGGACCGGATTCCTGCCTGACCTTCAGACGGGCCGCGRCCGGCTCATCGGCTAACCCATCACGTGCTGCGGACCGGCTCCACTTAGGAGCCGGTCCGCAGTGCGTTCCTATACCAGCGGCCACGGGTAACGCATGCCGGTGCGGTCAACCGGCAGCACCCCGTCGTGCAGCAAGCGCCGCACCCGGCGCTGCAGGGCCTTGACCTCTGCATCGTCAAGAAGCTCCGCCACGTCTCGCGGCACGGTCTCGGCGAGCGGGGCAATGCCTTCGAGAAGGGTCCCGGGGATGGGAACACCGGCGAAGTCCCAGATCACGGTCCGCAGTTTGAAACCTGCAGAGAAGCACAGTCCATGATCGATGCCCCACACCCTTCCGTCATGGCCGCGGAGCACATGCCCGCTCTTGCGGTCGGTGTTGTTGGCGACGCAGTCGAACAGTGCGATCTGCAACAACCGGCGATGGGTCTCGGGCGCGTCAGCGTACAAAGTGAAGTAATGCTCACGGAAGTCGCACTCGATGAACCACTGAAGCGAACCCACACCTGCCGGGGCTTCCTCACGAATCACCGTTGGCGGCACGAGTCCCCACTCCAGGGACTCGCTAAGCAGATAGGCCGCGCGTTCGCGCCGGTAGAGCCCCGCCTCAAAATCGGACAGCGGCCGTTCCCCCGCCTCCGGCTTGTAGACCGCGCAGGCAGAGTCGTCCCCGCAGGAGACCCGGGCGAGGTATGTCTCGTTGCTGCTGCGCAGGATGCGTCCGAGCAGCTCGACGCGGCCTTCGGTGAGCAGCGTCAGCTCCCGTCCGGCCACCGTCTGCCCCCTTTTACTCTGTCCGCTCTCACGGCGCCCTCAGCCCACTGAGGGGTTCCGAGGTCGAATTCACCATGAGCACGGCAGGTCCCTGACCGTCCACGTATGAGATGGCCGAAACCGACGCCGGGCTGATGACGATCCTCTGGAAAAGGTCCAGGGGCGTGCCCAGGGCGTGAGCGACGGCGGCCTTGATGGGGTCGGCGTGGGAGAAGCACACGACGACGCCCCCGGCGTGGGCTGTGCGCAGTGCCTCGAGCGCTCCGACGATCCGCGCCTGCATTTCCGTGAAGCTCTCGCCATTCGGGAAACGGAAGGTCGAGGGGCTGCGCTGTACGGTCTGCCACTGCGGCATACCCGCCAGTTCGGCCAACGCGGCGCCGGTCCACTCGCCGAAGTCGCATTCGATCAGGCCGGCGTCCTCATTCACCTCAAGTCCGGCGCGGGCTGCCGTGGGCTCCGCCGTCTCGCACGTGCGCTCCAGGGGGGAGGAGTAGATACCGTCGACCCGAAGTCCCGCGAGGCGCTCCGCGACCCGGTACGCCTGGTCCCTGCCACGGGCGGACAGGTGCAGCCCCGGTGCCCGCCCCGGCAGCACCCTGCCCGTAGTGGGCGTCTCCCCATGGCGCACCAGAAGCAGGAGCGTGCCCTGCCGCTCGGGTGGGGTAGCGGGTGCCGGCGATGCCGGCGGCGGTGCTGCAGTCATTAGAATCCAGCGTAAGCCGCACTGCAGCCCGTGAGCAGGGAATCTGAACAAATCCCTCGATTCCCCGCCCGGTCGAGGACTACCTTAGAGGGGTGAGTGATCGTCCCGATATCTTCACTGTTGGCGAATTGCGTGCAGCCGGCCACGTTCACAAGGACCTGCGCCGCGAAATCCGCGACAACCTGCTCGCCGCCCTTGCCGCGGGCCGCGATCCGTGGCCCGGGTTGTACGGTTTCGGCCGGACCGTCCTGCCCCAGCTCGAGCGTGCACTGATCGCCGGCCACGACGTCGTCCTGCTCGGCGAACGGGGACAGGGCAAGACACGGCTCCTGCGCACCCTGTCCGGGCTGCTGGACGAGTGGTCGCCGGTGATCGAGGATTCGGAACTGAACGAACACCCGTACGAACCCATTACGGAGCACTCCCGCGCCCGTGCCCTCACCGAAGGGGACCGGCTGCGGGTTGCGTGGCGTCACCGCTCGGAACGCTATGTGGAGAAGCTCGCGACGCCGGACACCTCCGTCGCCGACCWCATCGGCGACGTCGACCCGATGCGGGTGGCCGAGGGCCGCCGGCTCGGCGACCCGGAAACCATCCACTACGGTCTTGTCCCGCGCTCCAACCGCGGGATCATCGCCATCAACGAACTGCCCGACCTCGCCGAGCGCATCCAGGTCTCCATGCTCAACGTGATGGAAGAGCGTGATATCCAGATCCGTGGCTACGTGCTGCGGCTGCCGCTCGACGTGCTCGTCGTCGCGTCCGCCAACCCGGAGGACTACACCAACCGCGGCCGGATCATCACGCCCCTGAAGGACCGCTTCGGCGCCGAGATCCGTACCCACTACCCGATAGAGCTGGACGACGAGGTCGCCGTCATCCGGCAGGAAGGGCAGCTGGTGGCGGACGTCCCGCCCGTCATCCTCGAGATCCTGGCCCGTTACACCCGGGCGCTGCGCCAGTCCCCAGCCATCAACCAGACCTCCGGCGTTTCAGCACGGTTCGCCATTGCGGGCGCCGAGACCGTCGCTGCGGCGGCGCTGCGCCGGGCGAGCGTGCGAGGGGAGGGCGAGGCCGTCGCACGGATCGTCGACCTGGCAGCCGCAGCAGAAGTCCTCACCGGGAAAGTTGAGTTCGAGTCCGGTGAGGAAGGGCGAGAGGAAGCCGTCCTCGACCACCTCTTGCGCACGGCCACGGCCGAAGCTGCGCGGGCGCATTTTCAGGGCATCGACATGGGTCCCCTCGTGGCTGCGCTCGACGGCCACACCACAGTGACCACCGGGGAACAGGTCACGGCGCGGGAGTTCCTCCACAACCTTCCGGCGCTCAACGGCTCCCGCCTCTACGACGACATCAGTGAGCGCCTGGGCGCGAAAAACGACGGGCAGCGCGCCGCCGCCGTCGAACTCGCCTTGGAAGGTCTCTACCTCGCCCGGCGGATCGCCAAGGAGTTCGACGACGAGGCGACGATCTACGGCTGACTACAGGAGGCCTCATGACCGCACACAACAGGTCAAAATATGGCCGGTACACGGGTGGACCCGATCCGCTCGCCCCGCCGGTTGACCTGGCGGAGGCGCTTGACGCGATCGCCGAGGACGTCATGGCGGGCTACTCGCCCCGGCACGCCCTGCAGGAGTTCCTGCGCCGCGGTGGCCGGAACCGGGAAGGGCTCGACGATCTTGCCCGGCGCGTGCAACAGCGCCGCAGTGAACTGCTGGGCCGCCACCGGCTGGACGGCACCCTCACCGAAGTCCAGAAGCTGCTCGATACCGCGGTGCTGGAGGAGCGCAAGCAGCTCGCCCGTGACGCCATGATGGACAACACCGACCGCGCCTTCCGGGAGATGCAGCTGCAGAATCTGCCCCGGTCCACCGCAGCGGCTGTCAACGAACTCGCCTCCTATGACTGGCAGTCCAGCGCCGCGCGTGTTGCCTATGAGCGGATCAAGGATCTGCTGGGCCGCGAGATCCTGGACCAGCGTTTCGCCGGCATGAAACTAGCGCTGGAGGACGCCACTGACGAGGACCGCGCAGCGGTGAACGAGATGCTGCGAGACCTCAACGAGCTCCTCGGAAAACACCGGCGCGGCGAAGACACCGACGCGGACTTCCAGGAGTTCATGGCCCGGCACGGCCACTTCTTCCCGGAGAACCCGCAATCAGTCGAGGAGCTGGTGGACGCCCTCGCCCAGCGCGCGGCCGCCGCCCAGCGGCTCCTGCAATCCATGTCTCCGGAGCAGCGAGATGAGCTGATGCGGCTGTCCGCGCAGGCGTTTGGCTCGCCTGAACTCATGGCCGAGCTCGACCAACTCGACGCCAGCCTGCGCGCCCTCCGGCCAGGCGAGGACTGGGCCGGCTCCGAACGCTTCGAGGGCCAGGAGGGGCTCGGGCTGGGCGATGGCACCGGCGTGCTGCAAGATGTGGCCGAACTCGATGAGCTGGCCGAACAGCTCTCCCAGTCCTATAACGGCTCACGCCTCGACGACCTGGACCTGGATGCCCTCGCCCGCCAGCTCGGGCAGAATGCTGCCGTGACCGCACGTACGCTCGCGGAGATCGAGCGGGCGATGCAGGAAGGCGGTTACCTGCGGCGCGGGGCCGACGGAGACCTCCGGTTGTCGCCGGCCGCCATGCGGCGGCTCGGCAGGTCACTTTTGCGGGATACCGCCAAGCAGCTCTCCGGGCGTCAGGGGCGCCGGGACACACGCGTCGCCGGGGCGGCCGGCGAGCAGACCGGCTCCAGCCGGCAGTGGGAGTTCGGCGATGCCGAGCCGTGGGACGTCACCCGCACCATGACCAACGCGATCCGCCGCACCATGGCCGACGGCGGCGATCCGGGCCGCGGCTTGCGCCTCGCCGTGGGCGACATCGAGGTGACGGAGACGGAGGCGCGCACGCAGGCCGACGTCGTCCTGCTGGTCGATGTGTCGTTCTCGATGGCCGCCGAGGGACGGTGGGTGCCGATGAAGCGCACCGCGCTCGCTTTGCACCACCTGGTCTCCACCCGGTTCCGCGGGGACCGGCTGCAGCTGATCACGTTCGGCCGCTACGCGCAGTCCATGGACATCGGCGAGCTCACGGCCCTGCCGGCCCTGCGGGAGCAGGGAACCAACCTGCATCACGGTCTGCTGCTGGCCGGCCGTTTCTTCCGCCAGCATCCGTCGATGCAACCCGTCCTCCTCGTGGTGACCGACGGCGAACCCACCGCGCACCTGCTGGCCGACGGCGAGTCGTGGTTCTGCTGGCCGCCGGACCGGGAAACCATCCGCGTCACGGTCGCCGAACTTGACCGGCTGGGGCGTGCGGGCGCCCAGGCAACGTTCTTCCGGCTTGGCGACGACCCTGGGCTCGAGCGGTTCGTCCAGCGTATGGTCCGCCGGGTTGGCGGCCGGGTGGTCGCGCCCGAAGCCGGGGACTTGGGGGCTGCCGTTGTGGGGGAGTACCTCCGCGCTCACTTCCGCGGCCGCCCCTACGACGACGCCGATTGGGTTCCATAGGCGGCGAGGCCCCTCGCAGCCGGTTCTTATCGGGCGCCGCGTCCTGGGGGAGTAGCAGTGCGCGAACCGTGCTACTTGTCTTGCTGTCGGCGAACCATCTCGGTGATCCAGATAGGCGCGAACGGAGACGTGCAGTTCGGGGGAGTCGGGTAGTCCTTGAGCACCCCCAGGCGCTCACCGATGTCGAGTGCACGGGCCCGGTGCTCGGCGTGCTCGATCCCGATCTGAGCCAGGCAGTGATTCATCGCCCACTGCAGGCGATCCGGGGCGTTTTTCATCTCCATCTCGATGACGTCGAGCAGTCCTGCGAGGTCGAGGCCCTCGGGATTCTTCGCCACCCGCTCCGTGGTCAGCGCCCAGCCGGCACTCGCGACCACTGGGTCCGGATCCGCGGACCAGGCCAGGCGCAGTTCTTCGGCGTGCGGGTTCTTCTTCACCACGTAGTTCACGAGCCAGTCGTGCACCTTGGGGGTGCGCGCCTCGCGCAACATGACGTCCAACTCGTCACGCTCGAACGCCTTCGGGCGGCAGATCAGGATCGCCAGCAGTCTCGCCGCGGTGTCACCCGTCTCCCAAAGCTGGCGGGCGAGTTCCTGCTGCGTCCTCAGCCGCTTCGCGAGCGCGCGCAGTTTGCTGAGGTTCACACCGTGATCGTCGCCGTGTTTCTCGTTCACCTCCCGTGCCCTCGGGTCCTCGAGCCCGGCCAGCTCGGCCATCACCTCGGCCATCGTCGTCTCTGCCATCGTCGTCTCTGCCACATCAGCCTCCTGTCCACACTTGTGGGATTCAGCCTACTGGGGAAGCGCGCTCAACCGGGGGAGCAGCAAGCGCACAGTCAAGAAGCAGCAGGGAACGGTAGAGGCCCGGCGACCATGGGGGTCGACGGGCCTCCGTAAATGGTGAGCGTTAACGCCGTCCGGGATCTCCCGGCGATGGCGGGTACGGCGGGTACGGCTGCTGCATTGGCTGCGCCTGGGGCGGGTACTGACCCTGCTGCGGATACTGACCCGGCTGGGGCTGGTAGGGCTGGGGCTGGTAGGTCTGGCCCTGCTGCTGACCCGGCTGGGCTTGCGTCGGCTGGTAGGGCTGGCCCTGGGCGTACGGGGACGGAGCCGGCCCCTGGGGCTGATGTACCGGGACGTACGGCGGCTGCATGGGCATCCGGGCGTAGGCGGCCTGCGCATTCTCCGCCCGCGCCTTTGCCCGGGCCTCAACGGCCCGGGCGGAGAAGAACCGCTGGTGTCCGAGATATACGACCACGAAGAGGCCGACGGCGACGGAGAAGAACGCAACTGCCGTCACTCCGGACGTCAGGCCACGCATGAGGCCGTAGACGAGCGTCAGCAGGCCGCCGATAAGGAACCCGCCGGCGAACAGTGGCTTCCTCGATTCGGTCCAGATACTGGCTCCCAGGATCACGAGAGCCGAGACGAGCGCCGCAATGGTGACGTTGCGGTTGTAGTCGCGCATCGCGGACTGGTGGGCGTCGATGGCTGACTGCCTGGCCGCCGCGTCGAGACTAGCCAGCGATAGCAGTTCAGGGGCCGGATAGAAGGTGGCGATGCCGAGGCCAACGAAGAGCACAAGGATGATGCCCAGGCCGATCGAGTAAAGCACGCGCAGGGATTTTTCGGTCATACCCATATCATGCGCAGGCAGTCAGGTGGAGACGAGCAGGCGCGCCTCTTAGTGTCGGACTTATTCGTCCCGATGCACGAGCGGAAACTTGGCGAATTCTGCAGTGTCGGAGCAGCCCAGCCAGAAGCAGGCGGCCATGCGCGCCCAGATCTCTGTCAGCGGCTCCGATCTAAGCTCGCGTTGGTAACCAGGTCAGCGTCGCTGCTGCATGGTGATTGCCACCAACTAGTTTGGGCAGAAGATCAGCCCCTCTCGACTGATTATGCAACGCCGATAATCAACATTATGTAAAGTAGAAATGATCCGACTGCAGAATCTGCAGATTAGGACCCGTGCCAGTACTGAGAAGGACCAACGGCTAGCCATGCTCAAGGCCTGCCTCGCCAATGACGACACCCTGAGCTTCCGGGTCACCGCGATGTCGGGTTGGCGCAGCTAGAACACGTGTTCGGGGTCCACAGTGGACGTTGCGTACTCCGGACGCCCGAGAGGCCGATAGGTCTGGATGGTTATGCCGCGGGAAGTGGTCCGCGTGTTGACCAGTTCGAGCGCGATGTCGGGGCCGGAATCGGGGAACAGCCGTGTGCCCTGGCCGACGATGACGGGGTAGGTGAGCAGGTCGAGCTGGTCGACCAGGTCGTTGGCGAGCAGCCATCGGACGAGGGCACCGCTGCCGGGCACCAGCAGTTCGCCGTCTTGCTGCGCCTTCAGACCACGGACGGCCGCGGCGACGTCGCCGCTCAGGACATTCGTGCCCGCCCACTGAGGGTCGGTGAGGCTGGTCGATGCCACGTACTTGGGCCGGCTGTTCAGTGCGGCGGCGATCGGGTTCGTGGTCGGATCGATCATCGTTCCCCAGTAGCCGGCGAAGATCTCGTACGTCCGGCGGCCGAAGAGGAACGCGGCCGCACCGCCGTAGACCTGGTTGAGATAGTCCCCGGTTTCGGAATCGAGAAGAGGTATGGCCCATCCCCCGCGGTTGAAGCCCCCGCTGCGGTCTTCGTCAGGTCCGCCCAACCCCTGCATCACGCCGTCCACCGAGACGTTGGTCGTCGTCGTCAATCTCATGTCGAGTGACACCCCTTCTGGATCTGCGCTACTTGCTAAACAAGCACACTTGCAGTTGCTTATCAACGGCCTAGCGTCGCGTGGTGCACAGCGGGGACTATGCGCTGCTCAGGGACCTTGGGCGTAGAAGTCGCAGAGCAGAACCTGCGATGCAGAACAGTGCCACGAGTACGGGACCGGCGAATCCCTTGATGTAGATACCAACATTTACGACGGCGGGGAACCACAGCACAGACCAAACCAGACCACTGAACAAGAGATGGAGCGCCTGCATTGACAAGTACACCGCCCGGCCCGCCCGCGGCCGCTGTCCATGGTCCCCAGCAATGCCCCGGCACCCCGCTGCCTCAACGCGGCATGAGGTCATCCACAAAAAAGCCGCCGACGCCGGCCCCCTTCCGTCCTCGCCGGCAGACCGCGCTCCCCCGCTGCAGCAGGCGCTTGAGGTGATCCGGCCCAACCGGCACCGTTGGCGGGCGATGTGCGCAGGGCCTAGGAGATCTCCTCCAGAGCGCATATGCTGTCCCGATTCACGGTTCTTTGCCGGGCGTCAACTACAAACTGTCCGGCACGACTTCACTTTGGGGGACAACATGTTCGGTAAGTCCAACCGCAAGAACGGCCTGCCCCGCGATGCGGCAGCGCCATCCCCGGCATTCGATCCCCTTCCGGGAGCGCAACTGGCGGGCCGGATCGTCCTGGAACGGCTGCTCGGAGCAATGCGCGATGAGCGTGGCGTCCATGTCGAGTCTTTGGCGACCGCCCTGGGTGCGCTGGCCGGCCGGGCGTGCCAGATCGCAGCACTGGAAGGGCTCAACTCGGGCGCGGCACAGTACCGGGGGTTGTCACTGCTGACAGTCGGTGGCGCCAACGGCGATGAATACTTCGTTGGCGATGCCATCAACCGTCCGCTCGCGGAGTCCACGCACTCCGTCTGGAGTCTGGTGGCTGGGGCAGCCCAGCAGCACGGCGCCCAGGTGCCGGACCTCAACGAGCTCTTCCACCACAGCGCGAGCACCCTTGGCGGAGCGGAGTTCGGCCTGCCGCGCTTCGCTCCGGGAACCAATGCCGGTGGCACGCCTCGGAGCTATCTGGCCATGTGGGAACCCCTGCAGGCACCCGTCCGGCAGGCTGCGCCCCGGCCGGAGCAGTGGCCGGTGGCCTATGGCCTTGCCGTCCAGAACCTGTTCGCGATGGCAAAGGGCCAATTTGACCTTGGTGTCCTGACCCGCGTCGTCATGGACAGCGCCATCGCGACCTCGAAACTCAAGCTGCCCCTGCCAACCCCGGCACACGCCGGCCTCCCGGTCCAGTCGGAGGGCTAGCTCCCGGGCGGAAGACGGCCATGCAATTCCGTGTAGCGCCAAGGAATGCCGCGACACAGCAGTGACTTCGATGGACTTGCCTGTGAATCGTTTGCCGGCCCTTTCATGACTCTGGTTGCCTGGGGCAAGCTGTTGGTCGGGTGGTGAATTAAGCAACTGAGAAGTGTCCGACGGCGGGGGTGCCGTTGGACCCCTGCCGCAGCGAGTCCGCCGTCGGGCAGGAGCCCGCAGAACGGGAGGGCACGCAGCATGCAACGTGCGGTATCCAGGCCGGCCAAATTTCGCGCACTTATCATTTCTTCACTGATTGCAGTGGTGGTAATTTTTGGAATTGCGTTTGTTTCTATTTCCCGGTCGACAGTTGCGCCGTTTTCCGGCCCTGCGCCGGTTCCGGGACAATCCGGCCGACCAGTGAGTAATCCTGCCGCGACTGGGCGCGCAACGTTCCAAAAAGTCCCGAACCAGGTGTTGTTCGCGCTTGATAGTGCCGGCCAACCTGACATCTCCGGAGACCTGGACAATATCAAGCAGGGTGATGCCGGCGATTGCTATTTCCTGGCAGCCTTGATGACAGTGGCAGCGCGCTCGCCGGAGACCGTTTTGAACATGGTTCACGATAATGCTGACGGCACCTACACCATTTCATTCCACAGCAAGTATGACGGCGCGCCCAATCCGGTGACAGTGACGGTTAATGGTGACCTTCCGTATCGCCACGGCAAACCCTTTGAAAATGGCATCGAAAATATCGACGGCAAGAACGTTTCATGGGCCGCCATTATCGAGAAAGGGTGGGCGGCCGCGAACGGCAACCGCTATGCCGGCATCGATGGCACCGATCTCAGCAACGCCGAGGATCACGATGTGCATAATGCCCTTTATGCGATCACCGGCATGGAGGGCGTCGACCGCAATCCCGGCGGCCCCATGACGGGAGTAAGCTTCGCGCAAATCGAGCAGGATTTCACGAACGGCCTCATAACGCTTGGGACCTCCAACGACGACGGCAAGTTGGTATCCGATCATTCCTGCGCATTGCTGGGCGTGGATTCCTCCAACCAAACCGTCGTGGTCGGAGATCCGCAAGGCGGCCAAGATAGGCTGACATTTGAGACTTTCCAGTCCACGAACATCAACCAGTACATCGCGCTACCGACCTATCCTTGAGATCCGAGCTCGTGAACGAAGGACGCGCCCTGGCGCACGCCTCCCCCATCGCTCATGCTGCGGTTCAAGGCTGCTTAGCCTCCGATGGCAAGCAGGGCCAGCGCGCTATCGCGTGGTTTTTGAAGGTCCAGGCCGGTGTAGCCCTCGAACGCCGCCAGCCGATTAACAACGGTGTTCCGGTGGCAGGCGAGCCGGTCGGCCGTTGCCACGAGGCTGYCGAGTTCCAGGAACGTCCGTGCTGCTTCCAAGAGGCGTTCCCGCTCCGCCTCGCTGCACCGACCAAGCGCCGAAAGTATGAGGCTTTCAGGGTTGCAGCCCACTTGCGAGAGCCGGTGTGCCGTGATGGACAACCAGCGGTCCCGCAACGTGAACACTCCCCTGCTGCCCATGGGCAGGTCCTTCATGATTTCCCTGGCAGCGCTGACGGCTGTGCGCACTCCTGCGATCCCGTCGGCGTGCGGTGCCACTGCAACGGCCACGCCGTCGAACAATGCGGCCTCCTGGAAACTCAGCTTTTCGTCGGAGGATGCCGTCCGGGGCCGGATGACCAAGGTGTGGTGGCCCTGGTCATAGGTCAGCACGGGAACGTCCCGGGGTGGGCGCGCCCGGATCCGCCTCCGGACCAGCAGACCGTCGTTCCGGTCGATGGCCGCCACCAGGAACACGGCGTGCGGGCTAATCCGCAGGGCGCCGGCTATCCGTGACAGATCCGTTGGGGACGGCTCGGCGGGCGCCAACAGCTGCGTCAGGTACTGCTGTTGAAGATCGGCATCGGCGCCCTCAATTTCCTGCAGCTCCCTCAGGTACCGTTCCTGGACGCTGGCTGCGAACCGGTCCACCGTCGCCCAGACGACTTCTGCCTTCTCTACCAGCAGCGCCGGGTCTGCGCCGAGCGCAGGGGCGGCCAGGGCATCCCACAGCACCGAGAAATCCAGCCTGATAGCCCGCACCAGGCTGTCCAAAGGCACTCCCTGCCGGGCTCTGCGGGCACCAAGTTCGGAGGCAATGTCGGCTAGCGCGTCAATTTCCGAGGCCTTCCCGCCGAGGGCCGCGAGCATGGCAGCGAAGGAACGGAAGCTGCTGCGGCGCAGATCTTCAAGGGTGAGACCCGAGTCTGCGTAGGCCGGGTCGGGAAGGATCCGGGTCAGGAACTTTTCCACGAGTTCGGGCAGCTGCGTGCCGACGGCGGCAATCAGACCACGCCATCGTTCGTCCTCGGTCATATCAGTCCTCCCAGACTCGCCGCTCCTATCATCCCCGAAGCGGACCACCACAGGGATGTACGTTCGTACATTTTTTGCCCGCTCGTCTGTCTTCCGCCGTCATGGGCAATGGCCCCGCGCCTTGGGACGATCGAAGTCAGCCGCATCGTGGCGGCAAGCAGACTTTCACCGGCCAGGAGATTCCATGACCATCATTGACACAGTCGAGGAGCGGACAACGGCCGTCCGCCCCGACGAACAGTCCGGCTACAAGAAGGGCCTTTCCAACCGCCAGGTCCAGATGATCGGCATCGGCGGCGCAATCGGTACCGGCTTGTTCCTGGGTGCCGGCGGACGCCTGGCCTCAGCCGGGCCCGTACTCCCTGTTGTGTACGCGATCTGCGGAGTGTTCGCGTTCTTCATTCTTCGCGCCCTCGGCGAACTGGTCTTGCACCGCCCGTCGTCGGGCTCGTTCGTCTCCTACGCTCGGGAGTTCTACGGCGAAAAGGCCGCCTACATTTCCGGGTGGGTCTACTCGCTGTCCTGGGCGCTCACGGCGATCGTGGACATCACCGCCGTCGCGGTCTACCTGAACTACTGGACGGCGTTCAGCAGCGTGCCGCAATGGATCCTCGCGCTGGCAGCCCTGATCGTGGTCACCGGCGTCAACCTCATCTCCGTGAAGCTGTTCGGCGAGCTGGAATTCTGGTTCGCCGTCATCAAGGTGGGCGCCCTCGTGGCGTTCCTCCTGGTGGGCGGCATCTTCCTCGCCGGTAACTTCCCGGTCGCGGGGCACCAGCCCGGGCTATCCCTGATCACTGATCACGGTGGCCTGCTGCCCAACGGGCTCCTTCCTGCCATCGTCATTGTGCAGGGCATCGTGTTCGCCTACGCAGGCATCGACATGATCGGCGTCGCCGCGGGCGAAACCAAGGACCCCCGGAAGATCATGCCGAAGGCGGTCAATGCCGTCATCTTCCGGATCGCCATCTTCTATGTCGGTTCCACGGCGCTGCTGGCGATGCTGCTTCCGTACAGCTCCTATAAGGCCGGCGAGTCACCCTTTGTGACCTTTTTCGCCAGCATCGGGGTGCCGGGCGCCGGTGACGTGATGAACTTCGTGGTCCTGACCGCCGCCCTGTCCAGCCTCAATGCCGGGCTCTACTCCACCGGGCGGATCTACCGTTCAATGGCCCAGACCGGGACAGCGCCGAAGTTCATGGAACGCATGAGCCGCGGCGGCGTACCCTACGGCGGAATCCTCTTCACCGCCGCGTTCACCCTGCTCGGCGTGGGCCTGAACGCCGTTGTTCCCAAGATGGCCTTCGAAATCACCATCAACGCCACCGCCCTCGCCATCCTCTGTACCTGGGCCACCATCATTTTGTGCCAGCTCAAACTGTACAAACTGTCCAAGGCGGGGCTCATGCCCCGGCCCGCCTTCCGGCTCTTCGGTGCGCCCTGGACCTCCTACCTCACGCTGGCCTTCCTGGCCGCGGTGCTGGTCCTGATGCTGTTTGATTTCCCGATCGGAACCTACACGGTCGCTTCCCTGGCGATCATCATCCCGGCCCTGATTGCCGGCTGGTATTCGGTGCGGAAACGCGTCAACGAGCTCGCCACGACCCATCCGCTCACCGGCGCCATCCCGGTACAAGTACCAGCAACCCAGCATTCATCCACCGAGCATTCATCCACGCGGTTCAACAACGAGGAGCACACACCATGACTGCCGCAGCTACACGCCCCACCCATACGCTGGCCGGACCCTCCGCCGGCACCCGCCAGGAAACATCTGACGAGGCCGCGGCGTTCCTCCGCGACTTCCGCAGCCTCTCGGCCATCGGGGAAACACCCGGCCACGGCGTGGACCGCCAGGCCGCCACTGCGGCGGACGCGCAGGCACGTGCCTGGTTCACCTCGCTCGCCTCGCAGTACGGATTCCGCACCGAGACGGACAGGATCGGCAATCTCTTCGCACTCATCGAATGGAACCCCGGCGCGCCTTTCGTGCTGGTGGGATCGCACCTGGACAGCCAGCCGACGGCCGGAAAGTACGACGGCGCCTACGGCGTCGCCGCAGCCCTACACGCCGGCCGCCGGCTGGCGGACCGGTCAGCCTCCGCACCCTCCGACGGCGGCAGCGCGGCCGGTGCGCCCAGATACAACCTCGCCGTCGTTGACTGGTTCAACGAGGAAGGCTGCCGCTTCGCCCCGTCCATGATGGGCAGCTCCGTCTACACCGGAAAGCTCCCGGCCGACGTCGCGCTCGCCGTCACTGACACCGCCGGCACCAGCGTGAGCGAGGCCCTCTCCGAAATCGGGCACCTCGGCAGCGGCGAGGGCCCCACGGCCGCCGCCTACGCAGAGATCCACATCGAACAGGGCCGCTCGATGGAGGATTCCGGCACCACCATCGGTCTGGTCCACGCCTGCTGGGCCGCGGCGAAATACAGCGTGACCGTCCACGGCGAACAGGCGCACACGGGTTCAACGGTCATTGCCGACCGCAGGGACGCGCTGTTGGGTGCATCCCGACTGGTGGTGCTCCTGCGCGAAATCGCGGACCACTTCAGCGGCGCCGTGCTGCACACCTCCGTGGGCCAGCTGACCGTCTACCCGAACTCGCCCGTGGTGGTACCGTCCCGGGTGGAACTGGTCATGGACCTGCGGACAGCCGACGAGGAGATCCTGGCCTCAGCCAAGGCCCTGCTCCGCGCCGGCATCGCCAGTATCGAGGCGGAGGCCAACGTCAGCATTGAAGTCGCGGAGTCCCATGCCTGGGGCATCAATCCCTACCAGCCCGCCGGTGTGGCCCTGGCCGCCGAATGCGCAGCCGAACTGGGCCTCAGCCACCGCCAGGTGTTCACGCTGGCCGGACACGACTCCATCAACATGAAGGACGTCGTCCCGACGGTCATGCTGTTCGTCCCCAGCGTGGACGGCATCTCCCACAACGAACGTGAGTACACGAACGACGGCGACGCCTGCGCCGGCGTGGACATGCTCACCCGCGTGGTGGAACGGCTGTGCAACGGGGACCTCGACGGCGCCGCGGCCCCCGGGTCCGGCACCGCGGCTCCCGGGTCCGGCACCTGGCCTGAGGGCGTCCAGTGACCGGCCGAATCAGGGTGGCCGTCGTGCAGGGCACCGGGCTGGTCAACTCCCCGCAACAGAACCTGGACCGGCTTGCCTCCCGCGCGCAGGAAGCCCGGGCGCAGGGCGCGGATCTGCTGGTGACGCCCGAACTGTACGTCAGCGGCTATGCGCCCAGCCTGGTCCACACCACCGACGGCGCAGCCCAGCGGAGGCAGCTCGCGGACATTGCTGTATCCGCGGGCCTGGCGATCGTGGGCTCCACTGTCGAACACGACCGGGACCGGCACTACATTTCGGCGTCCTTCTTCGACCGCGATGGCGGTGAACTGACCCGCTACCGCAAGCAGCACCTCTTCGGGGCCGCGGAGAAGGGCGCCTTCGACGCCGGGGAGGCGGCACCCGCCGTCGTCCCCTTCAACGGAGTCAACGTTGCCCTCGGGATCTGCTTCGACATCGAGTTTCCCGAATTTGTCCGCGCCGCGGCCCTCGCGGGCGCGGAACTGCTCTGCGTTCCGACGGCGGTCCCGCTGCGCGCGGGCGGCCAGACCGACGCGCACCCCTTCGACACCCGGCTGGTCCCGGCGATGGTGGTGCCCACCCGCGCGTTGGAAAGCCAACTGTTCATCGCGTACGCCAACCACGCCGGCCCGCACTTCGCCGGCCTGAGTACGGTCGCTGATCCGTACGGCCGCCGCCTCGCGGCGGCCGGCGACGACGCGGCACTCATCGTCGCGGACATTGCGGTTGCCACCGTGCGCCAGGCCCGGCGGGACACCGGCTACCTTTCCACCTTCGTTCACAGCGCAGCCAGCGCCCACCCCCAGTAAAGGACCTCCGTGACCATCGCAGCCACCAGCACGCCGACTGCAAACCTGAGCATGCTCATCCCCGACTTCCCGTTCCCCTACGACGACTACATCACCCACACCGCGGGAATCGGCAGCGTCCCCGCCGACATGCACGGCACGGAAGTGGCCGTGGTGGGCGCCGGGATGTCCGGGCTCGTCGCAGCCTACGAACTCATGAAAATGGGGCTCAAGCCCGTTGTGTACGAGTCCTCCCGGATCGGCGGAYGGCTTCGCGGAGGAACCCAGCCGGGCCAGTCCGGCCCCGTCGCTGACCTCGGCGGGATGCGTTTCCCGAAGTCCGGTGCCTCGTTCTTCCACTACGCGGACCTCGTGGGCATCGAAACCCAGCCGTTCCCCAACCCGCTGACCCCCGCAGCGGGCAGCACGGTGATCGAGCTCGGAGGCCAGGCCCACTACGCCGAGACACCCGACGATCTTCCCGGCTTCTTCGGGGAAGTCTCCAATGCCTGGAACGACTGCCTGGAGGAACGCGCCCACTTCAGCGCCATGCAGGAAGCCATCCGCACCCGCGACCTGGCCACCATCAAGAAGCTCTGGAACGACCTGGTTCCGCGCTTCGATGACACCTCCTTCTCGGGCTACCTGGCCACGTCGAAGGCGTTCTCCTCCTTGCCGTTCGACTACCGGGAAGCCTTCGGCCAGGTGGGGTTCGGCACGGGCGGCTGGGACACCAATTTCCCGGACAGCATCCTGGAGATCCTCCGGGTCGTCTACGTGGACGCCGACGCCGACCAGCACCGGATCATCGGCGGCGCCCAGCTCCTGCCCGAACGGCTCTGGAACCATGCCCCGTCGGGCCTGGCGTACTGGCCTGAGGGTACCAGCCTTGCGTCCTTGCACGGCGGGCACCCGCGGCCCGGCGTCGCCGCCATCCGGCGGGTTCCCGGCAGTGAGGACGGAACGGCAGCCAGCCAGGGACCCATCGCCGTCACCGACAAATGGGGACAGACGCGCCAGTACGCGGCCGTCATTGCGACGTGCCAGAGCTGGCTGCTCTCGGCACGGATCGACGTCGGCGAATCGCTCTTCAGCCACAAGCTCTGGACCGCGATCGAGCGCAGCCACTACATGCAGTCCTCCAAGACGTTCGTCGTCGTCGACCGGCCGTTCTGGAAGGACATCGACCCGCAGACCGGCCGTCAGGTCATGAGCACCACGCTCACCGACCGGCTCACCCGCGGAACCTACCTGCTGGACAACGGCCCGGACCAGCCTGCCCTGATCTGCCTGTCCTACACCTGGAACGATGATGCCCTGAAGTGGCTGCCGCTGGACGCCGACGAACGCGTCCGGCTCATGCTGCACTCCCTGAAGCAGATCTACCCCACTGTGGACATCGCCTCGCACATCGTCGGCGACCCCATCACGGTCTCCTGGGAGGATGACCCCAACTTCATGGGAGCGTTCAGCGACAACCTGCCCGGCCACTACCGCTACCAGGAACGGCTGTACACGCACTTCATGCAGGACGGAATGGATGCGGCCCACCGCGGGATCTACCTGGCCGGGGACGGCGTCTCCTGGACCGGCGGCTGGGCCGACGGCGCAGTGACCACAGGCCTGAACGCAGTGTGGGGTGTCATGACGCAGCTCGGCGGCAAGACCCATCCGGAGAACCCGGGACCCGGCGACCGTTTCGACGAACTCAAACCGATGCGGCTCCCCTAGTCACCGGGCGTGGGCGGCCGGCAGAGGACACTACTGCCGGCCCCCTGCTCCCTGTCGTCACTCCGGCGAGTGGGCTGCAGCCCTAAACGGCAGCCATGACGCGCTCGCCGTTGAAGTATTCGAGCTGCCAGCCGTCGACGGCATGGTGGTGGGCCAGGTTCAGCACGGCATTGTCGATGCTTTCCAGGGTGCGGCCGATCGCGCGGCTGAGGCTCACGCGCAGGAGCGTCCCGTGGGCGACGGCCAGGACGCGGCGGCCGCGGAACTCCTCGGCCAGCAATTCCAGCGCGGCCAACCCGCGGCGGGCCGCCTCGTCCTCGCTTTCCGCGCCGCGGAAACCATCGGGGATGCGCAGTGCGTCCAGTTCCGGGCCGGCCTGCAGGCCCTCCGCGGGTCCGAAGCTGCGCTCGGCGAGCTCCGGCACGCGCCGGGCCACGCTGAGCCCCAGCCCGGCGGCAATGAGGTCGGCAGTTTCCGCGGCACGGCTCAGCGGCGAGGACACGATCGCGTCCCACCCATAGCCGGACAGGGCGGCGACGGCGTTGCGCGCCTGGCCGCGGCCGACGGCGTTCAGCGGAATGTCGGTGGATCCCTGCAGCCGGCGCTCCGCGTTCCAATCCGTCTGGCCGTGGCGGACGAGGGCAAACGTCGTAAAGGTCATGGCTCCCATTCTGCCCTGCGGGCGGACGGGCGCCTTAATCAGCGCGTCATCGCCGCGGACTTATCCGGTAGTGCCCGCCCGCGCGGCGTAGGCAGTGGCCCAGTCGCGTACGTTGGCCACGTACGTATCCGACTGGTTGTAGGAGTAGATGGCATCCGCCCAGCCCCCGGCGGTCGTGAGGTCACCGCCTCGGGCGCACAGGTACGAGGCAGCACTTAGGGCGGCGTCGTCGATGTTGAACGGGTCGGCTTTTCCGTCACCGTTCCCGTCCCGCCCTGCGAGTTGCCAGGTGGAGGGAATGAACTGCATGGGTCCGACGGCGTGGTCCCACTGGGCGTCGCCGTCCAGGGCACCGGCGTCCGTATCAGGGATCGCGGCAAAACCGTCGCCATTGAGGCTCGGACCGACAATTGGCCCGCTCGCCTGGCCGGCGCTGGTCAGGCTTCCGCCGCCGTAGGTTCCGTGGCCGGACTCGACGAAGCCGACCCCTGCCACCGTATTCCAGCCGATGCCGCACGCCGGAGCCGACTCGTTGGCCGCGCCGGCAGCGGCCACGTAGGCCTGGAGCGCACGGGCTGGGATGTCCGTCTGCGCGGCGGCATCGATGAGCCATTGGGCGTCCGTGCTCCGGGTTATGTTCACGGCGGAGGTGATTCCGGTGGACAGCGTTTCGAGTTTCGCCTCCGCCCGGGGCGGTGGTGGCAGGGCGGCGCGGGTCTCCGCGCCGGAGTAGCGGAGTGCCCAAAACAAGAACGCGGTGATGACGCAAAACGCGAACAGGCCGAGCACTGCCAGGCGTTTCAGGCGGAGCATGGACTAGTTGGACCTGCCGTGGACGATGCTGGTCCGCTGACCCGGAGCGGTGCGGAAAACCGCCCCCGCGCCGCACACACGCGGGGCCATTGTCCTAGCCTTCACAGTCGATGCAGTAAGTGTGGCCGTTCTTTTCGCGTGCCACTTGGGACCGGTGCCGGACCAGGAAACAGGAGTAGCAGGTGAATTCGTCCTGCGCCTGCGGGATGACCTGTACGACGAGTTCCTCGGCGACGAATTCCCCGCCGGGGCTGATCGCATCGTCAAATGCGTCAGTCTCATCCATCTCGCGGACAACACTGCGGGCATCCGGGGCGTTGGCGGATTGCAGCGCCTGCAGGGAGCTATCCTGCGATTCCTTGACGTCGGATCGGACTTCGTCGTAATCGGTTGCCACGGGGGTGACTCTCATTCCTATGTTTAGTTCTGACGGGAAGCCAACGTACACCATTACACGCTTCCCTGCCTCATGTGAACCAGGGACAAGCCACAAGCTCGTCGTTCCCGCTGTGCCCCATTCCGCGATTTTGCCTAATCGTTCCCGCCGGACCCGGTCCCACGGTTTTCCGTAAACACCTGTCGGACCAGGCTCGCGAAGGCGGCAAGGAGAACTGACGGGTCATCCTTCCAAGATGCAAGGAAGACCGGTATGGGAGGGGCGTCACGGACCGGTTTGTACGCAACCCCGGGACGTTGGTACTGCGTGGCGGTCGCTTCCGAGGACATGCCCATGGCCTTACCCGTCGAAATCAGCGTCAGCCAATCGTCTACTCCCTGGATGGGGCGCAGGGATGAAGGCCGGGCCTCCGGTTCCCAAAGATCCTCGACTGTGGTTCCGGTCCGGCTATCGACGGCGACTGTCCGCCCGGCAAAGTCCGCCATGCGGAGGAACCGTTTGCGGGCCAGCGGATCAGTCGTGGCCACCGCGGCATAGCGTAACTCTGTTCCGATCAGCGTCTCAGTGAAGCGCGGGTCATTGAGCCCGCGGCGGACAACGGCCAGATCCACGGATCCGCCGGCCAGGCCGGCCGTCGCCGAGTTCGACTGGACCCAGATAAGTTGCACTCCCGGGTTCRCCTCTTCCCAGCGGCGCTGCACGGTTATGGTCCGGCTGCCCAGCGCGGACCAGGCGTAGCCGACCCTGAGCTCGCCCGCGTGATCCCTCGCGGCCTCTTCCAGCAGCCGGGCTTCGTCCAGGACCCGCCGTGCGTGTTCTATGATCCGCTGCCCGGCGGCGGTCGGGGTCACGCTGCGCGTCGTTCGCTGGAAAACACGGACTCCAAGGGTGCGTTCCAGGGTCGCGACCGACCGGGAGACGCTTGCCTGGGACGTTCCCAAACTGATGGCCGCGTCGGTGAAGGTCCGGGCGTCGTCGACAGCCACGAGTGCCCTAAGATGGCGCAGCTCAAGATTCATACGGTCATCGTATAGAACGGTCACCGCAAGCATTTATTGGTTTGAAGATTTCGCCCCACACTTTGGGTTATGGAGGCATACACAGAGGACGGCTCGGGCCAAGACCGCCGTCCGTCAGCTCAAACCCAGCCCCGGATATTCGGTGGCCTGTTGACCATGACGGGCAGCGGGGTCAGCAATCAAATCGGGGCGGGCATTGGAGCCCACGCGTTTCCGGTGCTCGGACCCGCCGGTGTGGTCGCCGTCCGGCAACTCGTGGCCGCGACCGTCCTCCTGTCGGCCGCCCGGCCGCCCCTCCATCGGTTCACGTGGAAACAGTGGTGGCCGGCGCTCCTGCTGGGCGGAACGATCGCCCTCATGAACATTTGCCTCTATGTCGCCATCCAGCGCATCGGGCTGGGGTTGGCCGTCACTTTGGAATTTCTTGGCCCGCTTGCAATCGCCCTCATGCGGTCCAGGTCCAAACTCGACCTGCTGTGTGCGCTGTGCGCCGGTGCCGGCGTCTACGTCCTGGTGATGCCGGGACCTTCGAGCGACTTCCTTGGCATTGGAATCGCTGCGGCCGGGGCCGCCTGCTGGGCGGCCTACATCATTCTGAATGGGGTCGTGGGTCAGCGGCTGCCCGGGCTGCAGGGCCCGGCAGCCGCAACCCTGGTCTCCATGGTGTTCTACCTGCCGGTGGTCGGTTATCTGATCTCGGCGGGGTCCCTGACGGGTCCGGCGCTGTTGTATTCGGTGATCGCCGGAGTGCTTTGCTCTGTCATCCCGTACGCCGCGGACCTGGTGGCGCTCCGGAAGGTGCGGCCGGCATTCTTCGGTGTATATATGAGCATCAATCCCCTTCTTGCGGCCCTCTCGGGGATGATCGTGCTGGGGCAGATCCTCGCCGTTCATGAATGGCTGGGTATCGGCATCATTGTCGCCACCAACGCGGCAGCCATCCTGCTGGCCAGCATCAAGCCGGGCGCATCACGCCCCTGAGGTTATGAAAACCGCAGAGCTGGCAGTGAATTAGCAGCGCTTAGTTCCTCTAGCTGCGTCAACGGTTTCGGGCGTGAGAGTGTCCAAGTGGGAAGCATGTCCCTTTTCTCCAGAACCGGCACAAAAGCATTCGGCGGGGAAGATGCCGGTCGAGGTCAGCCCTGCGAAGCCTCGCCGGGGGACGCTCATCTTTGCCTGCGGGCTCCTGCATCCCGAGGATGAGGAACGTGATACCCACAGTGAAGAAGGCAATCCAGGCCGTGGTTCCTAGAAATATCATTGCGATCGCAACGGCCAGGAAAACGATCCCGATCGGCAGGAATGCCGCGCCCCGGCTTCTCTTCGCTCGGCCGTTCGACTCCGACATGGGCTTTTAACCGTTCATCTGGTCGACGCTACGTGGGTCTTCTTCAGCTCCTCGGCGAACATCACGATGATGCCGCTTGGTCCGCGGACATAGGTGAGCTTGTAGACGTCCCCGTAGGTCGCCACGCCGCGCAGCGGGTGGCAGCCGTGCCTCGCGGCGATCTCGAGGGCCTCGTCGATGTTGTCGACAGAGAAGGCGACACGGTGCATGCCGATCTCGTTGGGACGGGTTGGCTTCGTCTCGATTGCGTCGGGGTGTATGTACTCGAAGAGCTCAAGGCGACCGTGGCCGTCTGGCGTCTGGAGCATGGCGATGTTGGCGTGGTTGCCATCGAGGCCGACGGCGGTGTCGGTCCACTCGCCACTGACGGTGTCACGGCCGACGACGGTCAGACCAAGGTCAGTGAAGAAGTCGATCGTTGCTTCGAGGTCGCGGACGGCTATGCCTACGTTTTCGAGTTTGATGGGCATGAGTCACATGCTAACGCGTCGGGGCGATTCGTTCAGGTCCCTGGGCTGCCGGTTCCCGCTCAACCGGTCCCAGAACCATGGAATCAGGGATACCCTAGTCGTCAACGTCCAGGCGATGGTCGCAGAGTTCGAAGGGGCCTCTTCCGAGCCCGCACCCGGGAAGGGATGAAGGTTGCCAAGGCCAAGGGCCGGGGCCGTTGCAGGGACTGCGGCGGAAGCCGATTTCGGCACGGCCGAGGAGTACGCGAAGCAGTTCCCCAAAGGAAGAGGCGGACGCGACCGATTATTTTCAGCCCGCGAAGAGCTACCGTACTGCCGTTTGGGGTTCCTCAACGGGACGTGGCAACGCCAAACAGAGCAGTGATTTGCGCACCACTTTCCGCTGACAGTCACGCCCCTGAAGTGAGGAGGCCCCGGACAGCTGTTGCTGCCCGGGGCTTCCATCCGGTCGTGAGCCGAACCCTGGACCCACTCAGGTCATCGTTCCGAGACCAGCAGTCCGCCTCTCGGCGCACCGACGTTGTCCACATGGCTGGACCGTCCGGCCGCAGCGAAAGTGTTGGCCGGCCGGGGCAGCCCGTAGTGCTCGCGGAGGGTCCGCCCGGTGTATTCACGCCGGAAGAGTCCGCGGTCCCGCAGGATCGGGATGACGTGGTCAACAAAAGCGTCAAGGCCGGACGGAAGCACGGGCGGCATGATGTTGAAGCCGTCCGCTGCCCCGGCCACGAACCATTCCTCGATGGCGTCGGCCACCTGCTCGGGGGTCCCGGAGAAGGTCCGGTGTCCGCGGCCGCCCCCGAGCCTGCCGATGAGCTGGCGCACGGTCAGGCGTTCCCGCCGGGCGAGGTCCACGATCAGTGTGTATCTGCTCTTGGCGCCCTCGATCTCGTCCTCGGAAGGCAGGTCTTCCGGTAGCTCGGCGTCCAGGGCCAGCGACTCCGGCGAGACCTTCAGGACCCCGGCGAGTTGCCGTCTGGCGTGCCCGGGGTGGATGAGTCCGTCGAGTTCCTTCTCCAACCGCCGGGCTTCGGCCTCCGTGGACCCGATGACCGGAACAATGCCCGGAAGAATCTTGATCGTCTCCGGGTCCCGGCCGGCTGCGGCCGTTCGCTGCTTCAGGTCCGCATAGAAGCGCTGTGCCTCTGGCAGCGTCTGCTGGGCGGTGAAAACCGCTTCGGCGTAGCGGGCGGCGAAGTCCTTGCCGTCTTCCGAGGAGCCCGCCTGGACAATCACCGGGTGGCCCTGGACGGAGCGCGGCACATCCAGGGGGCCCTGGACGCTGAAATACGTGCCGGCGTGGTTGACCGGATGGACGCGGGTGTTGTCCCCCCAAATCCCGGCGTCCTTGTCCCCGACGGCGGCGCCGTCCTCCCAGCTGTCCCAGAGCTTGCGGGCAACGTCCAGGAATTCCGCGGCCCGCTCGTACCGCAGCGCGTGGGCCGGCTGGTCCTGCAGCGAGAAGTTCCTTGCCGCGGCGTCCCCGGCGGTGGTCACGACGTTCCACCCGGTCCGGCCGCCGCTGATGTGATCCACGGAGGCAAACCGCCGGGCCAGGTTATAGGGGTCGTTGTAGGTGGTGGAGGCCGTCGCGATGAGCCCGATGCGTTCGGTGACGGCGGCGATGGCCGCCAGCAGTACGGTCGGCTCGAGGCTGCCGTACGGGCGCTGTCCGACGTCGCCGTGCAGTACTGGCGAGTCCGCGAAGAAGATCGAGTCGAACGTTCCGCGTTCCGCGGTCCGGGCAAGCCGCTGGAAGTGGGCGACGTCGGTCCCGGCGAAGCTGTCGCTTTCCGGCAGCCGCCACGAGGCTTCGTGGTGCCCGGTGCTCATGAGGAACGCGTTCAGGTGCAGCTGCCGTGCGCCGCTCACAGCCCGTCTCCGGGCAAGTCTGCGGGCAGAACAACCGTCTCGGAATAGACGGAGGAATCGCCCTGGATGGACGAGCTGCTGCGTCCGTCGATGCCTACGGGAACATCGCCGGCCACCGTGACTCGGTTCAGCTGGCGGGGCTGGCCGTCGTAGTTGTCCGGGGCGTAATGCTGGGTGATGCGGTTGTCGAAGAGCACCAGCTGGTCCGGTTCCCAGTTGACGCGGACCACGTTCTCCGGGCGGGTGACGTAGGCCTGGAGCAGCCGCAGGATGTCCTTGGATTCGGTGTTGGACAATCCCACGATCCGCAACCTTTGGGCGAAGCCGCCGATGAAGAGGCCGCGCTCCCCTGTCAGTGGGTGGACCCGGACCACGGGGTGGGCGGTCTCGAAGTGGATCCGGGCAAATTCCTTCCGCCGCTCATCGGCGTTGGCGTGCTCGAGGTTCTTCGGCACGGAGTAGTCGTAGTCATTGGTGTGGACGGCCCACAACGTGTCGGCGAAGTTCCGCAGTTCCTCCGGCAGGTCCTGGTAGGCACCTGCCGAGGAGGCGATCAGGGTCTCCCCGCCGTAGGCCGGCAGGGTGATGCTGCGCAGGGTGGAGGCCTGCGGCGGGTTCACGACAAAGGTGACGTCGGTGTGCCAGTTGTTCGCGCTGCCGTTTTCGCTGTCTACCGGCAGGACCGCCGGTTTGCCCTCTACGGAGGCCACCGTGGGGTGTGCCTGGGTGAGCGGGCCGAAGCGGCTGGCGAAGCGCACCTGGGCTTCGTCGTCGCGAATGTTGGCGTCCCGGAAGACCAGGGCCTTGTGCGTGTTCAGGGCTTCACGGATCTGGGCAATGGTGGCGTCGCTGAGCTCGCTGTTGAGGTCCAGGCCGCGGATCTCGGCGCCGATGCGGGCGCTGAGTTTGCGGAATTTGAGGCGGGTTTCGGTAGCTATCGACATGGTGGTGGTCTCCTTGATCTGTGGGGGGTGGTGAGGTTGGCTGGTCTAGTTCGATTGGGATCCGACGGCGGTCCGCCACCGGGAGAAGTGCCGTTCGACGGCGACCAGCAGGTAGTTGACCAGCAGGCCGAGCAGCGAGACGGTCAGAATCCCTGCGTACATGTCCGGGATCAGGAAGCTCATCTGGGAATTGACGATCAGGTACCCGAGGCCCGCCTTGGCCCCGACCATTTCCGCGGCGATGAGCACCAGGATCGAGGACGTTCCGGCCATCCGGATTCCCGTGAAAATGGTCGGTACCGCCGAGGGCAGGATGACCTTCTGGAACAGCCGGAAGTTGGACAGCCCCAGGGAGCGGGCGGCACGGATCAGGAGCGGGTCAACGGTCCGGACGCCGGCGATGGTGTTCAGCAGGACGGGGAAGAACGCGGCGTAGGCCACGATGCTGATCTTGGACGTCTCCCCGATCCCCAGCAGGAGGGTGAAGACCGGGAGCAGGGCAAGCGCCGCCGTGTTCCGGAAGACCTCCAGCAGCGGATTCAAGAACCGGTCAAGGGACCGGTACCAGGCGACCAGCAGGCCCAGGGCGACGGCGGAGACGACGGCGATGCCGAAGCCGCTGGCGGAGCGGGTGAGGCTTGCCGCCAAATGGTTCTGCAGCTGACCCTTGGCGAGGAGGGACCCCAGGGCACGCAGGACCTCGTGCAGCGGCGGGAGGAACACCCTGGTGGATGGCGAGGCAAGGTACGTGGGCCCCAGTTCCCAGAGCAGAAGGAACAGCAGGATGGCGCCGGAGGCCCAGATCCCGCGTCCGGCCCTGCGGGCGCTGGACCGGACCAGGGAGGGGAGGTGTCGGGCTCCCGCGGGCTGCGCGGTCCGCCCGGCGTCGGCCGCGGGTGCGGCAGGGGCGGCAGGTGCGGCAGGCGCGGCGGCGTCTTTGGTCAGTGTTGGTGCGGTCATCAGGCTGCCCTTCCCTTGCTGAGCTGTCCCTTGCTGAGTTGGGGTGCCTCGTCGGGTGCTGACCCGTCGGGCCGGATTTTGGCGTGCCCGGCTTCCTGGGCCTTCCGGACTTCGTCGTGCAGCAGGGACCAGACTTGGTGGCGGTGTTCGACGAAGACGGCGTCGGAACGGACGTCGCCGTCACCGCTCCGCTCCCCCAGGTCAATGTCGACAATCTGCTTGAGCCGGCCGGGGCGGGAACTGAGCACGGCCACCCGCTGGCCCAGGTATACGGCTTCGTCGATGCCGTGCGTGATGAAGATGATGGTCTTGCCCGTGGACCGCCAGATGCGCAGGAGTTCCTCCTGGAGCTGTTCCCGGGTCTGGGCATCCAGCGCCGCGAACGGTTCATCCATGAGCAGGACGTCGGGTTCGTACGCGAGGCTCCGGGCGATGGCAACGCGCTGCTTCATGCCCCCGGAGAGCTCATGGGGATACCGGTCCTCGAAGCCGGACAGGCCAACGAGCTCCAGATAGTGGCGGGCCTTGTCGGTACGTTCCTTGCGGCTGAGCCGGCGCCCGTCGCTGCCGGACCCTTCGAGGCCGAAGGCGACGTTGGCGGCCGCGGTGCGCCACGGAAAGAGTGCGTACTGCTGGAACACGACGGCACGGTCGCGGCCGGGTCCGGTCACCTCCTTGCCGTCCACCAGCACCTGGCCGGTGTCCGGCCGGGTGAGCCCGGCAAGGAGGTCCAGGAGGGTGGTCTTGCCGGATCCGCTCGGACCGACCAGAGTGATGAATTCGCCCGCGGCGACGTCGAGGGTGATGCCCTCCAGCGCCGTCAGGGTGGTGCCCTCCGGCTGGTCCTTGCTGGGCCGGACTGTGAACTGTTTCCCGACGTCCCGGAGGCTGATTTTCGGCGCCTGGCCGGTATCACGGGTCACGATGCCGCCCCCTTCAGCAGGTCGTTGAAGTCGTTGGTGTAGTACTTGGAGGGGGTGATGTCACCGGTCACGATTCCGGTGTCGTTCAGCCACGCTGACCAGCGGGTGAAGTCCTGATCGCTGATGGCGCCCTTGGACGGGACACCGACGCTCTTCCAGTACTTCAGGGCCGCGGTACTTTCAGAACGCTGGCGCTTGTTGATGATGCTCGTAAACCGTGCGATCACCTCGTCACGGGGCGTACTGCGTTCCCATTCGATGGCCTTGGCCACGCCGGTGGTAAAGATCCTCGCGGTTTCCGGGTTCTTTTCGACGAAGTCCTTGCGCAGTACGTATTGGCCTCCAGCGAAGGTTCCAAACAGCTCGAAGTCGTTGAACAGGGACCGCAGGCCGCCATTGGCGACAGCGTTATCCTGCAGCACTCCGCCGAGCGACCCGACGTCGACCTGTCCGCGGCGGATGGCCTCCTCGGTGTCATTGGGCGGAACGACGACGAGTTGAACCTGCTTGATCTCCTCCTGCGACAGACCGTTCTTCTTGAGGTAGCTATTGATCACGGCGTCCGCATGGGCGCCCAAGGTGTTGACCGCAACCTTCTTGCCGATCAGATCCCGTGGCGACCGGATGGGGCTCTCCTGGGTGACATAGAAGCCGTTGAACGTCTTCTCGTCCTCGCCGTAGTAATTGATCACCGCAGTGACCGGTGCGCCGGCTTCGATGAGCTTCACCACGGCACCCGAGAAGGCGCCGCCAAAGTCGGTGGCTCCTGTCGCGGCTGATTGGATGCTCGCCGGCCCGCTGATGGTGTTGCCTACCCAGTTCAGCTTCACATCGCCTAGGTAACCGAGGTCCTCGGCCAGCTCCGGCAACGTGACGCTGTTGGCCCAGCCCTCGTAGCGGAGTTCGGTCACCTCGGGCGTCCCAGGGGCATTTCCGGCCGGGGACTGGGCGCTCGCAGGGCCGCCGCAACCGGAGACCACCAGCGAGACCGCCAGGGCGGCAGCAACGCCCAAGGTGGGGAAAAGTCCTGCGGGTAAGAGTCGGTTTTTCATAGCGGATTCTTTCTGGATTCGATGGTGCGGACCGGGGTTACCGGACCGTGTCCACCATCAGAACAGAGTTGAATCCGAGCCGGCAGGTGCCCCGACACCCCACGAAACCGCGCGTAATCCGGCGACGAAAACAGCCACGGACGCCAATCGCTACCCAATCGGACGCAGTCCGTAACAGGGCAGACTCACGCGGTCATCAGAGGCCATTCCGGGACGCCTCCGCGCCCCACCGGACCCCGCGTTGTGAAGTCTCGGTGACGCCCGGCGACCGCGCGTGACGGAGCCGGCGTCGCGCCGCCGTCGTACATGGGACGAAAGATTTCCTGGGGATGTGGCCGAATGTTGCGCTCCCGGCGGCTCGGGGAAAGGGTGGGGTTCCAGGGAAGAACCCGCCGCCGCGGGAATCTCACGAGCCCGAATGCTGGGCCCCGGCACTCCGACTGAACCGTCCATTCAGGGTTCCCGCAGGGACAGCGGAGCAACGCTAAGCTGCGATCTAACATGGGGCGACGTGGTTTAAGAGCACAGCGAAGCACCTCATCGCCGATCTGGATTTCTACGAAGACCCCTAACGGCACCACCAAGTCGAGTGCCGGAAGCTGCACTCGGACGATCAGGGAACCGTTCTACCTCAAGTGGCCTGACGGCGTAGTTCCACACCACCGAGCCCATGATCGCGTAGGCGACGGCGAGCCATGATTGCAGGATGATGCCGATCGGGGCGCCCTCGACCATGCCGGCGACCGCCATAGACCACCAAGCTCTGCGAATTCACCGCCAATTAGCCTTGCGATTCACAAGACACGAGTGCCGAGGGCTTTCAGGCTTATTCGAGGGAAGAAAGGCCCGATGCGAGGTTGCGGTACTCGACGGGTGTGAGCCCTAGGACTGTGCGGAAGTCATTGGCCAGGTGTGCTTGGTCTGAGTAGCCAAAGTCTGCCGCAAATGGTGGCGATGTCGGAGTCGGGGCTCGTTCCGGAGACGCTCTAAGGCTTCCTGGATTCGACGCCGACAGATCATCGCAACAGGTGAGAGGCCCACGTAGCGTGCTGCGAGCAAAAGTGGAAGGTCGAAGACCGCGACCACAGCGGGGTCGAGAATACCGAGGGTCGCCTCGCACACGGTCGGCGACACGAAAACCGCGGTCCACAAAGAGAATCCGGCAATCGCCTGAATGGCGAAATAGGCGCGACCCCGCCCAACCATGCGTGTCACCGACTCAACCCAAACATCAGCAGTCCTTGTCGGCATCTCGATGGAATTCTTCGAGCAGCCACTTCCGGTTAAGGGACTTGGCGGTGTTTGTGTCGAAGACAATGTTGGCCTCAGCCTACCGAATTCGACCGCTGCATCTGACGTCGAGTCTGCGCGTCTCCCCTTCCAGGCCTCATTCCGGATCGCGTGGGTCGGAGCGGTCACGGCAGGTGCGCTGGGCGGGACGTTGATTCCTCCGGGCGTCGTTGGCCTGGACTTTGATGGCGTTCTTCCTGGTGCTGGGAATCGATGCCTACCGCGTCCGGCGCAGCATCCCGATCCCGGCCGTTGCCCTCGGCTGCGCACTGGTCGGACACCTGGTCTTCGGCGAAGTGATACTCATTGCCGCGATGGGCATGTTCGTCGCGTTCCTTTTCGTCCAGTACGCCATCCGGCAAAGGAAGGCCCGTCATGCCTGAACCGATCTGCATTCTTGCGGCCGTACTGATCAGCTCAGCCGGCATCATGACCATCCTGGTCTTCTACACCCTCCGCCACGCCCCTCCGGCAGCAACGCCGGTGACCGTGACGGTCACCACGGGATTCATGGTTACTGCCGGCCTGCACCTCTGGCGCCGGAACGCCGTCATCAGCGTTATGGGAGGGGCCGCCGTCCACGTAGCCTTGGCCTCAACCCTCCCCGCCTGGCCCTGACCACTCCCAGCAACGGCAATGCCAGAAAATCAAACTGGCCCTTTATTCTAAAGCCAGTATGGCCCTACGGTTGTTGGAGAATAACCAACGCTGCCTGCCAGCGCACCAACAGAAGGACCCCACATGACCCCCGCCGAATCCACGCGCCAATTCTCCCAGGTGGACGTTTTTGCCCCCGGCCCGAAAGCCGGCAACCCGGTCGCCGTCGTCCGTCACGCCGATGGCCTGTCCACCGAGCAGATGCAGAACTTCGCCAACTGGACGAACCTCTCAGAGACCACCTTCCTTTTGACCCCCACCGACCCGGCAGCGGACTACAGGCTCCGCATCTTCACCCCACGGGCCGAAGTACCCTTCGCCGGACACCCCACGCTCGGATCCGCCCATGCCTGGCTGGAAACCGGCGGTGTGCCCCAGGAAGATGGGCAGCTCGTCCAGGAGTGCGGGGCCGGTCTGGTCACGATCCGGCGCACCGACACCGAACTGTCCTTCCAGGCCCCGCCCCTGACCAGATCAGGCCCAGTCGAACCGGCAATCCTGGAGCAGGTCATTGCCAGCCTCGGCATCCACGCCGGGCAGGTCTTGGGAAGCAACTGGGTCGACAACGGCCCCGGCTGGCTTGGGATCCGRCTCGCATCAGCCCAGCAGGTCCTGGACCTCCGGCCGGACTTCAATGCCATGGGGCACCTGAACATGGGCGTCATCGGCGCCTACGACAACGGCGAACCCGCAGACTTCGAGGTCCGCACCTTCGCGCCCGGGCACGGCGTGAACGAAGACCCCGTGACCGGCAGCGTCAACGCCGGACTGGCACAGTGGCTCCGCAGCGAAGGGGCTCTCGACGGGAACTACACCGTGCAGCAAGGAACTGTACTCGGGCGCGGCGGACTGCTCACGATCACCTCCGAGGCGGATGCCATCTGGGTCGGAGGCAGCAGCCGCACCATCATCCACGGGTACGTCAGACTCTGAGCCACCGCCAAACACCAGGTCCTGAACCGGGGCCGACACCGACGATGAAGGAGCCCCGGGACGACAGGCCCGTTCCCGGCCGGAGACATCAGCGACAGCATCTTCAGGGCGGACCCAGCCCCGCACGCACTCATCAGCTAATCAGTTCCATTACGGCTGCGGCACTCCAACTAGTGCTCTACGTCAAGCTCTTTGCCTAGGAGACGATTGGGGGAACGTGGGAAATCTCTGCCAACGGCTCTTCTGCAATGCAGCCGAACCTTCGTCGCCACCGGGCAATCGTCAGATTCTGGTTGGCCTCGACGGTGTCCGATTTCGGCAGCTATATAGCCACCTTGGCTTTTTCCGTTCTGATTTTGGTGACGATGAGTACTCATCGGCGGAGACCTCGGCCGTGGCCTGATCCTCGCAGGCGTATGCGTGATGGCGATGACCGGGACTATCTCGGTTCCGGCTTTGATGATCCTGATGTTCGCCTTTGGAACCCTCGCCCTGACCAGTGACGCCGCGAATCAGAGCTTCCTCCCCCAGCTGGTCCGCTCATTCCCTAGGCGGTGGTTATCATGGCAGCAATTTCTTCGACTGCTTCTGACAATGCCGCCATGGATGCAGGGCCGCCGTGTCCCTCGTCTTCGATAATGACAAGCTGGCTTGATTGCCATCTCCGTTGCAGCTGCCATGCGGTTACAGTAGGGCCACTAATGTCGCGCCGGCCGTGGATGAGGTATCCGGGGATGCCGTTGAGCTCGTGAATCCGGGGGATGATTTCCTGCCCGTCCGTCAGGAATCCGTCGTTGGCCCAGTAGTGCGAAACCAGAAGGGCGAACGTCATCCGCTCCCGCTCATTCTCGAACAACGCGCCGGGCACCCAGTTGGGGTCCAGGGATACATGCGTGGATTCCCAGCGCTCCCAGGATAAGGCGGCTCGTCTGGCGTCGTCGCGGTCTTCCCCAGCCAGCCGCCGGGCGTAAGCCTCGACCACTCGCTCGCCCGGGTTTGCGCTGGATGCCTCGGAGAACTCGTTCCATGCCTCAGGGAAGACGCGTCCGACGTCTTCAGTGATCCATCGGACCTCGTCCCGGCTAGTTGATGTCACGGCTACGAGAGCGATGCCGAGGACCCGACCGGGGTAACTGAGGGAATAAGCGAGGGCGAGCGTGCTGCCCCAGGAAACACCGGTGACGATCCACCTTTCGATACCGAGGAACTCGCGCACCGCCTCAATGTCTTCGATCAAGGCCTGCGTGGTGTTCTCGGATAGGTGGTCGAGATCCTCTTGGACCGTCGGAGTGCTCTTGCCGCACCCTCGTTGATCCAGCCCGATGATCCTAAATCGGGTGTGGTCGTGTCGTTTGCGGTACCCGCCCTTACCAAGGGAACCGCCGGGGCCGCCATGAAGGTAGAGGACCGGAACGCCGGAGGGCTCACCGGTCGATTCCCAGTAGATTCTGGCATGGGGAACGTTCACCCAGCCGCTATTTGTTGGCTCGTCCGTCACTCGCTACACAGTATTGCAAGTGCGATGATTTGTACCCGCCAGCGGCGCCTGTCTGATGAGCCGTTCTGGCGAACCGCCTCATGCGACATCACGGCCGAGTTCCCTAGAAACCCCAGCGCGTGCCTTCGCTTCAGGCCTGGACGCAGCGCCTTCGGACGTTCGGCCGCCTAGCCGCCCCCCGGCGCCGGGGGGCGATTGGATCGAAGGTACCCCCACAAGCGCATCGGCTTACGGGCGCCGGGGCTGCCATGTAGCGCTGCAACAACACCGCCACTGACCACTGCGATTCACACCGCCGAACTCAGCCTGCTTGGGCCCGGCAGGGCTTCTGCAGTTGGATTTTGTTCCTCGCCAGGAAGCGAAAGCTAAAAGGCTCTGCGAGCCGGGCTGAACGGGCTGGGCCCAGGTCCTGCGGTTGCTCTTCTGGGGTCAGTGCAGTGGGGCGGCGCGCGTTGCGAATAGGCGATGATCCCGGTGATCATCATTCGCCGCCCCACTGCGGTCTGGTGCCGGCGGACTCAATATGTCCGGGCCGTCTATTCAATTCAGCGAGGTGGTCCTTGAGGTGGCTGCCTCGCTGTTGGCCATGCGGAATCGCCGTGGCGGGACCGGTTACATGACGCCGGTGGGTACAAGCAGGACCCAGGCGAGGGCGGGAGCCACCAGAACCACGCCGCCTGCATAGGCCATCAGCTGCCGGTAGACACGCTGCCGGTCGTTCCCGCGGGCGTTGGCGACCACCAGCGCACCGTCGGTGGAGAAGGGCGAGACATCCACCACTGTGGCAGCGATCGCCAGCGCCGCGACCGTGCCGGAGGCGCTCAGCGAACTGGTAGCCAGGAGCGGACCGGCCAAGGGAATGAACGCGGTCAGCAACGCCGTGGAGGAGGCGAAGGCTGAGCCGACGCCAATGACGTAGCAGAGGACCAGTGCCACCAGCAGTGGTGCGCCCAGTGCCAGCGCCTGCTCGGCGAGGGTGTCGATGACGCCAACGTGCTGGAGCAGGGAGACATACGTGATCATGCCCGCCACCAGCAGGACCGTGGACCAAGAGACGCCGCCGATGAACGTTTGGTGTTCCTTGATGTTGACAAGGGCCAGCAGAAGTCCGGCGGAGAGTGCGACAAATCCGATCGGCATGTGGAAGCCCAGGGTGCACACGAGCATCACCGCGATCAGTGCCAGCGTGAGGATCTGCTGCCCGCGGGGGCGGCTGGTGCGGGCGGTGTCGACGTCGGCATGCTGGCCGCCTTCGCCGTCGCGCAGCCTGCCCAGGAGGGCGAACAGGACGATGGTGAGCACCGAAAGAATGAGATTCAGGGCGAAGCTTGCAATGAAGAGTGCGCCCTGGGAAATGGGAAATCCGTTCTTGAGGGCGATGTCGTGCACCAGCACGCCGGCCACGGACAGCGGGGAAAAGCCGCCGGCGTGGGCTCCGTTGATGATGAACGCGCCCATCAGTACAGGATGAATCCGGGACTCGTAGGCGAATCCGATGGCAGCAGGCGCCAGCAGCGCGACGGCGGCCGGCGAGAACGTGCCCAGTGACGTGAGCGCAGCAGCGATCAGGAAGAACACCCAGGGCAGCAGCATCGTCTTGCCCCTGACGAGGCGCACGCAGGTCTGGACAATGATGTCGATGGTGCCGTTCCTCTGGGCCATGCTGAAGAAGTAGGTGACTCCGATGATCGTCAAGACGATGCTGGCCGGGAACTCTTCGAGGATCTGCTTGTCCGTCATTCCGAGCATGAAATAGCCGACGCCGAAGGAGGCGACCAGCCCCATCACGCCGATGTTCAGCGGCCATTTCGTGGCGACGATGAACATTATGACGAGGATGACGAGCGGGATGATTTGGACAGCGGTCATGGAGTGCTCCGGTTGCGGGGTGGCCGAGGGGTTGAAGATATCACCCCCCAGCACGAGGGCAATCAAAGCCAGGATCGCGAAACCGGCGCCCACCGCCACCAGTAGGATACGGCGGCGACGGGTTGGACTCGGGGCCCCTTTGCCCCGGGTCTCGTCCGCAGCGACAGCGGTGCGGTGCTCAGTCTTGGTCATGATGGCCTCCTCAGCGGGTGGCTCCCGCGAGGGAGGCAGCGACGGCGCTGCCGGGAACCTCGGGGAGATGGATGATGGTTGTGGCGATGGTGCGGGCGGTGCGGTCGACGCCTACGAGGAGCGTCGCGTCGTGCTCCTCGCTCCACGTCTCGATCACCCCGGCGGGGGTGCGGAGCCGGAGCGTCCTCCCCAAGGTGTCGCCCGTGATGGTGTGCAGCACGGTGCCGGCGGTGCGGGCGGCCAAGGTCAGGGCAATGCTGCCTGTGATGGCCAGCGCCGGGTGGAGCTTGCCCATGGAGAGCATCATGACGCTGGCGTCGGCACCGGGGCCGGCCAACGCTGGCGCGGCTACGATGGCGAGCTTCGGGATGGCCCGGGCCGCTTCGGCTGCCGTGGGGACCAGCCCCATCCGCACCGCTGCCTGCCTCCGGATCTGCTCCAGCGTATCCAGCTGCAGCTCCACCCCGGCGCGCCAGCTGTCGTACCTGGCCGGGTCCAGGCCCAGCTCCTCGGCGCGGACCATCACCACGGGGGCTCCGGCGTCGACCATCGACACGGTCCAACGGGCTCCGCCTGCCGTGATGGTGTCGGTGGCCGCGCCCGTGGGCAACAGCGCACCGGTGGTCTTGCCGGCAGGGTCTTGGAAGCCGAGCCCCACCGCGTAGCCAGGGAAGGGCACGCCGGGCATCTGGGCCTCCGGAACCGATGCCAAGGCGCCGGCCGGGGTGGCCACCCGCTGGACGATGATTTGATTGGTGTTGGTGTTGCGGGTGACGATCCGGGTGACGTCTCCGGTGGGGATCACCCATCCCCTCTCGATGGCGTACAGTCCCACCACTGCCGAACCGTTCCCGCAATTGCTGCCCCAGTCCACCGAGGCCTCTTCGATACCCACCTGGGCAAAGGTGTACTCAACGTCAACCTCGTCGCTGACGGGCCGGTGCAGGATCACGGCCTTGCTGGTCGTCGATGTCGCCCCGCCGACGCCGTCGATCTGGCGGGGGTCCGGGCTGCCGAACAGCCGCGGCAGCAGCACATCCAGGCTGGTGCCGCCCTCCTGAAGATGCTCCGCATCGAACACCCAGCATTTACTGGTGCCTCCGCGCATCCATCGGGCTTCGATCTCCATGATTTTTCCCGTTTCTCCTCGTGCCTCAGATTTAGATGAGGATCTGTAAAAAGATTGAGCCAGATCACATCTTTAGACAATGTTGGATTTTTGTGGGGGGATGTAGAATAGCTACATTCATTGAGCCCGGGAAGATCAATTCCCGTCCTTCCAGCCTCCCTTGGCTGGATTAGTCCCCGATGGGCTGAGCGGAGGCCACATCCTGATAGGGAATGAACGAAATCCGGAGAAGGGTGAAGCGTTGCTTAACGACGAGGGTCAGGGCTTGTTCGACATAAGGCGGCTGGCGCTACTGCTGGAGGTGGTGGAGCAGGGCTCGATCACCGCCGCGGCCGAGCTCATGATGTACACGCCCTCGGCCGTCTCCCAGCAGTTGCGAAAGCTCGAACAAGAAGTGGGGCAGCCGCTCCTTACCCGCCGCTCCCGCGGGGTGGTGCCCACCGAGGCCGGCCAGGTGCTGGCCGGCCACGCCCGCAAGATCGTCTGGCAGATGCAGGCAGCACGGTCCGACCTGGGCCAGATTGCCGGCCTCAAACGCGGTTCCCTGACCGTGGGCACCTTTCCGACACTGGCAGGGTCCTTCCTGCCCGTCGTTATCCGGACCTTCAAGAAGCGGTACCCGGCCATCAATCTCTCCTTGCGCAGCGCCCGCTTCGATGAACTCGTGGCAGATCTGCAGTCCGGGGTCACGGGGCTGTGCCTGCTCTGGGACTACCCATGGAATCCGTTCCGGGACGACTCCATCCGCGTAACCGAAGTCTTCCAGGAGAGCACCGTGATCCTGGTGGCCCGCAGCCACCCACTCGCCGACCGTGAGCAGGTAAGCATGGAAGACCTGCGCAACGAGTCCTGGATCGTTCGCGCCGAGGCCCACCCCGTAGTGGAGGTTCTGCAGCGTTCCGCCCACGACACCGGATTCGAACCGCAGATTGCCTTCCTGGCCAACGACTACCAGGAGGCCCAGGCCATGGTCAGTGTGGGAATGGGCGTGGCCATGGTGCCCAAGACAGCCGTGGCACTTCAGCATCCCGACGTGAAGGTGCTGAGCCTGGGTTCCGCCGCCCCGCTGCGGCGGATACTGCTGGCGCAGCGCGAGGACAAGGTCTACGCCCCGGCCGAGGTGGCCTTCCACTCCACCCTGCTGGAAATCGCCCGCGAACGAGCTAGCGACTATCTCTAGACCACGGGGCCAGAGTGGAAAGCGGCGGCAGGCCGCCTTGCTCCGGCGCTCCGGCCACAGCCACGGAGGATGGTCCGGAGCCGGTTAAAGCGTGTTCGCCGCTGCCGTTGGGCAGCGGCGAACAGGCCACGAGCATCGGGTCGAGCCGCTGCTACATTCCGGGGATCTGCTGGGCCTCGTGAACCTCGATTTCACAGCCGCCCGGCATGTTCAGGTGCGGGTGCTGCTTGGCGAGCTCGACGGCCGCCTCAAGGTTTTCGGCCTCGATGATGCTGTATCCGGCGACCTCGCGCTGGCTCGGTGCCGTGGCTCCGCCGGCGGAAACGCGGACGCCGTTGGCCAGGGGCGTCCCGAAGTCGATCAGCCCGTTGCCGACTTTAGCGGCCCACGCGTTCCACTGTTCCATGGCGGCCGCCATGTCCTCCGGTGCGGGCGGCGCGGCCTCGGCGGGGGTCATCGGGGCGTGGTAGATGAAGACGAACTTGGACATACTGTTCCCTGCTTTCCTGGGGTGTCTCTGACGGGTATCGGGTAGGAAACTTCAGACGGCGATGGTTCGGCCGGTGAACGCGATCAGGCGCTCCAGGCTGCCTGCGGTCTCCGCGACCGGCTGGGCGGCGGCGAAGCTGCCGCTGGCGCGGACCTGGTCGGAGATGGTCAGCAGGGCCAGCGCCTCAACGTGATCGGTGACGACGTCGGAGACGACGAGTTCCTGGCCAGTGGCCTTCGCGAAGTCCCACGCGTGCACGAGCAGCTCGAGGTTGATGATTCCGGCGACGACGGTGGCGGGAAGTTCAGCGAAGCCCATGTCGATGGTGCCTTCGACACCACGGCGGCTGAACGCCTCCAGGGTGGCCTGCGCGAGTCCGGCGATGCGCACTTCCGGGCCTGCCCCGGCGTCGTCGCTCACGTCCGCGCCCAGTGCTCCGCCGATCTGCTTCAGCGAACCGGCCAGGTGCTCCAGCAACTCGTGGGCCGTGAAGTCTTCGCAGGGAGTGGCTTTCTCCCGGTCTTCCGGAGTGAGCTTTCGCAGCACGCCCAGGAGCACGGCGAGGGATGCCTCAGCAGAGCTGATGTGATCGATCGAATCCGGGGCCGCTGACCACTCGTCCGGACCGGCGCCGGCCGGGGTGGAGGTTTCGGCGATCAGGCGGTCCAGGTAGTGGTTCCAGCCCTCGGCATGTGCTGCGGCCTGTTCGGCGTTGAGGCCATCGTGGACCAGACGGAGCGTGGTGCCGTCGGCGTCGGGCTCCAGCGTGATCGACACGGTGGAAGCGCCCGGCGCCAGGTCCATTCCGGCTTCCCAGCCCCAGGTGAAGACGACGCGCTTGCCCGGCTCGATCTCCGTGAAAGTGCCGGCTGCGTGGTGGCCAGGAGTGACGGTCCATCGGTATTCGCCGCCAATCCGAAGATCAACCCGGGCCGCCACCGTCTGCCAGCGGCGCAGACGTTCCGGCTCGGTGATGAGTGCAAAGGCCTCGTCGACGCCGACGGGCAGGTGAATGGTCTTATCGAACATCATGAGAGTGATCCTTTGTCTTGAGGCGAAGTATCTGAATTGGTCGTGTGATGTTGCGGAGGGCCGTGACGCTGTGCGGCAAGTGCGGCCGCATCCGATGCCAGCAGATCCAGTTCGTAGGTCCAGAACTGTTCGACAAGTTCACGGAGCCGGCCCATTCCCACCGGGTCGAGCCTGTAATACCTGTTCCGTCCTTCTTTGCGGGCAGATACCAGGCCGGCCTGCTCCAGTAACAGCAGGTGCTGGGACACCGCGGAGCGGCTCACCGTGAAATGGGCGGCCAGCTCCCCGACCGCCTGTTCGTGGCTGGCGAGAAGATGCAGCAGGCGTCGCCGATTCGGCTCCGCAGCAATCTCCAAGGCATCCAACACAGATAATACGTTAGTGGTGACTAACGTATTTCGCAAGGGCAAAGTTGTTCGAGGGTCAGGTGATGGGAGTGCGGCGCGCCTGTCGGTCGGCAGGGAGCCGGCGTCAGCATTGAAATCAGGAGCCGGCGTCGGTGTCGGCGTCGGAATTGGGAGCGGCGTCGACGTCGGGGCATGGCGCTATGTCGACGGCGGCGCGCCAGCGCTGTTAGGTGTGTCTGTTTGCGTGGAGGAAGCTGCGGCTTTGCGCAGGGTCATGGAGGAGCCGGCATCGAATGCGGGCACTCCCCCGGCACACCTGCTACAGGTTTCGGTGGTGCTCGATGAGCCAGCGCGCCATCTGCTGGGCGCGCTTGGAGGCCAGCGCGTCGCCTTCGGTGGCCGAAATGATGGAGCCCTTCATCAGGATGTGCCAGGACCGCGCAAATTCTTCGGGGCGGTCCAGCCCGGCTTCCTCAGCCAGGGCCTGGATGTGGCCCCTGATGCGGCTGAGGTAATCGATGCTCGCCTTCCCCAGAGGGTGCCCGGCCCCCATCTCCAGCAGGACGTTAATGAACGAGCACGCCTCGAAATCCTCGCGCTGGAACCAGTCGCCGAACACGTCAAATACGGCGAGCAGCCGTTCTTCGGCGGTGTCGCCGCGCCGGCTGGCCTCTGCCACGATGAGGTCCACGGTCCACGCCTGGTCGCGGAGTTCCAGGAAGGCCAGTACCAGGGCGTCCTTGGACGGAAAGTGCCGGTAGAAGGTTGCTTTGGAAACCCCGGAACTGCTGATCAGCTCATTGACCCCCACTCCGCGGATGCCGCGGCGGGAGAACAACTCGTAGGCGGTGGCGAGAATACGGTCCACCGGCTCATCGCGTCCGGCCATGGCTGTGGCAGGCAACAGTGTGGGGCCCGCGGCGTCGTCGACAGTCATGATAAAAGAATTTTACACTGGGCTGAGGCGTACAGACCGGTCTGCCTCGGAGTGTGCTATGAGTGTCCGCTGGGTTATGCCCGGAGCATTCGGTCAGGGCAGCGCGCAGGGCGTGCCGGCCAAAGGCCCGCCCGGCGCCTTTCGTCCCCTAGGGATGAAAAACGCGGCCCCCATCGCGGCGTGCCGAGAAACGGCTGTCCAGTGCGTGGACGAAGCTGCGGAGGGTGGCGGATTCCTGCGTGTTGCTGGCCAGCCGGACGATGGCCGAGGCCGTGTGGGCAAGCTTGATGTTGTGGTGCTGGCTGTAGGCGGAGAGCCGTTCGAAGGCGGCGTCGGAACCGATGTGAAGAATTCCCATCAGGATGCCCTTGGCCTGTTCAATGAGGCCTCGCGTGCCAATGGCTCCGGCAATGGCCTCGCGGGCGGACCGGTCCGTTTCCAGCTGAACTGTCCTGGTGAGGTCGAGCATGAATCCGTCGATGAACAGCAGTTTCCCGTCACGATCCGGCACGCCCTCCCCCGCTGTCAGGACGCGGCGTTCCCGCCTGCGTGCGTCGAAGAGACGGTGGTAGTTGGCAAAAAACCCTCCCCCACGGCCCACATCCTCAAAAATTTCCCTGCACCGTTTCCGGTCGTCAGGATGCAGGTGCGACATCAGGACGCCCACCGTCGGCACCACCTCGCCCCGGTGATAGCCATGGATTTGATAAATCTGCTCGGACCACTGCAGCTCCCCCGAGACCACATCGTAGCGAAAGGTCCCAGCGAGGCAGTCCTCGGCGACCAGCGCGCTGGAGTAGGCCCGCAACGCCTTCAACTCGGTCATGGCCATCCCTGCCTGTCCGGCCCAACGGCAGACGCCCCGCACCCGGCCCGAGGAAAGCGCCCCGGGGTGCCAACACGGGACACGGCGTCAGTCAGCACGAGCTGAGCCCAACGTGGGCGCTCCGCGCCTCCAGGGCCTGCCGCCACCGTACGATTAGCTGCTGATTCCGGATGACGGCCCGGCCGCCCAAGAAGCGCGCGGCGGACGGGATGCCGGTGCGCGGCGGCCGTCCCGGGGATCTGGGCGCTCGGTCACGGGCCGACCCCGCACGTGCGCGGGGCTCGCTGGCGTGCGTGTCATGGGCTCGACGGTTATGCGCGCTTGGCTCCACCGGAATGGCATCGGCCACGGGCTGGGGCAGGGCGTCATTTTGCGGTGCCTCTATTTCGGTCACCAGCCCCATGCCGGCGTACTCCCTTACTGCGGCGATCCCGCCCACCGCCGATGGCAGGTCAGGAAAGGACCTGGAGAGGGCCATGACAGTCCCGTCCGGGGCGGTAAGTCGAAATCGGTAGGAAGTGTCGGAATCGGTGAACAGTTCGAACATGCCTGTCATAGAACCCTCCTGGAAGCCGGGACTCGATTGTTCCCGGTGACGCCGTTGTCACCGGGAACAGTCCGAATCCACCCGAACAATGCCGGCCACTCATAGAAGGCCGAATCGAATTGATGAATTCATGAAAGTCTGAACTACGGTTCTCATCTGCGCAAGAGGTACCACTTTGTCTTCCGGCGGCGGCGACACGGCAGCGGTCCGGCGCTACGATAAATGTGCGGGCGGACCGATCGTGGGCGATGCGAGACAGACTTTTCTGTCTCGCACGTGTTAGTTTTCCTGTCGGCGGGTTCTGCACAGATGCGCGGCCCAGAATATTTGAATGTGAAGGAGGGAGGTCCCGATGCCGGATGATCTTCCCACAAGTATGGTCCTGACCGATGTTAAGGCCGAACTTTTCAAGTCCATGGGCCACCCTGCTCGAATCCAGCTCCTGGAAATGCTCGCGGACGGGCCCGTTGCCGTGAGCAGACTGCGCGACAACACGGGTCTGGAGCCGTCGAACCTCTCCCAGCATTTGAGCCTGCTCCGCCGCCAGCGCCTCATTGTCCCCTCGCGACGCGACGGGCGGCTGTTTTATGAACTGGCCAGCCCTGAGGTCAACGTCCTGCTCGCGGCCGCACGATCCCTGCTCGGCACCCTCATCCACACCAGCGGCTTGACGCTGAGTCCCATGGCTGAAGAGCGGGAAGAGGCAATCCGCTAGGTGCCGGCGCCCGGTGGACCGCTAGACGGCTCCCTCTCACAGCGGTCGACGTCGGCCGCGACGGCACGATCCGGAGGACACCTGGACCGGGCGCGGGCCGGCCAGGGCCGCACGACGTACAGTATGGACAACATCGATCGGCTGGCCGGGAATCGGCCGGGACCAAGAACCAGTAGGGGTATGCATGGCTCACGCCGAGAACGAGACCACCATTAACCGTTCGCCGGAGGATGTCTATGCGTTCCTCGCCGATGGGCTGAACAACCCGGCATGGCGTTCGGGGGTGCAGGACATCACACTGAAAAGTGGAACACCCGGGGACCTCGGTGCCGTGTACAGCCAGACTCTCACGGGTCCGGGCGGCCGGCCTATCGTCGGTGACTACGAAATCACGGCTGCGGACCCCGGAAAGCATCTGGGCTTCCAGGTCGTGGCCGGCCCTGCCCGCCCGGCCGGCGCTTACCGGCTCAGTGCAGCGTCCGGCGGAACGACTGTCCTGTTCACCTTGGATCTGCAGCCCAAGGGACTCATGAAACTCGTGGGTCCGGTGATTGTCCGCACCATGAATGCCGAAGTCGCGCAACTGACCAACCTCAAAAGCGTTCTCGAATCCGCATAGCGAGGCCTCACAGGGTGGCAACTATGGAAAACCGGAATCCCGATGTGGATCTGTGGCTGGAGAAATACGACAACCCGCAGCGAGAACTGGTCGCAGGACGGCTGCGGCGATCCGGTGCGCGTCCAACGGATCGGACTTGCCATGCCCGTGCTGGGCACGGGCATCCATGCGCGCCGCTTCGGCGACCGGGTAGCCGGCAGTGCCCACGGCGGCGGCCAGCAGGGCGCCGTATGAGGCGACGCCCTCGATCACCCACAAGGTGGCCAGGTCGGCGCCGGTGCGGCGCGCCACCCAGGCGATGGCCCGGTTGATGCCGGCGCTGGTGGTGGGGAAATCCCGGGTCTGAAGCAGTTCGCCGGTTGAGGTGGCGATGATGGCGTAGACATGGTTCCTGGCGTGAGTGTCGACGCCGACGACAAACGGGCGGGAATGCGCAACGATAGGCATAGCGGTTCAGGCACCTTCCTCAATTTCGCGGATATGATCAGGGCCGCGCACGGCCGGTACCAATCCGGGTAGAGGTCACTTCGGAACAGCACTGTGACGAGCCACGCCCCGTCAAACAGGGCGGGCAACCTTCTGATCAAGTCACCGATGTGGGCCGGGCAGGTACCGGCCGCCCACCCCATGGACGGACGAGTCGACGGAAGGGCACCCGACGGGGGCCAGTTCTTGTTTGAGTCGCGACCACAGGGCGGAACGGCCAGCACCTACTCTGCCAGCCAGTCCCAGACCAGCCACACCAATCCTCACAGTTCTTGTTTGTGGGCAAGCTTCCGCGACCAGGAACCGCAGGCTATTGACCGGCCATCATGCATCCGGGACGCTCGAAGCAAGACCCCTGCAAATCGACAGCGCGGCCGACCCCGGCCAGCTCTGTCCGCAGTCGCCCACACAGACCCCCGTAAGGAGCTCCCGATGGAATCCGCTAAATTTACTGAACTGCTCACTCGCCAGGTTGGCAACGAATTCGCCGCCTCCCACCAATACGTCGCCGTGGCCGCATGGTTTGACGGGCAGGACCTTCCGCAGCTGGCCAAACACTTCTACCGCCAGTCGCTGGAAGAGCGCAACCACGCCATGATGATGGTCCGCTACATCCTGGACCGCGGACTCAAAGTCGCCATCCCTGGCATTGATCCGGTCCGCAACGACTTCGCTGACGTCGAGGAGCCCCTCGCCCTGGCCCTCGCGCAGGAACAGGAAGTCACCGAGAACATTAAGGGCATCTTCGCCGCAGCCAGGGCTGAGAATGACGCCCTGGGCGAGCAATTCATGCTCTGGTTTCTCAAGGAACAGGTCGAAGAGGTTGCCTCGATGACCACCCTGCTGAACATTGCCCGGCGCGCGGACAACCTCTTCGACGTCGAAAACTTCCTGGCCCGTGAACGCCTCGGCGACCAAGGAGGTGGCGGTGGCTACCGGGGATCCGGCGGGCATCACGCCGGCCAGACCGGAGGGGGCCACGACTCCGGAACGCCGGAAGCGGCCGGAGGATCACTTTGAAGCCCATCCCTATCGTGAGCTCCACTTGTCGGCTTAGGCTGGTCGCATTCTATGAACTCAGTTGAGCATCGAACGCTGCCGGCACCCTAGAAAGCCGGCGACGGTTCAGCGGGGCCGGAAGGAGGCTGGGGATGGCGCATGCGGACAGGACGTGGACACCCGAGGATCAAGGTTGGCTCCGGGAAAACCTGCGGGAGGCCATCGACCATCTGGTGGAGATGGGGTACACCGTGCGCGGGGGGCAAGGCGAGGATCCGGAGCTGATCCACCCGGGCGGTTCGGCCGTGCAGACGTGGCGGGAAGACTACCCCTACGACGAGCGGATGTCCCGTGAGGAGTACGAGCTGGAGAAATACCGGCTCCAGGTTGAACTGCTGAAGTTCCAGTACTGGGGCCAGGACCAGGAGCTCCGGCACGTGATCGTATTCGAGGGCCGGGATGCGGCCGGCAAGGGCGGAACGATCAAGCGCTTCACCGAGCACCTGAATCCCCGCTCGGCCCGGGCCGTGGCATTGAGCAAACCCTCGGACCGTGAACTTGGCCAGTGGTACTTCCAGCGCTACATCCAGCATCTGCCCACGGCCGGGGAGATCGTGATGTTCGACCGTTCCTGGTACAACCGGGCAAATGTGGAGCGGGTCATGGGCTTCTGCACGGAGCAGGAATTCGACACTTTCATGATTCAGGCGCCGCTCTTCGAGAGGATGCTGGTGGACTCCGGAATCCACCTGACCAAGTTCTGGTTCTCCGTGACCCGCCACGAGCAGCGCACCCGCTTTGCGATCCGGCAGATAGACCCGGTGCGGCGTTGGAAGCTCTCCCCCATAGACCTGGCCTCCCTGGACCGGTGGGAGGAGTACACGGCAGCCAAGGAGGAGACGTTCCTGCGGACCGACACGGACCATGCGCCATGGATCACCATCAAGTTCAACGACAAGAAGCGGGGCCGGATCAACGCCATGCGCTTCTTCCTCAACCAGTTCGACTACGAGGACAAGGACACAACTGTGGTCCACGGCCCCGACCGGCTGATCGTGCGCCGCGGCCGCGACGCCGCCGGCGACTAGCGGGCCGGTCAAGCCCGGCGAAGGCCGCGCAACGGGCACGGCGCAGCCGCCCTCGCTGCGCAGATCCCTGCTCTGAACGAATTCTTCTCCAGAAAGACCGTCGATCACCCTTGAAATAGACCCAAAACAGAGGGGTAATCGTTTAAGGCGGATCAATGCCAGAGGGCCCCAACAATACTCGCGGCCGTGGACGGCTCGTACCGAGCCGACGGCGCGCGCGGAACCGCCGGGCTGGGGCCGATGCGGCCCTTGGGGCACCAGCCTGCAGATGGCCCCGGCCTCCTCGCGGCTAACGACATATCGAGCCGGTGTCCATACCGAAGCGACCTCGTGGATGGCCGCCGCCCCTTCAGGTACCACCAGGCAGGAAGGAGGAACCAATCATGAAGCTCAAGGCACATTCCGCCGCTTTCACTCTCCAGAACCGGTTTATGCGCCGCGGGCTGGATGATGAACACGCCCAGATTCCGCGGCGGCAACCCGCAACCAACGACGTGACCCCCGTCAGGATCGTCGAACCCGGCAACGCCCGAGAAATGCCCGAAGATGGGCCGGATGACCGCGATTTTCAGCGGACCGACCCAGACGAGGAGCCGAAGGACACCCTATGGTTTTACCTTCTTGGCATTGCCACCATCCTGTACCTGATCGCGCTGATGGTCATCCTCCTCTGATGACCCAGGACGCGCTTGCCGTGGGACTTCTCGGTTCCGTGGTACCAGCGCACATTCCTGCTCCTGGGACGCAGCGCAGCTCGCTGCCCTCGAGAAGAACGTCGGGTCGCGTTTGACTGCCTCCCCGGCCGTGCCTCGCTGCAATTGCAACCAGGCAAGCTGCACCCGGACAATGGTGCGCATGACCGCTGTAACCCTGCTGGCTTTTGCCGGCCTGTGCCTGCTGCTCTCCGTCACCCCCGGCCCAGATACGTTCCTGGTGCTGCGGATCTCCCTGCAGAGTGCCGTGGCCGGCCTTGCCGCGGCGCTCGGCTCGGCACTGGCATCCCTGGTCTGGGCCGGGCTGGTGGGGGTGGGTCTCGCCGCAGTGCTGGAGGACTCCGCCGAAGTATTCCGCTGGCCAAAGATCGCGGGCGGGTTGTACCTGCTGTACCTGGGCATCTCGTCGCTGATCCGGGCCCGCCGCACAACACCCTCAGCAACGGCCGGACACGCTCCCCGCCGGAGCTACAGCCGAATGACAGGGTGCGGCGCCGGCGCGCTCTCCACACTGCTCAACCCCAAAGTCGGCCTGTTCTACCTCGCCGTCGTGCCGCAATTCATTCCGCACGGCGGCAACACTCTGGACACCGCGATGGTGCTTGGTGCCATCGAGAGCATTATCGGTTTCCTCTATCTGGCCGCCGTATCCATCGCGGCAGCGAAGGCAATGGCGTGGCTGCAGCGTCCGCGAGTGAGCAGCTGGCTCGAACGCGGCAGCAGCGGCATCATCGCCGCACTCGGGCTGGGCGTGCTGGCATCGAGCACCAGCTCGTAGCCAGCGCCGGTCATCCAACCCGAAGGTAACCGCAGGCCGAGCCGGATGTTCGGCCGCATGCGGGACGGATCGATCAGGATCGGAGAAGCGATCAGGGGGGCCACAGCATAAAGTCATCAACACGACCTGCCCACCCTTCCGAAGGACCTGCCATGACCTCCATCGAATCAGTGACCCTCGAAGTACCTGACCCCGCGGCCGCCACCGCCTTCTACACTGCTGCCTTCGGATTGGGAACGCAGGTGCGCGTGCGAGCTTCGGATGCCCCGACGGCCGGGTTCCGCGGGTTCACGATGTCGCTCATAGTGTCGCAGCCGTCCACCGTCAGCAGCCTGATCGACACTGCTCTGGCGGCTGGTGCCACGACGCTGAAGCCGGCCCAAAAGTCACTGTGGGGCTATGGCGGCGTCGTTCAGGCTCCCGATGGAGCGATCTGGAAGGTCGCGACGTCGGCGAGGAAGGACACCGGTCCGGCCACCAGACAGATTGACCAGATCGTGCTGCTGGTAGCGGCCACCGACGTTGCTGCGAGCAAACGGTTCTACGTCGACCACGGACTCGCCGTCGGGAAAAGCTTCGGCAAGTACGTCGAGTTCGCCATGCCGGCGAGTCCCATCAAGCTGGGGCTCTACGGGCGCCGCGCTCTCGCCAAGGATGCCGGCGTCCCTCCGGAGGGCACCGGTTCGCACCGTCTCACGATAGGCAGCGACGCCGGCCCGTTCACCGACCCGGACGGGTTCGCGTGGGAGCCCGCATGAGTATGAGCCGGGAGGCCGTCGGTCATTTGGCCGCTTGTGTTCCACCAGGTGATGCGGCTGTTCGGGTGAAAAGACACCGCACCTGTCGTCGAAAATTTTCCACGGAGGCGACCCACATCCGCTACCGCGTCCTTCGCTGAGCCGGCCCCTTCCGTACAAGGGTGGGGCATGCCATCGTTGCAGGATGCAGACGGTGTACGAAGCTGCTGGCGGAGCCCCCTTTTTCCTGGCGCTGGCCGGCGCATGGCATACCAGGGCAACGGCCGACGAGGTGGTCGGCCACGCGTTCAGCCATGGCTTCCATCCCGAGCATAGGCGGCGGCTGGCCGCCTACTGGGCGGAGGCTTTAGGTGGCCCGACAACCTATTCAGACTCCTACGGCGACGAGACCTCTGTGGTGCGGATGCACAGCGGCAACGGGCCGCACGAGGATATGGACCGTAGAGCGATCGCCTGCTTCGATCAGGCAATGACCGACGTCGGACTCACCGAGGAGAACCCTCTCCGCAAGGTGCTGCACGACTACTTCGCGTGGTCGACCACCACCACGATGTCCCGGTACCACCGCTCCGCAGAGGACGTTCCGGACGGCCTGCCCATCCAACACTGGTCGTGGGACGGTCCCGTCGAAGGGGCGGGTTCAGAAGACTCCTGATCGCATGCGAGCCGTTCGTCTGTCCCCTACCCGGAGCCCCTGTCTCCGCTGCCGCGGTCAATGGCGACGAAGCAAAGCGCCGCCGAGTAGGTGAACGTACGGCCTGGGGTGCGGATTTCCCAAGGGCCCGAATCCGGGACGCGCCATCTCCTTATCGCCATTTCCACGATGGGCGTCAGTGCCGCCCAAAGCTGCTTGTCCACCCGGTTCCCGCGGCCGTGAAGAAGAACCTCGAGTCCGTTAAAGGTGAGCCGGGCTGCAGGCAGGTGGCCCCAAACTTCTTGGTGCGGGACAACCACTAGTGATGATGGGTGGGACCATCACCCAGATCTGTGCTTTTCGATGTCACAGGCAAGAGTTGTTTTCAGGTTTCAAGCAGTCAGGGCGCACGAAAGCGGCGGCCGGTCCCGTGTGGGACGGCCCGCCGCCGTTGAGCGATCAGGTTGAGCGTCAGGCTTTGGCCTTGCGCTTCACCCAGCCCCAAACAGCCGTGGCCACCAGCAGCACCAGAGCAATGATCGCCAACCAAAGTAGGCCCTTCACGGCGAAGCCAAGGATCGAAAGTACAAGCCAAATGATAAGTAGTGTGATTATTAGTCCCATACCGGAAGCTTATGCCACGCCAGTAGCCGACGGCGCCATCGGGACCGCGCTCCACGTCCGCTTTGGCGCTGGCCAGGGCCTCGGACGGTGACCCTGCGGTGGCCGCGGCTCTGCTGTCGCTCGTTATCTAAGGGGTGAAGCGAGGACGAAGCCTGTCATGTGTTCGAGTCCAGGACGACGGTCTCTGAGACAATTCGATCGTCCGGTTACCGACGGGAAACGTAAACTGCTTCCACCTGACTGGAACGAACTGCCCGAGATGCGAATGGTCCGTTAGCGGCTGCCGGGGTTGCCGGCGTCCATAAGGGCGGGGAGAAGATGGGGAGATGAGATCCGTGTTGAAGCGAAAGCAGCCCAACGGGCGCCACCTGCTGGTCCGGAACCGGGGTCCCGTCGTCGGCGTTTGGCTGGTACTGCCGTGAATACGTTCGTGCTGATCCCGGGAGCGGGCGGCGCAGCCTGGTACTGGAGCCACGTCGTTCCTTTGCTTCAGGGGACCGGGCACGACGCCGTGGCGGTCGATCTGCCCGGCGACGATGAAGGCGCCGGGCTGCCGGAGTACGCGCGGCTGGTTCTCGACGCCATCGGTGGGCGCAACGACGTCGTGCTTGTTGCGCAGTCGCTGGGTGGCTTCACCACCCCGCTCGTGTGTGAGCGCGCTTCCGTCCGAAAGCTCATCCTGGTGAATGCGATGATCCCTATACCGGGCGAGACCCCCGGCGCATGGTGGGACAACACCGGCTGGGCTGCAGCGCAGCAAAGCGCGGCCAGGGCCCACGGGTACAGTGCCGAGTTCGACATTGACACCTACTTCCTGCACGACGTTCCGCCGGAAATCGCGGCGGAAGGGGAACCGCATCAGCGCCCGGAAGCAAACGCGGTTTTCGGTTCGGTATGCAACTTCACGCAATGGCCCAAGATCCCAACCCGTGTGCTTACCGGCGAGGCAGACCGGTTCTTTCCTCTGGATTTCCAACGACGGGTCGCCCGCGAACGCCTCGGTGTGGAGCCCGACGTCGTGCCCGGCGGCCACCTCCTCGCCCTAGCAAACCCCGACGGCGTGGCCAGCTACCTGCTGCGCAGTTGAATATGGGGAACCGGAATGGGTGCCGGTTCGATGATCGTTCCGTTGACAGGTCAAGCGGTGGACGATCTCGGCCCCGGGGTCCTTCAACACGCGTCCGAGTAACACCTGACCCGCCGGGTTGAGCCGAACTGGACAGGGTTGTCTTCCTGGCATAAATTCAACGTTGGCAGTCGGGCGGTGACCCAACTGCCCAGTGTCGGTGACGGAGCGTCCCAGCGATGCACACGAGATAAGGGAACGGATATGAGCGCGCATTTTGATCGGTTCCTCGCAGAGGCCGTGACCAGTGACCGGGAAACCGACGGCGGGTTGGACGAGGAAGAGCTGTACGGGTTGTACACCAGCTGGTGCCTGATAAACCACACCGAGCCGGAGCCCGCCGAGGCTCTTTGGGCGGCCCTCGAAGGCCGCCGGATCAAGCCTGACGACAACACTCTGGCCATGTCCGGTCCCGCCGCGTTGGATTACATCGTGTACAGCTCCCCCGACCTGGCGTAAACGCACCTCAAACGGACGGTGGGACCGCTGGACCGGCGAGCTGGAGAACGATGCGGCTCAGACGTTGAATACGGCATCGGGCCGCAGTCCGATGGCGGAAGGCCGCACCAGGGCTTGGAACCTTGGGATCACCCCCGCACGGCGGCGGGGACCTGCTTGACGGGTTTTGTGGCAGGCATCCCGATAACGGCGACGACGGTGAGCAGCGCGACGATCATGACCGCCAGGAACACGGCGGAAGAGGCCGCCACGATGGTACCGGGATCCGTGTCACCGTGCGGAGTGCCGGCGTAGACGGCGTTTGCTATCGCCCCGAACACTGCGACACCGATGGAGCTGCCGATTGATCGGGCGAAAAGGTTGGTGCCGGTCACCACCCCGCGCTCGTTCCATTCGACGCTCGTCTGGGCGGCGATGAGGGTCGGCGTGGCGACCAGCCCGAGTCCGAGTCCGACGATGAAGCAACTGCCTGCGACCAGCGCAACGTTCGGGACGGAAGCGGTGACGGCCAGGACCGCCGTGCCGATGACGGTGACCGTGATACCGATCATCGCAGTGTTCCGGAACCCGATCCGCAGATACAGGCGGCCCGATTGGGACGCACTGATCGGCCAGCCGATGGTCAGCGCCGCCAGGGCGAGCCCGGCCAGGATCGGGGAGGTCGAGAGGGCTCCTACGAGGAAGGTGGGAACGTAAGAGGTGATGCCAAGCATGACTGCTCCCACGCCGAAGGCGACCATCGCCGTCGTCGCCAGCAGCCGCCGGGACACCACCCACGGGGGCAGGACAGGCTCCGCTGCCCTCCGTTCGGCGAGGACGAACGCGGCGAACAAAAGCGCACCGCCGGCGAACACTGCGCTGCTGATGGCGGAGTTCCAGGCCCAGGCCTGGCCGCCCTCGAGGGCACCGAGAATGAGCAGGGTGAGCGAAACCGTGAGCAGCCCCGCGCCCAGATAGTCGACCCGGTGCTTCACGCGCTCGATGTTCTCGTGGAACGACCGGACCAGCATCCATCCTGCCACCAGGCACAGCGGGATGTTCACGAGGAAAATGCCACGCCAGATGCCGAGCGTGGCAAACACTCCCCCGAGCGTCGGGCCCACCACTGAGGAGACGGCCCACACACTCGCAAGGTAGCCCTGTACTTTTGCCCGCTCTGCCAGGGCGTAGATATCGCCGGCGATAGTGATGGCCATCGGCTGGACCGCTCCGGCGCCCAGGCCCTGGACCACGCGGAAGGCGATGAGCACCGGCATGCTCCACGCGACTCCGCACAGGACCGAGCCGAGCAGGAACAGTCCAATTCCGATCAGCATGATCGGCTTGCGGCCGATGGTGTCGGAGAGCTTCGCGTAGACAGGGACTGACACAGCCTGCGCCAGCAGGTAGGCGGAGAACAGCCACGGGAACGACGTGAACCCGCCAATGTCATGCACGATCGCAGGCACGGCTGTCGCCACAACGGTCGCGTCAATCGCCACCAGACCCGTAGAGAGCATCAGGGCAATAAGGACAGGTCCGCGTTCGGAGCGGAAGCCGACTCCCTCGGCAGGCGTAGTCGTCACGTGACCTCATTCCCATCGGTGCTCAAAGGCGGCGTTGTGCGCAGAACCGGTTCCACCCCCGACTGCATAACGGCACCCGTCACCGAATTAGTCCCGGACCTGCCTCATAATCGCGGCGATGGTCCGGACTATTGGACGCTTGCTTATTATCGTCTAATTTGAGGCTCGGATGCGGCCCGCCTAGCGAACACGGGCCTTCGGCACACGCCTCTTGCCGACTTCCTGACAGGCCGGCTCCGCGTCCAAGTCCGGAGCCGGCCTCGGGGGCGCCGCCCATCACCTCATTGAGCGTGTCGGCCGAGGATTTCTGAGCGTTTCCTGACGGCGTTGACGTAATCGATGAGAGGCTGCCGCGCGTCCGGCATGGCCTTCCCGACTAGCCCGCGCAGTGGGCCGGTGATCTCCTCCTTCACGCGCAGGTGCGTCTTGCCATCGTCGTGGGGTTCAAGCGTGAACGTGCATACGCCGGTGATCAGACCCAGGGGCAGGCCCCCGGTCCACGTCATCACCTCGCCGGGCCTCTGCCGGACACGCAGCCGGAAGATGCGGCTCCCACAGGTGCTGGTCCGGATTTTGATGGTGCCACCGTTGCGCAGTTCGCCCGTGACGTGCGTGATACCGGAATCCCAAACTGTGTAGTTCCCTGCATCGGTGATGATGTCCCAGACGGTGGAGTCTCGGGCTTTGATAAGTGCCTCAGCCTCGACGGAATGCATGAACCTACCGTATCCGCCGCGTCCCGGGAAGGCGCCAGAGGATTTGGGCACCTGTCTGGTGAACATCAGCCCACGTCCACGGCATAGGCCAAAGGCCTGGGAGACGTACTCCGAGTGGCTTTGGGGCAACCTAGGTGACTGATGACCCGGCTCATGTCGACACCGCATGCTGCGCGGAAGGCTGCGGCGCTGGCTGCCGCAGAACGCAAGTTCTGGCGCCCCGGCAATGGGTCAGAGGGTGAGCTTCATGCCCTCGTGGCTGCAGACAAAGCCCAGGCGCTCGTAAAAGCGGTGGGCCGCGAGGCGGGATTTGTCGGTGGTCAGCTGGACGAGGGAGCAGCCGCGCTCACGTGCATGCTTAATGGCCCATCGCATCATGACCGCACCAGTTCCCTGGCCTCGCAACTGCTTGGCTACTCGCACCCCTTCAATCTGTGCACGCCAGGATCCCCTGCGGGAGAGGCCGGGGATGAAGCTGAGCTGGAACGTGGCCACCACCTCACCGCCGAGTTCTCCCACTACCAAAAGGTGGGCGGGGTCGGAGTCGATTGCGTCAAAAGCCAGCTCGTACGGGTCCGGATCGTCGGCCCTTTCTCGGGTTGATCCCAGCTGATCGTCGGCGAGTAGCTGCAGAATTT
>NZ_JBFUJJ010000024.1:0-56249 GCF_056401435.1 Arthrobacter sp. P4_F10
TCTCGGACCAGGAGGACGTGCACGAGGTCTACCGCCGCTGGCGCACCCTGGCCGAGAAGTATGAGCCGCACCGGCTGCTGGTGGGCGAGGTCAACCTGGAACCGGCCCGCGCCGCCCGCTACACCCGCGCCGACGAGATGCAGCAGGCCTTCGCGTTCGCGTTCGTGAAGCTCGGCTGGGACGCATACGCGTGGGCAACCGTTGGGACCGAGCTCGAGGCCGCCCGGCAGTTGCACGGTGCCGCCCCGACGTGGGCGCTGGAAACCACGACATTGTCCGCTCCACCCGGTTCGGCGGCGGCGAGCTCGGCAGCGTCCGGGCCCGCGCGGCCCTCGTGGCTCTGCTCGGGTTGCCCGGCGCGGCGTACCTCTACCAGGGCCAGGAGCTCGGGCTGCCCGAGGTCGACGTCCCGGTGGAGGCACGGGCGGATCCGATGTGGGCCCGCGGCGGCGTCTGCCGCGACGGCGCCCGCGTGCCGCTGCCCTGGACCGCGGATGCGGCGATGAGCCATGGCTTCTCGCTCGCTGAACCCGCCGCGGATCCGTGGCTCCCGATCCCGGCTGGCTGGGGAACCCATGCCATCGAGCAACAGGAACAGGTTCCGGGCTCCTCCCTGAACATCACCAAGACGGCGCTGGAGCTGCGCCGGCAGTTGTGGAAAAACGAAGTCTTCACCGCGGACGACGGCGGCAGCTGGCGTGTCGAGGCCGGAAACCTCCTCATCTGCGAACGCAACGCGCACTTCCTCGTCGCCGTCGCGATGGGAACCGAACCGGTCAAACTCCCGGCCGGCACCGTGCTGCTCAGCGCCGCGCCCCTGGCGGAGGACGGCTGGCTGCAACCGAACAACGCTGCCTGGGTGCTGAAGGACTAAAGGTCCGGCGGCCTGAATCTGGGTTAGGACGGTCAGGTTCTGAGGAAGTCGATTAGGGCGCACAGTGTTACTGGAGTGGTGGCCAATTCGTATTCTCAGAGACGTAGCAGGCGCTGGGAACGTGAAAGCATAAGCCGGTGCACACGAACCAGTACGGACCAGAGAGCGCACCTCCTGTCTTGCTCCTGCACGGTGGTGGCGTCGCCGGTTGGATGTGGCAATCCCTGAGCCGTAGCCTGGAAGACCGGCACCGTGTGATCGTCCCCGACCTCCCGGGGCACGGAGAGAGCTCCAGCGAGGAGTACATCTCGCATTCCGCGACCGTAAATGCCCTGGCCGACTTGGTGTTGCAACGGGTTGGTTCGCCAGTAGCAGTGATCGGCTTCTCGCTCGGGGCCCAGCTATCCATCGGTCTGGCGGCTCAACATACGCCTCTGGTGAGCCGAGTTATGGTCGTCAGTGCCCAAGCGAAGCCGATGGCGTACGGTGGCCTCACCCTGGGCATTCTCGGTTTGAGCGCGCCACTTGCCCGGAGGAGATGGTTTGCCCGCCTGCAGGCCCGGCAGCTGTTCATACCCCCAGAGCTGATGGAGCAGTACATCGACACCAGTGCAGGCATAACGAAGGCGACCTTGACGGCCGCCGTCGGGGAGAACCTGCGCTTCGCATTGCCTGAGAATTGGTCCCGCTTCCCTGGGGAAGCCCTCGTGATGGTGGGTCAGCGTGAACGGAGGCTGATGCGTGACTCTGCCGCTGCGATCCATGCCGCCCTACCTGGAAGCGACTTGGAGGTTGTGGATGGGTGTGGCCACGGAATCCCCCTTCAACGCCCGGAGTGGTTCAACGCCACGGTATCGGCTTGGCTCTCTCAGGAGTAATGAGGAGGACCGACCGGACCGTCAGCAGCTGCCCGGAAGTTTGAAGAAGCCTGCAACGTCGGCTGCGCCCAGGAGATCGTGACGGAAGGCGATGGCGTCCACGGGCCGTGTCTCGACGAACAGGACCGCCACCGTCCGGGAGTGGACCACGGTGTACCGGGTCGGTCCGTCCAGCCAGGAGTGGATCCCTGTGTACTCATCGACCAACAATCCGTCGCCGAGCAGGCCCTGCTCCTCGAGCAGGTGATAGACAACATTCCAGGCGAGATCCATCAGTTCATGGATCGCCGCCTCCACTGTTGGAGCGGTCATGAGTCCATGGTCCTCCTGGGCACCGACAGCTTTGCGGAGACAGAGCGGCGTGTCTTCGAGGACACGTCTGCACCGCCAGCTCCGGATCGAACCCACGGCGCGGCGTCCTGGGGCAACGGGTTCGTTCCATAACCAAGGTGCGTCCGACCGGCGGTCGACGACGTTAGCAGCCGGCGTACAGTTCAGGCAGGTCCCCGGTGAAGGCTTCCCGTGGATCGACTCCTGCCGCCTCCAGGATGGCGCGGGCCAGAGCCCGGGCATCATCCGTCCGGTAGCTGACCGAGGCCGTCACGCCGTCGGCCTGATTGATCTGGACGCTCGGCTGATCGTCAAAACCACCGGTCGGAATTGCACGCCAGATGTCGAGGTGGTCTTCGGGGATTTCGGTGTCGTGGTGGCGGTGGACGAAGTAGTCTGCGGCGGCCATGGTGGTCCTCATCTCGAATCGGGCAAGAGAAGAGTGTAAGCACGCGAGGACAGTTCAGAAAAGTGCCCGGAAGCGAGTACCGGCCACTCGTATGCCGTGCACGGTCTTCGTCCTAATGTGGAGCGTACCGGCGGCATCCCCGGTGCTGGGGGTTTCGGATTGAAACGTGGTTTGGATACCGGGGCCGGCGGCGAGGGCGCTCACCTGTTTGTGCGCCCACTCCAGCCGTCGCCGGCCCCCTTTACGCCTGCCGGGCTACGCCTCCAGATGGAACTCCACCCGGTACTTCATGAACCGGATGTTCCGGGCGATGGACAGTGCACGGCGGATCCGCAGATCATCTTCCTGCGCGATGATGACGCCTTCAACGGACTGCCCAGGTTCGAGCAATGCTTCCTGGACGTAGCCCATGTAGCGCTGGATCTGGCCGACGACGGCGTCACTGGCGCGACCGCGCTTGAGTTCAATCACGAGCAGCCGGGTCCGGTCCTTGCTGATCGCGAGGATGTCCATGGGCCCGGTGTCGGTGAGGTACTGCTGGCCTTTGAGTTGGCCGTCCTCTTCGTAGATGTCATAGTCCTGGCCGAGCGTTGTGCTGCGCCAGTTGTGGACCAGGAAGTCTTCGAGCTGCTTCTCCATCTGGAACGCGAGCTGGTCCTCGACCTGGGAGGAGATCGCCTGGGCTATAGGCTGGGCGGCATCGGTGAGCTGAGTGAGCGCCGCCAGCTCTACGGTGTGGGCGGCCAGCTGGAACACCGTCATGATCGACCTGGCAGATGATGCCAAGGCGGGGCTCATGTCGTCCTTGCTGAACGAGCCCTTCCAGTCGACCCGGCGCCGGTGTGGCAGATCCGTGCCCGGGTGGTATTCGTACCCGCCGGTCACGACGCCGTACTGGTAGGTGCGGTCAGGTTTGGGTGCCAGCACGAGGTTGCCTTCGACGATCCCTTCGCAGGCCCACCACAGATTGCCGGCGGCGAGACCGGCCGCGACCTTGCCCTTGTCCGGTTCCTGCCCCAGGAACACCTGGACCACGGCGGAGCGGAAAGAGTCCGGCCCTTCGCCCAGATGCGGGGTGAGGTCATAGTCGCCGACAAAGTCGACTCCCATGTATCCGGCCTCGATCATGTCTTCGGCGAACAGGCCACCTCTGCCCTGCCGGACCATCCATGCTGTCGTCATTGTTCTCCATGTCCTGATGCCCCCTGGACGGGGCCGCGTGCGGTTCCACCTGAACTTATCGCATGCGGCGGCCTCTGGCCTGAGGCTTCCCCTCGTCTGTAAGCAGCGGTTGGAGCAGTTGCCCACAGCGGAGCGGAGTTTTCAGGGGACCAAGGCCCAGGAGCAGGCTCACCGTCGCTCCGCTGGCCGAAGACGGCTGGCTGCAGCCGAACAACGCGGTCTGGGTGCTGCGCGACTGAGGCCATTCTGTTCGTGACCGCCCACGTTTCCACGGGGAACACCCGTTGCGCTATCACTTGTAGCTGCTAAACAGCTGGTCTCAGCTATCAGAACGACCGTAGGTGATAGCGCATCGGGGCATCCGGCCTACGCGCGCTGGGAGATGTTGATGATGTTGCCCTCGCTGTCCAGGAACCAGGCTGCCTTCCCCCAGTCAGCGGTGGCAATGCCGTTCTCCGTCTTCAGGCCGGGAAAATCGTAATCTTCAAAGACGACGCCGCGGCCTCGCAGTTCCTCCATCTCGCGTTCGAGATTGTCCGTTTCCCAGCCCATCTGGGTGTTCTTGGCTGACCCGGCATTGTCTGTCTGGTAAACGAGGAAGCGCGTTCCTTGGCCGCAGCTGTACATGACGCTGCCTTCCTCCATGGATTCGGAGGGTTCCATTCCCAGCTTGTCCCGGTAGTACTCCTTCGCCCTGTTGATGTCCTTCGCGGGGAGGACAGCGATGATGTTTGAATCCTTGAGCATGATGATTCCCTTCAGTGCGTCGATGACCGCAGTGATGGCGATGCTCCCCCCGGTTTCGGTCCCCGGAATCCTTGTCCGGAGCCCGTGACCGCCCCTTGCGCCGAGCCGGGGCAGCCACTTGGGACTCTTCAACGCCGCGCCACCTATCACCAGCGTGAGGGGTTCCCGAAGTTATGTGGACATTATGGACCGATTTGGGTCTGCTGAAACAGGGTGCACGGCATCCGGTTGAAAGGTCATATGCCGGCCCCCAACGAGGTCCTCGCGCTCAGCCCGGAGTGGCGTCTCGCTGATGCCGGCACTTGCACTTGCTAACCTGTGGCCGGTTCCCGCGAACAGTGTGGCTGCTCCTTGGAGATGCGGGAGCACGCTGCCCGTCGAATTGATCATCAGTGAAAGGGCATCGACGTTAGCCTGTTCCGTGATGTCCATCGCGGTTTCGAAGCAGTGCCGCCCATAAGATGAGGCAAAGACTTTGGGGCCCGCCCTGGACGATTTTTGGGTGTGGAGTGCACCGAGAGAACCTTGGAAATGAGATTCCTGAAATGTCCGGTCAGGAACCGGCATACGGCAAAGAAAGCTGGCCGCGGGTAAAACGGGCGAAGCCGGCGTGAACGTCACGGACAATGACGGATCCGGTGCCGAGGAGCTGTGCCTTCTCTCGAAGTTGCGCCACGAGGTCCTCGCTTGGGCGGCCGAAGATTTCGATCGACTTCATCTTGATAAGCGGCGCAACTGGCGGGAACTTAGGCCCCGCCACTTTCATGTGGAACTCCAACGAGGCCAGATCAGGATGGAAATGGAGGACACTCATGGTGGAGCCGTCCTCTGAGAAACAGACGCTGTAGGAGATGATCCGAGGCTCATTCTGTTCAACGAACGCGGCGAGTTCTGCCATGGCTGTCTTGAGTTCCTCAAGTTTGCCGGAGYGGACCTCCGAAGTATCAAGGTAAGCGACGAAATCATCCATGTCAGCTCTCCCGTTGAAGGCCCTGGCTGAACGCCTGGACCTGGTTCACTACGCACAATTGTCCTCCCGATCCTCTATGGAAGCGCGGCGGATTTATGGCTCCAGGATCACGGCCAGCAGTATGCCCTGAGAATTCGCCACCGGGCCCATGGCCGCGATGACCTCACCGGGCTTGGAGCCCGAGGGCAACTGCATCACCCGACGGGTCCCCGCACCTTGCCGCCCCTTAACCCCGGCGGTAGCCTGAAAAGCAGATGACGGGCCGCGCCGCCCACCACCGGTTCCGCGAGTGCCGGGCCGGGCAGCGCCCACCGGCTCAGACCCGCCACCGGGAACGTGGAGGCGCGATGTCTACACTCGCACACGGCCGGGAGGCCTATGCCGAACGGCGCTGGCCGGACGCCGTAGGGCAGTACACCGCTGCCGACCACGACGCCGAACTGCCGGCCAGCGATCTGGAACAGCTGGCCACCTCCGTCATCCTCACCGGCCGGGGCTCCGAGGGAGTGGACATCCTGGCCCGGGCGCACCTGAAGTACCTCGCCGAAGGCGACTACGACGCCGCCGCCCGCTGCGCCGCCTGGTCCGGGTTGAACCTCATGCTGCTGGGCGAGGCGGCCCGCAGCGCCGGCTGGCTCGCCCGTGCCCACCGGATCGTCGAGGACCTGCCCGAGCCCTGCCCCTTCGAGGGCATGCTGTTCGTCCCTGCCGGGCTGGGCGCCCTCTACCGAGGCGACGGCGCCGCCGCCGCGGAGGCCTTCACCCGGGCCGCTGACCTCGGACGGGAACGTGGCGACGCTGACGCGGCGGCCCTCGGTTTGCTGGGTCTCGGGCAGGCAAGGATCATGCTGGGCCGGCTCGAGGACGGCCTGGCCCTGCTCGACGAAGCCATGGTCGCCGTCACCGTGGGGGAGATCTCGCCGGTCCCGGCCGGGATCATCTACTGCGCAGTGATCGGAACCTGCCTTCTGGCCTTCGACCTGCGCCGTGCCCACGAGTGGACACGGGCGCTGGACCGGTGGTGCGACGCGCAGCAGAACCTGGTGGCCTTCAGCGGCCAATGCCAGATGCACCGGGCCGAGCTGTACCGGCTGCACGGCGCCTGGACCGAGGCGATCGACGCGGCCCAGATGGCGCAGGACCTCGCCTTCCGCGGCGACCTGCTGGCCACCTACGGCGGCTTCTACGAACAGGGCGAAATCCAACGGCTCCGGGGCGACTTCGACGCCGCCGAGGCCTCCTACCTGCACGCTCAGGAGACCGGTTTCCCCCCGCAGCCCGGGCTGGCGCTCCTGCGTCTGGCCCAGGGCAAGCCGGACCAGGCCCAGTCCCTGCTCCGGCAGGCTATGGACGGCGCCGACCCCACGTACCGGCGCCAGATGCTCGCCGCCCGGGTGGAAATCGAACTGGCAGCACGCGACGCACGGGCAGCACGGGCTGCCGCGGAGGAACTGGCTTCGCTCTGCGCCTCGATCGACATGCCCCTGCTGCACGCCCTCGCCGAGCAGTCCGAGGCCTCTGTCCTGTTCCACGAAGGCGACCTTCAGGCTGCCCTGGTCCCGCTTCGCCGCGCGTGGTCCCGCTGGCTCAGCCTCGACGCACCGTTCGAAGCGGCCCGCTGCCGCGCCCTCCTGGCCAGGCTGTGCGCCGCGCTCGGCGATGAGGAATCCGCCCGGCTGGAACTTGAGGCGGCCCGGGCAGTATTTTCCGAGCTGCGCGCCGCGCCGGCGCTCTCGGAGCTTGAGCAATCGGTGCCCGTCGCGCCGGACGCCCGGACAGCCCCGGCGCCAACCACCGGGAACGACGTTCATCACGCCGCCGCCGCCGGGCCGCTCACCGCACGCGAAACCGAAGTGGTCCAGCTCGTCTCCACCGGTCTGAGCAACCGAAACATTGCTTCCGAGCTGTTCATCAGCGAAAAAACGGTGGCCCGGCACCTGAGCAATATCTTCACCAAGTTGGGCCTGACCTCCCGAGCCGCGGTCACGGCCTACGCCTACCAGCACGGACTCGCCCTGACCTCCCGCCCTGCATAAAACTACCCATTCCCCGCCCGCCGGATTTCTCCCCGGGAAATGGGTGATTCGCCCGATTCGCCGCGATGCGGCGAAAAATAGCGTTAATGGCATGAACGTTTCAGTGCTCGCAGGAATGGTTTCCACCGGCCTCTTCGCGGTGAGCTACTTGCCCATGCTGCTCAAGGCACTACGCACGAGGGATCTTGACTCCTACAGCCTCGGCTACCTCGCGCTGAGCAACGTCGCCAACGCAGTGCACTCCGTGTACGTCTTCAGCCTCCCTCCGGGGCCGATCTGGCTATTGCACTCCTTCTACGTCGTCGCCTCCGCGCTGCTGCTCATCTGGTACCTGAGCTTCCGGTCCGGACCCGCCGGCCACCCGGCGCCACAGCAGTCACAACGTTCATAACCACCCCACTGCACATGCAACACCAAGAAGGGACCACCATGAACACCACCCCAGCAACTGACACCCGCGGCGCCGTCGGCACTGGCATAGTCGGCATTGGCGCCGTCGACACCGTCATCATCGGTGCCGGACAGTCCGGCCTGGCGCTGGGCTACTACCTGGCGCAGCAGCACCGGAACTTTGTCATTCTCGACGCCGGCACACGGGTTGGCGACGCGTGGCGGAGCCGCTGGGACTCGCTGCGCCTGTTCACCCCCGCCAAGTACAACGGTCTGCCCGGCCGGCCCTTCCCCGGCGACCGCCTCGCCTTCCCCACCAAGGACGAGCAGGCGGACTATCTGGAGGACTACGCCGCCCGGTTCCACCTGCCGGTCCGGCCCAACACGGCCGTCACCCGGCTGAGCCACGACGGGCAGCGGTTCCACGTCATGGCCGGCGCGCAGCGCTGGACGGCGGCGAACGTCGTCCTCGCCACCGGCGCCTGCCAGCTGCCCAAGACGCCGGGCTTTGCGGCTGAACTGCCGTCCGACGTCGTGCAGATCCACTCCCACAGCTACAAGAACCCGGCCCAGCTCAAGCCCGGTCCCGTCCTGGTAGTGGGGGTGGGCAACTCCGGAGCGGAGATCGCCCTGGAGACCAGCCGCACCCATGAAACCTGGCTGGCCGGCAAGCCGAGTGCCGAGATCCCGTTCCGGCACGGCCGGACCGCGGCCCGCTTCTTCATCCCGGTGGTCCGCTTCGCCGGGATGCACGTGCTGAACACCAACACACCGGTCGGGCGCAAGGTGCTGCCCAAGATGGCTGCCATGGCTACACCGCTGATCCGCACCAAGCTCGCGGACCTCAGCGCCGCCGGCGTCCACCTGGTGCCGCGGGTCACCGGAGTCCAGGACGGCGAAGTAATACTCGACGACGGCCAGAGCCTTCCAGTGGCGAACGTCATCTGGTGCACCGGCTTCACCGAGGCCTACCCATGGCTGGACATCCCGGCCCTGCCCGCGAACTGGCGGGAGCAGCAGCACCGCGGGATCGTGGATGCCCTGCCGGGCCTGTACCTCCTGGGGAAAGACCTCATCTTCGCCGCAGCATCTGAAACCCTCCCCGGCGTGTGCCGGGACGCCAAATACCTGGCGAAGCGGCTGGCCGCCACCCGGGCTCCGCAGCACGCAGCGGAGGTACCGAGCGGGCTGGCGGCATAACGCAGTTGTCGGGAAGTCGTTGTCGAATTCAAGGTCGGGGACAATCTCGCCGTTGTCAGGTGGTGAGCGGCGGCCCGATGATCTCGATGTTGTGGCGTGCAGCGATCGCGGTTAGTGCCTCGCCGTCGATGGGTGCAGGTTCCGGCAGTTCCCTGCGGCCTGCCGGCGCTCCTGCCTCGGCGGCGAAAGTTTCAAAGCCGGCCGGCACGGTGATCACGAGGCTGCGGAAGGCCTCTTCCGGCCCGGCAAGAAATGTGTGGGTGGAACCTTGGGGAAGAAAGACGAAATCGCCCTTTTGCACGGTGAAGCGCTGCCCGTCGCTCTCGAACAGAGCCGTGCCCGAAATAACGTAGAAGGATTCATCCTCAACCAGATGCCGGTGCATCGGTGGCGCGTAGCCAGCCGGATGCAGAATCTCCGTAATGGTCAGCCGCTGCTTCGTCTCCGGGCCGCCTGCCTTGACCAAGACCAATGCATTCGTGAACCACAGGGCGGTCCCCTCGTCGGCTGCAAGTTTGTACGCCCTGCCCTGTACGCCGGTGGCCGGCGCGTTCGTATCATCGGACCTGTCCATGACGCTCCTCAGCTTGAAAGTGCCTGCAATGCTACTCAGGATCCGGATCCGATCAATGCCGTGCAGCTTACTGGCGTCCGCACCTACGCCAGGACGGAACGGCATAACAGCGCCGGGACCCAGCCTTACGATGGGTCCCGATCTCTCGGCAGGGCTGCCAGCCCTGCCCTCCGCGGTCGGCGGGCGTTCACGCTGTTCTTAGCGTTGTTTGCCGGTTTCGGTGCCCGTGACGTTGAACGAGGCGTCCAATTTCACTGTCGCTGATGTCCCGTCGGCCTTCCGGATATGGGCCTCGTAGGCAGCCCCCTCCGCATYGGTTTCGACACGGACGACGGTCGCCCCGGGGTTGGCGTCCGTCACTGCCGCTTCCACACGTGCGGCAGTGTCACCTGTTAGCAGCTGCTCGGTGATGCCGTTGGATTGATGGCTGCCCTTGTGCTGGGAAGCGGACGGTGTGGTGGAGGTCGCCGCGCCGTCCGGAGCGGCCATTGCGAGATACATGCCGCCGCCGGCGAGAACGGCCGTTAATGCTGCGCCCGCTGCGACGTTTCGAACTGTTTTCATCGCGTGCTCCTGATTTCTGCGATCAGGCCCATCGGTGTTTGACTGACCGCTTTCTCGTCCTGGGCATCGTGTCCCCGCAACGCCCAGCGCGGGTGAATCCGAGTAGGGACATTGTGGATTCTACGCATGTGTGAGGGTGACGACTAGGAGCATTTAGGACCATGGCTTTCCCGGCGCACAAGACCTTTTCCGGGTCCTTGACTACCCGGAAGCGACGCAGTTCCACGACCTGCCGGGCAGAGGTCGGTTTCACTGGCACCCTGTGAGGACGCCCGCCGTCACAGGTCACCCGATCACTCCTCGACGAACTCCAGCAGGTCACCCGGCTGGCACTTCAGGACCCGGCACATTGCTTCCAGGGTGCTGAAGCGGACAGCCTTTGCCCGGCCGTTTTTCAGCACCGCCACGTTCGCCGGGGTGAGTCCCACGCGTTCGGCGAACTCCCCCACGCTCATCTTTTGTTTGGCCAGTTCGACGTCGATGCGCACCACGATGGGCATCAGATCACCGCTTCCATGTCGGTGCGGAGGTCCGTGGCCTGCCGGAGCAGCGCGCGCAGCACTACCACCACAAGGCCCAGCGCGGCGCCGGCCACCAGCAGCAGGAACAGCAGGAGCGGCAGGCCAGGGTCATCCGCGTTAAGGACCACGGAGGCGGACAGTGCCGCCAGCATGGTCCATCCGGCGGCGATGGCCCAGACGATCGCGTCCACCCACCGCAGTGCCTCGTTACTGGAGATGCTGCCGACCTTGACCATGGTCAGCAACTTCCAGGTGCTCACGATCATCACCTGGACGCAAGCAACTTCCAGGATCGAGAAGATGGTGAGCGGCCATTGCAGGGAAGCGCGCTCTGGATTCTCCTGCGCCATGTGGGCGAACTGCCCGGGGAGGGACATGACTTGGAACAGGACCAACAGGAGGAACGCCACAACCAGGACGATCCGAAGGGCGATGACTGCCAAGCGAGTAAATTGCATGCATCGAGTTTCGGTCATTAACTATCGAAAGTCAATCGACAAATATTTGTTCTGCGTACGCTCCCGACGTGACAGCCCGCTGCCAGCCCAATCCGCTTCCGCCACCGTCCGCAGGATGCCAGAGTTGAACAATGAACGAGTCATCGGGGAATGAGGCAATCGGGAATGAGCAAACTGGCGGGCTGGTCCTGAACCTGGAGTGCACGCTCGCCGCTCCCCCGGAAGAAGTCTTCAGGATGCTGACGGAACCGGCCGAACTGGTGAAGTGGTGGGGCCCGCGCGGCTTCACCATTCCCGAGGCGGAACTCAACCTCGCCGAAGGCGGCCGCTACCGATTCGCCATGAAGCCGCCCGACGGCGAGCCCTTCCACCTCTCAGGCGAGTTCCTGGAAATCGACCCGCCTTGGCATCTGGTGTACACATTCCGCTGGGAGGAACCGACGCCAGACGACCGGGAAACCGTCGTCGATCTCTCGCTCGGGAGTACCGGCAAAGGCACGCGCCTGGTGCTCTCGCAGGGACCGTTCCTGACGGACGAACGCCTTGAACTGCACCGCGGCGGCTGGACTGAGTCGTTTGAGAAGCTGCGCTTGGTTACTGACGCCCTCGCCTAGAAAATGAGGGCCGGATGGCGCACCTGGCTCGCACGCAGGCCGCCACACAGTCCGCCACGTGGTCAGTGGCCGGGTGGCGGCGGCGGGACCTGATCGCCCTTGCCGATGTTCTGCATGCCGACCGGCTCGCCCGCCCTGGTGTTGGTCCTCTTGTTGATCAGCCAGGTGATGAACCACAGCACGACGCCGATCGCCATCAGTCCCCCGGCGATCTGGTACTGGATAACGGGCCGGCCCACCCATGGTCCGGCGAGGAAGGCGCACAGCAGGGCCGCGACGATCGGCATCGGCCCCGGCGAGGTGAAGAACACCTCGCGGTTGGGGTCCCTCTTGCCGCGGAGGACAACGCAGGCCACGTTCACCAGGGTGAACACGCACAGCAGCAGGAACGCCGTAGTGCCGGAGAGGTTCGCCACGACATTGCTCTCCGGGTCGCTGGTGACGTACCAGATCAGCCCCAGCGCAAGGACGGTGGAAAACAGGATCCCGGCCCATGGCGTCCGGCGTCCGGGGAGCACCCGTCCCAGCGGCCGCGGCAGGACGTCCTGGCGGGCCATGCCGTAGATCAGACGGCTGGCCATCAGCATGTTGATCAAGGCGGTGTTGGCCACGGCGAAGACCGCGAGGAACGGGAACACCTTGTCGATGGGGAAGTCCGGTGACCCCTTGTGCACCACCTCAAGGAGCGCGGCGCCTTCGGCCTCCCTGATCCCTTCGAGTTCAGTGGGCGTGAGCACGCTGACCACGGAAACGGCCACGAGCATGTAGAGGATCACGGCGATGCCGAGACCGGTCAGCATGGTCCGCGGGAAGATCCGCTCGGGGTTCTGCGTTTCCTCGACCATGTTCACGGAGTCCTCAAAGCCGACCATCGCAAAGAACGCGATGGACGTGGCCGCCGTGACTGCCAGGAACAGGCCCTTGTCCTGGTGGTCGGTGAAGACGGTGATCTCTGCGGGATTCCCTGTTCCCTGGGCCATCACGTAGAAGCCGACCCCGATCACGATGCACAGGGCGATCACCTCGACCAGGGTGAGCACAACGTTGAACTTCACGCTCTCGCCCACGCCGCGCAGGTTGATAGCCGCCAGCAGCAGCATAAAGCCCAACGCAACCGCGGTGATCACCTCCCTACCGGGCATGTCCATCCAGCCGTTGATCGCCAGGCCTCCAAAGAAGTTCTGGGCAAGGACGTTCGCAGACGTGGAGGCGCTGGTGATGCCGGAGCAGACGACGGCGAACGCGACCAGGAAGGTGACGAAGTGGATCCCGAACGCCTTGTGAGTGTAGAGCGCCGCGCCGGCTGCCTGGGGGTATTGGGTGACCAGCTCCAGGTAGGAGAATGCGGTCAGGGTCGCGACGACGAAAGCGAGCAGGAACGGCAGCCAGACGATGCCGCCCACCGTGCCGGCCATGGTTCCGGTGACGGCGTAGACGCCGGCGCCGAGGATGTCACCGACGATGAACAGGAGCAGGAGCTTGGGTCCAAGGACCCGTTTAAGCGTGGGTTCGTCACCCTCGGGAGTGGCATCGAAGACTTTGTCGGACGTGGTGCTCATGGTTGACCTCCACCGCGGATACACGGCCCTGAGAGCCGCGGCCGGCCCCCCGGCCTCGATGTGACGTACTTCACTGTGATCTTCTCGGATCTGTTTGGCAACACCAAGGTGCGGGCCCACCCGTGCATCTCTCGCATCATTGTGTGTTCACCCGCGGTCCAGCTCCCCGCACACCACAGTCCATCTCACCTCCCTACGGTGGTCGGGTCGCCGGCACAACGCCGGTAACCGTCACCCAGGAGGAAACCATCACCATGCGCACACCCCTGATTGCAGCGGCCGCCGCCGCGCTCATCGCCTCGTTGGCGAGCCCCGCCGTCGCCGCTTCCAACCCCGAAGCCGGCCCGCCGTCGTCGAACTCTGCCGAAACCGTTGCCGCAGAGGCAACAGCCGGTATCAAGACCAACGAGAGCGACGGCTCCTTTGACCTGCAGTCCCACCGCGGGGGCCGCGGCGAGTGGACCGAGGAATCCCTGGCCGCATTCGCCAACTCGCTGAAGCTCGGCGTGACCACGCTGGAACTGGACACCCACCTGACTTCCGACGGCAAGGTCATCGTCTGGCATGACGACACCATCCAGGCGGACAAGTGCCGCGACACCGCGCCGGCGGCTCCCGGCGACGCGGCTTTCCCGTATGTCGGCGACCGGGTAGCCGAACTGTCGCTCGCCCAGATCAAGACCCTGGACTGCGGGTTCACCCAGCTAAAGGGGTACCCGGAGCAGGACGTCATCGAGGGCAACCGGATCGCAGAGCTCAAAGACGTCTTCCAGCTGGTCCACGACGTCGACGCCAAGAAGGTCCGCTTCAACATCGAGACCAAGGTGGAGGACGGCCGGTCCGGCGGCGAGGGCATGGTGGCCCTGACCAAGGCCGTGGTCACGGAGATCTACACCGCCGGCATGGCCGAGCGCAGCACCGTGCAGTCGTTCGACTGGTCCTCGCTGAACCTGACCAAGAAGATCGCCCCGCAGCTGCCGCTCGTCGCGTTGTCCAGCGGCGACGCCTGGCTCGAGGTCGGCCAGCCCGGCGCCAGCCCCAACCTCGGCGGCATCGACATCGACACCTACGGCGGTTCGCTCGCCAAGGCAACGGCAGCCCAGGGGTACGACGTCGTCTCCCCCACCTTCCGCTCCGTCACCCCCGAGATGATCGCCGAAGCCCACGAGCTGGGCCTGCCCGTCATCCCCTGGACCGTCAACACCACGGCGGACATGACACGGCTGATGGACCTCGGCGTGGACGGCATCATCACCGACTACCCCACCCGCCTGCGCACCGTCGTGGAAGAGCGCGGCCTGAAGCTCCCGAAGGCATACTCGACCGCGAGCTAAACGACGACGGCTGGCTGCCGCCGAACAACGCCGGGGGCGCTGCGCGATTAATTCTCCGCAGACCAACTCCGCGGACGGAGGGCTGTCCTCGTTTCCATGAAACGTGGGCAGCCCTGTTTTCTGTGCCCGCCGGCGGTCTTTCCGGCCGCGAGCGCGCGTCGGCCCTGCGTGCGTAGGCCCTGTTCAGGCAACGGCCACGGCGCCAATCTGCCGCATGAGGCTCAGGTTGTCCGTGGTGCCCCAGTGCTCGGCCACCTTGCCTTCCTCGACACGGATGATGTCCGTGCAATCGAATTCGACGCTCTTGCCCGTTGCCGGGATGCCGGCCAGTTCGCCACGATGCGTTCCTGTGAGAATCACATGGCACGCCTCCAGGTTTCCGGCAGCCACCTTGGGCTCGATCTCCTTAACCTTGATGTCCGGGAAAGCCGTCCGCATTGTGTTCACGAAGTACTTGACGCCGTCCTTGCCGGGCGGCTGCCCGGGGAGGCCCTCTTCGTGATCCACATAGCTGTCCGCAGCCAGCTCATCAATGAGGGCGAGGTTTCCGCTCTCAATGACGTCCTTGTAAAACCGCTCAATCAATCCAACACCTTCAGACATTTCCGACTCCTTGTAGGCGAGAGACCGAATCCAGATCCCCCCAGACCATTCCCCAGGAGGCTCTCCTTTTCTGGCGCCTCGGCAGGCAGAAACTGCCCGCGCGGAGCGTCGAGAATTGCTGTGGAGATTCCAGTAGAGATTGGGCGAAACGCCTCGTTAAGGCAGAAGATATTCCGGGGTTTCGAGGGTGTCAAGATGCCCTGAGTACCGCCGGTCCCGGCCCAGCCGCGACACGACAAACACCATGACGGCTAGGGGCCCTTCCGCGCGGAAGGGCCCCTAGCTGCCGCTTAGTTCGGTGCTGCCTACTCCGGTACGGCGCCGATCTGCTGCATGAGGGTCATGGTGTCCGTGGCTCCCCAGTGCTCGACGACTTTGCCGCCTTCAATGCGGATGATGTCAACGCCGCTGAATTCGACGCTGCGACCGCTGGGCGCGACGCCCATCAGGTCTCCCTGATGTGTTCCGGTCAGGACCACGTATTGCGCCTCCAGATTGCCATCGACCAGCACAGGCTCGGTGGTCTTGGCCCTGAGATCCGGGAAGGCCGCCCGCATCGTATTGACGAAGAACGCGACCCCGTCCTTGGCGGGCGATTGTCCTGGCATGGGATCGTGATCGACAAAGTCATCACTCACCAGTTCATCGATGAGGGACAGGTTTCCGTCCCCAATCACCTCTGTATAAAACCGTTTGATCAATCCAGTCCCGTCAGCCATTTCCGACTCCTTAAAAGTGGATGAGACCGCAGCCCAAGTTTCCCACTCCGGCCAGGGCACATCAACGGCTCGCGCATCCGCGGCCAGCTCCGCCGCCGGCTGCCCGCAGGACCTCAGGCCCGCCGCTCCCGCCACGCCAGCGACACCATGAACACCACCGCTCCCAGCCCCAGCATCACGAATACCATCAGACCCCAGTTCGCCTGGGTCACCCCGCTGCCGTAGAAGATGCCGATCAGCACGGTGGCCGTGATGGCGCCCAAGTAGCGGCAGGTCTGGAAGATCCCGGCGGCCACCCCGCGCTCCTCCGGCCGGGTGGACACGTACATGCCCTGGCTTGAGGAAATGGCGACCACGCAATACGGCACACCCAGCAATGCGGTCAGCGCCAGCACCAGCGGAACGGCGAGGGACACCGTCAGCAGCCACATCGCCGCCGACGCGACGAGGAGGAGCACGACGCCGGCGATCAGCACCCGCCGCACGCCGAACCTGTCGATCGCGCGGACCGCGAACGGCGTCCCGACCACGGAAATCGCGGCGAGCGGCAGCATGAGGATGCCCACGACGCCGGGATCGTATCCGCCGGCGGTCTGCAGCAGCTGGGGCAGGCCGAAGAAGGCGAAGTAGTAGACGCCGTTGAACAGCGCGAAGCCCAGGTAGACCAGCAGCAGCGGCCGGTTGCGGCCCAGCAGCCGCAGGTCCAGGAAGGGCGGGCTGAACCGCAGCTCCCGCCACGCGAACAGCGCCGCGAGGACCAGCCCTCCGCCAAGCAGCCACCACCGGTAGGCGGGCAGGACATTCAGCAGCGCCATCATCACCAGCACCAGGGCCCCGATGAAGGCCCCGATGCCGGGCAGGTCCGAGTCCCGCACCAGTTCCGACACCCGGCCGCGCTCCCGGGCACTGTCCGCCGGGGCAAAGCGCCGGACAACGAGGATTGCCAGCAGCGAGAGCGGGACGTTGACCAGGAACAGCGCCTGCCATCCCACCAGGGAGACCAGCAAGCCGCCCACCACGGGCCCGACGGCAGCCGCCGAGGTATTCGCCATCTGGATCCGGCCCAGCGGCCGCGTGGACTTCACGTTCGCCTCCCGGGCCAGCGCCGCGACCATGACGACGGCGCTAGGGTAGGCGGTCGCGGTGCCGAGGGCCATAAAAGCCCGCGCCACGCACAGCAGCGCGAAGTTCGGGGCAAAGGGAGCGAGCGCGCAGGTCACGGCCACCAGTGCCATGCCCAGCAGGAACAGCCGCCGCGGGCCGAAGCGGTCCGCCAGCCGGCCCATGAGCGGCTGGCCAGCCGCGGAGGTGAGGTAGAACGCGGTGATCACCCAGGTGACCGTGGCGACGTCGAGCCCGAAGTCCTCGCGCAGCACCACGAGGGCGACGGCGATCATCGAGGAATTCAGCGGGTTCAGCGACGTGCCGAGACTGAGTCCGGCGACGGCGAGGCCCGTCCGGGGAGAGTTGCTCACGGCAACAGTCTGTCCTACGGCGTACCACAGCCGCCAACTGCACGACGCTGGTGGCGGGACGGCGATGGGCGCCGTGACGTCTCTCTAAGATCGTCAGGCCGGCGGTTGCGGGCCATCGAAGCTACGCGAAATAGAGAAGCCAATTACCTGCTCCAAGTACTGCCTCCACGGCCATATGAGTACTCGGCGCAGGTGTGCCCACGTAGTTCCTCGGATTGCCTTACCTGAATTTGGGTACTGCCTACTCGTGTTGGGGAGTGATCCCGTTCATAGGCTCGCAGTTGTCAGGTTATTGGAGTTATCGCGGGGAATAACGGGTCCCGCGGTGCATTGGGGATGATCGGTCTCATTTCTCGATGACGTTCAGCTTCGTTGTCATAAGGGTTTCACTTCACGCGGCACAAGAAATAGTTCAACCGCGTCCAGGGAAACTCCTGCCGATATCAATGAAGCTCACCAATTCGAACCGTTAGCGGTAAGGAACTAACATGCGAGTTATCGTCACTGGGGGTGCCGGTTTCCTAGGGTCCCATTTGTGTGAAGCGCTGCTGAAATCTGGAACCACGGTTGTTTGCGTCGATGATCTTTCAACCGGAAGACTCAGTAACGTTGACCAGTTCCAGGACAATCCCCTGTTCACCTTTATCAATGCGGACGTCAGCACGGGAATAGAGATTGACGGTCCCGTGGACGCCATCGCCCACCTGGCCAGCCCGGCCTCACCGCCCGATTACCACCGGCTACCGCTGGAGACACTCGCAGTGGGAAGCCGTGGAACGGAACATGCCTTGCGGCTGGCCCTGAAAAAGGACGCGCGCTTTGTGCTGGCGTCAACTTCCGAAGTGTACGGCGATCCGGCCGTGCACCCGCAAACGGAAGATTACTGGGGGAACGTCAATTCCATCGGCCCGCGCAGCGTATACGACGAAGCAAAACGCTTCGCTGAGGCCATCTCCATGGCATATGCGCGCAGCTGCGGCGTAAACGTTGGCATTGTTCGGATCTTCAACACCTTCGGACCGCGCATGCGCCCCGGCGACGGCCGGGTGGTGTCCAGCTTCATCACACAGGCGCTCAACGGTGCACCATTGACTATCTACGGAGACGGCACCCAAACGCGCAGTTTCTGCTATGTGGATGATCTGGTCCGCGGAATCGTGGCCATGCTCCAGAGCGACGAACCCGGACCCATTAATCTTGGAAATCCCGCGGAGCACACTGTTCTGGAACTGGCGGAAATAATCCTGGAGATTACCGGATCCAAGTCCTTCATCGAATTCCACAGGCTGCCCATTGACGATCCCACCCGCCGTCAGCCGGACATCAGCCGCGCGGGAACCCGGCTTGGCTGGACGCCGCAGGTGCCCACAAGCGTCGGCTTGCGCCGCACGGTCTCTTTCTTCCAATCGCAGCCGCTCGAGGTGCGTGCCGCCGCCGAGACAGTGGCCGGCGCCCAGTTTGAAGGCGCCCGATCCACATCCGTCATCCATTCCGAGGCGCTGGCCAAAACAGCCTGAGCTAACCGTTCGCGGGCCTCTCAATTCTCTTCACTAGCTGAGTACCCCCTGCCTGAAGGAGCTTCACTATGCGCATTACCGTCATTGGAACGGGATACCTGGGTGCGGTACACGCCGCCGGAATGGCTTCGTTCGGTCACGATGTGATGGGCGTGGACGTTGACGCCGCCAAGATCGACCAACTCTCCCGCGGCCTCACGCCCTTCTTTGAACCGGGTCTGCAGGACTTGCTGCGGGAGAACATCGCCGCGGGAAGACTGAAGTTTTCGACGTCCCTGGAGGAGGCCGCCGGCTTTGGCGACGTTCACTTCATCTGCGTCGGAACCCCGCAGTCCCTCAACTCCACAGCCGCGGACATGAGGTTCGTCGACGCCGTCGTGCAGGGGCTTGCTCCCCATCTGAAAAAGCCGTGTCTGCTCGTCGGAAAGTCCACGGTGCCGGTGGGAACGGCCGCCAGATTGTCCGAGATGGCCGCTCGGTTGGCGCCCTCAGGGACTCACGTAAACGTTGCCTGGAACCCGGAGTTCCTCCGGGAGGGGTTCGCCGTCGAAGACACCTTGCACCCGGATCGGCTGGTCATCGGTGTGACCTCCGCCGACGACGAATCAATCCTTCGCGACGTGTACGCACCGGTGCTGGCGGCGGGGACGCCCTTCATCAGCACGGATCTGGCCACTGCTGAACTGGTCAAGGTCTCGGCCAACGCCTTCCTCGCAACCAAGATCTCCTTCATCAACGCCATTGCAGACATCTGTGAGGCCGCCGGCGCTGACATCATGCCCCTGGCGGCGGCCTTGGGTCACGATTCCCGGATCGGCAGCCGGTTCCTCGCCCCGGGAGTCGGCTTCGGCGGCGGTTGCCTGCCCAAGGACATCCGTGCCTTCATGGCCCGCGCAGAGGAGTTGGGCGTGGGCGAGAGCCTCGATTTCCTCAAGAGCGTAGATCGGATCAACGTCAGCCGTCCGGCGAGCGCCGTCGATCTGGCCCGGGACATGCTCGGCGGATCGCTCATGAACAGGCGCGTCGCGGTACTGGGTGCCGCCTTCAAACCCAACAGCGACGACGTCCGTGATTCCCAGGCGCTGAAGGTCGCCAAAGCCCTGCAAGCCCAAGGGGCCCACGTCCGCGTTCACGACCCGGAAGCGGTGGACAACGCCCGTGCCGTCTATCCGACGCTGAACTACACCCACGAAGCTGACAAAGCCTTCGAAGGAGCCGAACTCACGGTCCACCTCACTGAGTGGTCCCAGTATCGGCAGCTGGACCCAGCCCGCCTCTTGGGCCTGGTCACCTCACCCCGCATCCTCGACGCCAGAAACACCCTGGACATCGACCATTGGCGTTCGGCCGGATGGACAGTCCGGGCCATGGGCCGGCCGTCCCGCTGACGCGCACCGGACGCCCCCACGACAATCCCCACTTCACCGAACAAGGAGAATCATCATGCGAATACTCGTAACAGGCGGAGCCGGTTTCATCGGCTCGCACGTTGTGGAACTGCTCGTCTCGCAGGGACACGAAGTGGTCGTGTTCGACAAACTCGTCAAGCAAGTGCACGGAGACAAGGGGCCGCAGTTCGTTCCGGCGAACGTCCGGTTCATTCAGGCGGATATGTCTGACCGCCCGCGCCTCATCGAGGCGCTTCAAGGCGTGGATCAGATCGTGCACCTGGCGGCGGAAGTCGGCGTCGGGCAGTCCATGTACGAAATTTCGCGCTACGTGCAGGCAAATACCGGCGGTACAGCTGTCCTGCTGGACGTCCTGGCCAACGAACCCCATCAGGTTTCGAAAATTGTTGTCGCTTCCTCGATGTCTATCTACGGCGAGGGATCGTACATGTGCAGCGAACATGGTCTGCAGGCCCCGCGGTTGCGGACCGAAGAGCAGTTGCGCGCCCACGACTGGGAGCTCAGGTGCACCGGCTGCAACCGTGAACTGACGCCCGTCCCGACCGCCGAAACCAAGCCCCTGTTTCCAACGTCGGTCTACGCAATTTCCAAAATGGACCAGGAGTTGCTGTGCCTGGCGGTCGGCCCGGCGTACGGCATCGATGTCACGGCCGTACGGTATTTCAACGCCTACGGCCCCAGGCAGGCACTCTCGAACCCCTACACCGGCGTAGCCGCCATCTTCAGTGGCCGCCTCCTCAACGGGCAACGGCCGCTGGTAAATGAAGACGGCCTGCAGCTGAGGGATTTCATCCATGTGGCCGACGTCGCCCGGGCAACCGTCGCGGCGTTGACCGCCCCACGTGCCAGCGGCAAGGCCATCAATATCGGTATCGGTGATCCGATCAGCATCCTGGAAGTGGCTGAGCTTCTGGCCGAGGCTCTGGGAGTCGACATAAAACCCGAGCTGACCGGACAGTTCCGTTCCGGCGACATCCGGCACTGCTGGGCCGATCCGTCGGCGGCCAGGGAACTGCTGGATTTTGAGCCCCTGTACCGTTTCCGCACCCAGGGCGTGAAGGAACTCGTCGACTGGGTGCGGGACCAGACGGCGGTCGACAAGCAGGATGAAGCAGTCGCTGAACTGCGACGTCGCGGATTGAGCGTCTGATGCACGGGGTGATGCTCACGATTTTCGCCGTCGTGCAGGTTCTCTTCCTGTTCAGCCTGCTGGTCACGCTCTGGTTCCTTGCCCAGAAGGTCAACCTGATTCCGCCGCGCCGCAAGGCTGGCGGGACGGGATCAAAACCGCCCATCATCATGTTCTACCCCGTGCTGAACGAGCTCGAAGAGACGATGCGGACCACCTTCTCCGGGATGTCCCGCGCGCCGTATCCGCGGAATCTGTTGAGAGTGGTTGCCATTCCCAATCACGACGACGCCGCCACCATTGCGTCGCTGCGGCGGCTCCAAAAGGAATTCCCTTTCCTGGAGATCCAGGCTGTCCCGCCGACCAGCGACCACAGTTGGCGGGCGGTCTTCTCCTCCTGGGACAACAACCCGAAGGCCTACTGGTGGCATGCCGGCAAGCGGACCGGGGACACCGCCCTACCGCCCAAGAAAACCAGGCAGCTGATTTGGGCCATGTACAACGTTGCCGGAAACCACCCGGACGCACTGCTGTCCTATATCGACGCCGACAGCATCGTTCCCGCTGACTACTTCGAGACCGCGGCGCAGGGAATCAAAGCCTACGACGTCATCCAGTTTACGAACATCACCGGCAACCTGACGAGTTCCTGGGCTTCAGCGTTCTTCGCCATGGACCACATCGCCTGGGATTCAACGCTGTACAAGCACATGACAGCCGATGGACACCATCCCTACTACGTGCTCGGCAAGGGGCTGTTCTTCCGGGTTGCAGATCTGCTGGAAGTGGGTGGCTTCCATCCGTGGCTGACCATCGAGGACCCCGAGATTGGGATGCGGATGTGGACGAACGGCTACCGCCTGGGCGTTGTCGAATCCCCGCTGGTCGAAGAAGTCCCGGCCACGTTCCGGCAAGGCATCACTCAGAGGAAACGGTGGATGGCCGGGTTCTTCCAGTCCCTCGGAGGACCGCTGGTCCAGATGGGCATGCCCCTCAGCAAGCGGATCCGGGCCCGGCTGAACTTCGTCCCCTGCCTTTCGCTGGCGCTGAACCCCATTGGCTTGGTGATCGGAGTTTGGGCAATCGTCGGCGCGTTCACGTCGGCAAATCCCTTCATCGACGGGCCACTGATGGTTCTGTCCCTGACGAACATTGTTTTGGCGGTCTTGGTAATCAGCTACGGACAATTCCGCGCCTGGAAGATGACTAGGCCCGTCCTGCCGGAGAAGCGGGACCGCCTGCGATACCTGCTGCGGGTGAACCCCCTGTTCCTGATGGTGTTCTGGCTGTGGTGGTCCATTCCCCTCGCAATCGGGTTCTCCATGTTCCTCCGCGACACCGGATTGGTTTGGGAGCGCACCGAGAAGACTGACGCCAACCGCGGACTACTCCGAGGTGGCGGCAGCAGCCCTCAGGAGTCCGCGGCCCTGAACGCTGTCGGGTCGGTACCGTCGATGAGCTCCGCCGGGGTGAGGGGGCCGGCGAAGTAGCTGAGCCCCCAGCTCCGCAAGTCGGTATTCCCGGGCGGCACCGATTGGGTGCCGCCCAGGACCACGTTGTCCTCATAGGTGGACACCGCGTCAGTGCTGGAGGGAGTGTTCAACGGGCAGATAACGTTGCCCACGAACCGGACGGAGCCGTCCACCGTTCCATTCATCTCGGCACCTCCTGAAATGGCAGGGCTCCTGGTGCGCATGTTTCCGACGGCCGTGTTCCTCACGACCTCCGTGTTGACGGTTCCGAACGCGTGCACAGCCCTCCCGCCGCAGCCAGTGATGATGTTGTTTTCGACGAGAATCGGTTTTCGGTATCCATAGGTTTTTTCGATCAGATCCAGGGAAATACCGTTGCCGTCGGTGACATAGTCAAAGCCACCACGCCGGAATTCGACCAGGCATTCAACGTCAAAAATGTAGTTTCCGACCACGCGATAGCCGTATCCGCCAGGCAGCAGCTCCCCTTGGGTGAGGTCCTGGGCGGCGTAGATGCTGATCCCGGACGTGTTCTCCGGACTGTGCCGTGACGTTCCGTGAATCTTGTTGTAGCTGATATCGACCAGATCGTGGGAGCCGCCGGCGTCGAAGCAATTGATTCCGCCCCCGGGAAAGTCGTGAACGTGGTTGTTCCACAGGACAACATGGTGGCTTCCCCCGTGAACGGAGATCCCGGAACAGTTGGTATTCGCGTTGTTTTGGTCACCAGCGACCTCGAAGCCATAAAGCCCAACGTAGGAAGAGCCGGTGATGTTGAGGAAGTTGTCCGTAGGCGGAGGGACGGAGATGACAGCGCGCGCCTGATCATCGCGGGCCATGATGCCTAGCCAGGCGTCTGGCGAGCCATGGAACCCAGATACTTCCGTGTAACCATATACGCCGGAGCCAACCAGGATCAGGTCACCAGGGCTGGCATGGTGCACGGCGGTGTTGATCTCCCGGAACGGGGCCCGCTCCGTTCCGGAGTTGCCGTCAGATCCCTGCCCCGACACATGGAGAGTACGTGTGCCGCAGCGGACGAGCTCGAGGAATTTCTCCGCCGTGGCCATCCCAGGTCCGTGCGCGGCACCGACTCGTCCGGCCAACGAGTGCAGACGCGATTGCCGCGACAGCCCATCCAACTGGTTCTTCACCACGATGCCTCCGACGGAAGCCGCGACGGCCCCACCCGCTACGGAAAAGAACGTCCGTCGCGTCACCATGCAGCCTGCCGGGCGGATAGGACAGGGCCCTTGGATGATCGGTACCACGTCATGATCGCCCCATTTCCCAGGAATGCACCGGCCACGGCAGCGCCAACTTTGGATTCTTCGAAGTATAGCTTTCGGCTCACGCCGGGTTCACGCTGTCACTCGCCGGCGGTCGCCGGCGTCAGAGCACCTTGGACAGGAATGCCTTGGTCCGGTCGTGCTGCGGATCGCTCAGGATCTGGCGGGGAGCTCCGGCCTCCACCACCACTCCTTCATCCATGAACACCAAGGTGTCCGCCACTTCGCGGGCGAACCCCATCTCGTGCGTCACCACGATCATGGTCATGCCGCTCTTGGCCAGTTCCTTCATGACGTCCAGCACTTCCCCCACCAGCTCCGGATCCAATGCACTTGTCGGCTCGTCGAAGAGCATCAGCTTCGGGTCCATGGCCAAGGCACGGGCAATGGCCACCCGCTGCTGCTGGCCGCCCGAAAGGTGGGCCGGATAGGCATCACCCTTATCTCCCAGCCCCACACGCTCTAGGAGTTCCTTGGCCCGGGCAGTGGCTTTGGTCTTAGAAAGACCTTTCACCCGCATGGGAGCAAGGGTGATGTTCTCCACCGCGGTCAGGTGCGGAAACAGGTTGAATCGTTGGAAGACCATCCCGATTTCCTGGCGTTGGAAAGCCGCTTCCTTGAGCTTGAGTTCGTAGAGCTTTTCGCCTTTTTGACGGTAGCCGACGAGCTGTCCGTCGACCGAAAGCCGGCCGCCATCAACGCGTTCCAGGTGGTTGATACACCGCAGGAACGTCGACTTACCCGAACCGCTGGGCCCCACAATGCAAAGAACCTCCCCGGGGTCGACCTCCAGGCTGATCCCGCGCAAGACCCTGTTGGTGCCGAAATTCTTGGAAACCTTCTCCGCAAGCACCATTGGCACGTCCGTCATCCTTTTCCTCCAAAGTCTGTGCCGAGCGGTGCACCCGGGGCGCCGGGCCCCGCAGTGGGTGGTGCCTCCGGTGCCGCCGGTTCCTTGCCCGTCTTGACCCGCCCGGTTCCCCGGGAGAACCGCTTTTCAATGAAGTGCTGTCCCACCATCAGGACGGAGGTGAAGAGCAGGTACCAAAGGGAAGCCACAATCAGCAGCGGCACAGGAGTGAACGTCACCGCGGAAATACCGCGGGACACGCCGTAAAGGTCAACGCTCAACGGAATCGCGGCCACCAGGGAGGTGGTCTTGAGCATCGAAATCACTTCGTTGCCGGTAGGCGGAATGATGATCTTCATGGCCTGCGGCACCACGACGTACCGCATGGTCTGCCCCCAGGACATGGCCAGCGCCGTCGACGCTTCCTCCTGGCCCTCGTCCACTGACAGCAGGCCTGCACGCACGATTTCAGACATGTAGGCGGCTTCATTCAGGGCCAGCCCGATCACGGCGGTGATAAACAGGTTTGTGAAGATCTCGTTCGGGACGGTGACCCACGGCGTCGTGAATGGAATACCCAGCGTAAACACCGGATAGATCAGGGACACGATGCCCCAGAACACGAGCTGCACATAAACTGGAGTTCCCCGGAAAATCCAGATGTACAGCCAGGCGATGCTCTTCAGCACCGGGTTCGGCGAGAGGCGCATGATGGCCAGCAGCAGGCCGATGACGATAGCGCCGATCATCGAGTAGATGGTCAGCCACAACGTCACCCACGCAGCCTGGCTGATCCGGCGGTCGAAGATGTACTTGCCGACGTCGGGCCAACCGTAGTCTGCACGTTGCGCGGCGTCCAACACAAAGACCGCCAGCCCAAGCAGCAGCACCACGGCAATCAGAATCCGCCACGGGTGCCGCAGCGGGATCGCCACGATCGCTTCCGGCGGCGCGTTGTCCGCGTCCCGTCCCCTGCCGGCCCGCGGCGTCCTGCCCGGTTCCGCCTCAATCATCCGGTCGGATTCCGGCTCGCTCATGTGCTATCACCCTTTGGCTGCCACGTTGAGGTCCGCCGTCTTGACTCCGCCGGCTTCCACGCCCCACTTGGACAGGATCTTGTTGTAGGTACCATCGTCGATCAGCGCCTGGAGGGCCTTCTGGAGGACCGGCGTAAATTCACTGCCCTTGGCCACGGGGATCCCGTACGGCGCCACTTCGAAGGCGTCGCCGGCGGTCTGCAGCTTGTCGTTAGTCTTGGAGATGGCATAGAGAGTCACGGGCGAATCGGCGCTCATGGCGTCGACCTGTCCGACCACAAGGGCGTTGGTCGCCTGGTCCTGCGCGTCGTACTTGAAGATGGTGATGGCCGGTTTGCCGGCGTCGGTGCAGGCCTTCGATTTTGCGGGCACTTCGTGAGTGTCCTCATAGGTGGTTGCCTGGACAGCGACTTTGAGCCCGCACGCGTTATTGGGGTCCACGGTCTTGCCCTTCGGCGAAGCCCACTGGATGCCGGCGGAGTAGTAGTTCACGAAATCCACCTGCTTTTCGCGTTCCAGGGTGTCCGTGAAGGAGGACATGCCCATGTCATCCTTTCCGGCCTTCACCGCCGGAAGAATGTTGTCGAAGGTGCCGATATCGAAATTGACCTTCAAGCCCATAACCTGACCCAAGGCGTTGGTAAGGTCCACTGACCAGCCTGCCGGCGCACCGTTATCGTCCTTGAACTCGTTGGGCGGGTAGTTGTTAGCCATGCCGACATTGAGCACGCCGGCACTCTTGATTTTCTCCGGAAGCGACGCCGCAATCGAGTCATTCTTTTTCACGTCGATGGCGTCGGCGGTTCCGGACGCCCCGCCAGTGGCGGCCGGTTCGCTGTTGTTGACGCAGCCGGAAAGCGAGAGCGCCGTGGCTATGGTGAGGACGGGGAGTAGGTATCGGGTGCGCATGGTTTCCTTAGCTGTTCAGGGATCCTCTAGGCTCCCGCAACGCTGCGGGAGGGCACTGCATGGCTGCTTGTTCAGAACTCATCAAATCGTGTTGCCCGACGCTGTATTTTCAAGGATTTCTCCAGAGCGACGGATGTCCCGCAGAATTTCCCCGCCTCGTGCTTTCAACTCGGAAATGCTGGAAACGCCTACCAACGTCATCGTACGCCGCAGTTCGTCCCCGAAGATCTCAATGATGCGCCCGACGCCCGGCGATCCGGCCGCCACCAACCCGTACAGGTAGGCCCTGCCGATCGAGCAGGCGTCGGCACCCAACGCCAACGCTTTGAGGATGTCGCTGCCCCGGCGGATGCCGGAGTCCACGTAGATCTCGATCGAGTCGCCCACCCGCTGCCGCGATTCCTGGAGGACATCCATGGGGCTCAGCATGTGGTCGAGTTGGCGTCCGCCATGGTTGCTCAGCTGGACGGCGTCCAAGCCAATACGGGAGGCCTTTGCCACGTCGGCAGGGTTGACGCAGCCCTTGAGCACGATCTTGCCGTGCCAAGCCTGACGCAAGGCTTCCAGTTCCTTCCATCCGCTCGTCGCATCCGAGTGGCCAAGAATGTGCTGCCACATGGACGGGGTGACCACGGAGGTGGCTGCGGCACTGCGCGGATCCAGATTGGGAAAACTGATTCCGTCCGACTTCAGGAAATTGATCCACCACGAGGGACGGCGGGCGATGTCCGCGATGGTTGAAAGCGTTAGAGCGGGGGGCGCGGTGAAGCCGTTGTGGAGGTCCCTCTCCCTCGAACCCAGAGCTCGTGTATCGACTCCGATAATCAGGGTGGTGAATCCGGCGGCCTCGCAACGGGCAAGTTTGTCCTTCAGCGCCTGGGCGTCGGAGGTGAGCCCAAAGTTGAACCAGCGGTCAAGGGTCGGGTGGTGCTCTGCGATCGTTTCCATGGCCACGGTGCTCAGTCCGGCCAGCCCGTAGGGGATGCGGGCCCGGTCGGCGGCAGCCGCGACGGCGAGCTCGCCCTCAGGGTGGAACAGCCGGGTGGCCCCGGTGGGGGTCAACGTGAGCGGCAGCGCGCTTTCTTTTCCGAGCAGGGTGGTCGTCGTGTCGGGTCCGGACACCGGGCCCCAGCTGGGCATGAGGGCCCACGCGTCGAAGACGGCTCGATTGCGGCGGAGCGTCACTTCGTCTTCAGATCCGCCGTCGAGGTAGTCGAAAATCCCTGCCGGCAGGACCTTGCGCGCCGATTGCCGGTATTCCTCGACATTGAAAGCGTTGGCCAGCACCCGGCGTCGGCGGGATATCACCGGGGCTTTGACCTGGATGAGCTGCTTGGCTTCGCTGATTTTCAATGACGGCCTTCCGTTTTGCTGTCCTACGTTATGGTTCAGCGTAGGAAATGAAACTCCGCACCACTATGGAGTTATCGACAAATTGAGGGGGCCGTCATTAGTAGCGAATGCCAAACAGATGCGGTGTCCCCGTGACGACGCCGGCGGTGGAAAGGCACGCGCTGCCTACGCTGGCCGACGTCGCCCGCTCGGCGGGTTCGGAAATTGTCAGCCTCGTGGAAATGCCGTCCGATGACCGGCAAATCGTTGCCGGCTCTGTTCTCTATGACTCGACGGCCCGGCCTACCAAGTTTCCGGGTGCGGTTGCCCTGGCCATCGGGTTGTCCCTTACCGGGAAACGTCTCGGCGCGAAAGTTCGGGAGCTAAGCGACGCCGGCTACGTGGCGATCGTTTACAAATCCAACGGCACCTCGGACGAAGTGTTGCGGGCAGCGGCCCGGGACAACGGGATGGCACTTTTCCGGGCCTCCGACTCGGTGCCGTGGAACCAGCTCGCGGAGATCATGGATGCCGCCGTCATCCCACACCGGCAATCTGGACGGACCCTGGTGGACATCCGCCCCGGGGACCTGTTCGACCTCGCCAACACGGTGGCGGCCCAAGCCGGCGGTGCCATCGCGATCGCCGATCCCGAGCAGACGATCCTGGCGTATTCGACCCTCCCCGACCAGCCCATTGACGAGACGCGCAGGAGTTCCATCCTGAGTCTGCAGGTACCGCATTCCGTGGAAACGGATAACGACTACCGTCGGGTCCATGCCGCCACAGACGCCCTGGACGTGGTGACGCAGGATCCCCTGCTCCGGCGCACGGCCATCGCGATCCGGGCCGGCGGCTCCGTTCTGGGCTCGCTCTGGCTCCTTGAACTGGCGAACCACCACAACGAGGACGCCGACCGGATCCTGCGGGAGGCCGCCAACGTGGCCGCGCTCCACATCCTGCACAAACGGACCACCTACGTCTCGAACCTCACGCGCCAGATAGACCTGGTCCAGCCGCTGCTGTTCGATCCGAAACGCGCCGAGCTGGCGGCCATCAGGCTCGGGATCTCGGCGCCGTCGATCCGTGTTGCGGCCCTGGGCGTCTGGCCGTCCGATGCCATCGCGGCCGAAACGCTGCAGTCCCGCCTCCGGCTCTTCGATACCATCCGGACCGCCTGCGCCATCCGGCTGCCCTCGGCTATCTGCGGGCTCTCGGACAACATCGTTTACATCGTCCTGCCGCAAACCACCGAATCTTCGCGACAATTCCAACGCAACGCGATACTGAAAATCGTGCAGAATGCGCGCCGGCTTCTCTCGCGCCCGGTCCTGGCGGCGCTGGGCGGCTCAGCGACGATCGACCGTTTGGAGGAGTCCAGGGTCAACGCGGAACTGGTCCTGTCCGAGCTTGTACGCAACGTCGCGGAAGGGCGCATAGCCGCCGATTCCGATGACATCGTGGCCGACGACGACTCCCTCGGCTCGCGTCTGCAGCTGCGCCAGGTCGTCTCGTCGCTGACGGCCGCCGGCCAGCTGCCCGGGGCGCATGCCCTCAGTATCGCGGCGTACGACGAACAGCATAAGAAATCGTTCGAGGAAACCATCTACGCCTACCTGAGCTGCGGCGGAAACGCGATCGACGCCGCCAAGTCGCTGGACGTGCACGTCAACACGGTCCGCTACCGCTTGTCCCGGGTGGAGCCGCTCTTCGGCATAGACCTCGACGACGCCGAAACGCGCCTGCTCGTGTGGCTGCAGTTATGGGCAAGACACAACTAGTGGCTGGCTCACACGGTTCAGGCTAGATCTGCCCCGGAAACCGCGGATCCCCATCTTGCCGGGGCCTCAAAGTCTGCCTTCCGTGACGTCCGCCCGCCGGCAGCTCACGCCCGGCCGCTCACGCCTTCCGGGCGATCACATCGAATATATGCCAGTGCTTGGGCCCGCGGAACGATTGACCGTCGTCGTCGAACACCTCAAACTTCAGGATCTTCAGTCCGGCAAAGAGCCCCCGGGCGTCGGCCTCGGTGTGGAAGTTCCACTCGGGATTGACGGCCCAGGAGTCCCGGTCCCCAAACAGGTTCACAGCAATGACGCCGTCTGGCAGAAGCGCCCCCAGCAGCATCCGCCAGACATGGCCGAAGTTCGCCGGGTGGACGAACGGCAGCGAATAGCTGGCCAGGACGAGCCCCGCCTCCGGGAGCCGCGGAAGGTCCTCGAACGGGCTGAGCTCAATCTCCAATTGTTCGGCGAGCGCGGCGGGAACGGTCGCGAGCAGCCGGTCCCGGGTGTCCGGCAGCGAATCGACGGCGAGGACCCGCCAGCCGCCGTCGAGCAGCGCCAAGGTTTCTTTGCCCGCGCCGCAGCCCAGATCAATGGCCCGGCGGCCGTTGCCCGGACCGGCGAAGGCCATCGCGTCAAGGCACAACTGGCGCACGGAACGCGTCGACTGGGCGGCGTTGTAGTCCGTCCACACCTTGCTGTCCGCGGGGCTGTCCAACACGGTCACTCGCCTGGGGAGGCTCTGTCACTCGCCGGCGGACGCCGGCGCGGACGGCGCAGTCGGGTGCCGCCCCCATGCCAACTCACGGAGCCGGACCAGGTCCAGGGAGGGCTGGGCCGGCGGAACGCCTGGACGGTTCCGCGGAACCAGTACCCGCAGCGCGCGGGGTTCGATGCTGCATCGCACCGGCGTGCTCATCAGCAGGGCCTCCCCGTCCACACCGACGGGGATCTCGGGCACGTCGGCGTCGACCACCACCTCCGCCGCCGCGACTTGGATCAGGCCGCGCTTCGTGGCACGGCGCAGCAGGCCCACCGCTTCGCGAGTGCTGGCGGCGGAGAGCGCCACCGCGCCGAGAACGCCGCGGTCCAGCCGGGTTCGGCGGCCCAGGCCGGCGAGGTCGTTGCTGCCGTACGGACCGTTGCTCACCAGCACCGCCTGCGGGCCGTCCACGGTTGCGCCGTCCATCTGGGCTCGAAGTCGCGCACCCTTAGCGCCCCTGATCAGGTCCGGAAGCATCTCCAGCACGGTACCGGCCTTGTCGTCGCGGTACTCCGGGCTCTGCACCACCTCGGCGTACACGCCGAAAGATGAGTTGTTGACGAAGGTGCGGCCGTTGATCTTGCCGAGGTCAACGTGAAGCTCCACGCCGTCCCGGAGGGCGTCCAGGCAGCCCGTCGGGTCCTCCCGGTCCAGCCCGAGGTCCAGGGCGAAATGGTTGCGGGTGCCTGCGCTGATCACCAGGAACGGAAGGTTGTGCTCGGCCGCAATGCCGGCCACCAGCGCCTGGGTCCCGTCCCCACCGGCGACGCCGAGCAGATCGGCCCCGCGCTCCACCGCCTGCCGGGCCAGCGCATCGACATCCACCTGTCCCGGACCTTCAAGAAGTGCCACCTCCGCACCGAGTTCCTCGGCCTTGCGCTGGAGATCGAACTTCACGACCTTGCCCCCGCCTGAACGCGGATTCATCACCAGGAAGGCATGCCGCCAGGTGGGAGCGGGGTACTCAGCCATGGCCTTGCCTTCGCCCCTTTCCCGGAGGGCGGCGCGGGCACAGACCACCGCAACAGCCGCCAGTCCAACCGAGAGCACCATCTCCCACAGCAGGCCCGCCCGGATGTGTAGGACCACGAGCACCAGCGGGGCCAGTACCGCGAGCGCCAACGCACACCAGCGCAGGAAACCGCGGCTGATGAGGAACCAGTAGATCGCAGCCACAGTCACCAACACGGCGCCGGCATCGATCATGACCAGCGCAATGGTGCCTGCCAAACCCGCAGCCACCAACGGGACAGCCACCGCGAGGAGGACCGCGACGTAAGCCGCCCTCGCCCACCAGCGCCGGGTTTCCGGGACCTCCTCGATGGACGGTATGACGGTCATGTCGCGCCCCCGATCTGCGTTACCACGACGGCGGTCATCGTCCCGGCCCCTGCCGTGCGCTCCCTTTCATGCAAGGGCGCAGATGTCTGATCTCTCTGGCATCCCTGGAATTCACTTTCGGCCTCTCCTTCGTCTCGAATGGCTGCAGGCCACCCGGATTGGGCGGGCGGTTCAGGTCCTGATCTTGGYCACCGTCATCAAGATCGCAGAGTCTTCCTCGGCTTCCAGGCTGTGCAGCCCCTCCGGCACAATCAGCAGATCGCCGGTTTTGCCCTGCCAGGATTCGTTGCCGGCCCGCAGGCGCACACAGCCGCGGAGCACAAACACCGTCGCCTCCCCGGGGTTCTGGTGCTCGCTCAGCTGCGTCCCGGCCCTGAACGCCATGACGGTCTGGCGCAGAACTTTCTCGTGCCCGCCGAACACGGTGTCGGCGGCCCGTCCGCTCCCTGCAGCGAGGGCAGCCGCGACCTGCTGCCTGGCCAGGGCATCGATCGATATTTTCTGCATGGGCACACCGTACTCGCCTCACGCCGCGCTGCCGAGGGTCCTTCGCCCCGGGCTCGGATTACCGTTCCCGGGTCAGGGGAGCTCGGGCCGGCGGAGTGCAGCTGCAGCCCAGCACATCTGGAGCCCTAGTACGCCACGTCGAATCCGCCGAACTCTCCCGTCGCCGCCGAGAGCGATTCTTCGACGTCCTCCACCCGGCCGGGCGCCTCGGGCGAGCGCAGCCAGCGACGCAGCTCCAGCACCACGGACTGCGGCCCCTCGGCCACAATGCCCACGGAGCCGTCGTAGTTGTTCCGGACCGTGCCGCTGAGCCCAAGCTCCTCGGCCTTCCGGACCGTCCAGTACCGGAACCCGACGGCCTGCACCACACCGGACACCCGCGCGTTCAGCCGCACGGGCTCGCCGGAATCGGCCGGAAACTGCACAGGGTGTTTGTCAGTCATGCTCCCAATGTAGCGCCCGCCACCGCCCCTGGTTTGGGTCATGCGGGGTTTGGTCCCGCAGGCTAAGTCTCTTCGCCCAGACACCAAGGGACCTTTGCCCCTTTCCGGGCGGCCGACGTTCGCGAAAGGCTGTTCCAGCACTGCAACAGCTTGTCGAAGACCCGGCAACAGCACACCGAAGTGCCTTACCCTCCCGGCAGCCACCGCTGCCCGAAAGGACAAGACAATGGCTGGACAATTCGAAATCTTCACGGACGGGGAATCCAACGTCCGGTTCCGTCTCATAGCCGCCGACGGGACCGTGTTGGCCGTTTCCACAGCATTCRACGACAAACGCCAGGCGGCGAACGCGATCATGGCCGTGCGCGAGTGCGCCGGCACCGGGCTGATCCGGGAGGTCCGCAGCACCCCGTGGGCCGGGCAGCGCGGCACCAGGAACACGTCGCCGGCACCGACAGCCCGCCGCCACCGGCACCTGCCCGCCGTCTAGCGACGCTGGCAGCGCGCCGTGCTCGCACCGCAGCCGGCCGCCAAGAAGTGTCCGGCCGCACCTAATTCGCCGGTTCCGTGCCCGTCCCCTCGGCGGCGGGACGGAGCGAGGTGATCATCTTCCGGACGTCCTGGTACTCCGCCGTGGTGGCGTAGAGCTTCGCCTTCTCCAGATACGGCAGCCCGGGGTTCCCCGGGGTCGTGTTCTTCGCCGGGTCGTAGGCCTGGCCGAACAGCGCACCGCTGGGCGGCCAGAGGAAAAGCTGGAACATCGGACACGCCAGGGGTCCGGTCTCCTCCGGCATCATGGTGATGCCGTACGACGCGTAGGTGGGCGGCGAAGCTTCCGGTGCCGCGGCATCACCGCGGCCCTCGAAGACGTAACGCGGCCCATTCTGGTCCGCCGCGCCGGGTTCGGCGAGGGCCTGCATCGGCTCCGAATCGATGAGCAGGTACGGCTGCTGCTCGCTGCATTCGGCGCCCGTGACCACATTCGTGCGCAGCGCGGCCATCTGCTTCCCGGCGGCGTTCACCACGTCTACGAACTCTCCGCCCAGCGGCGCCTCCCCTGCCGGGTCCCGGATCACCCATGTGGCCGGGTAGTCGAAACTCAGCGTCCCATCCGACGTCGTGAACGTCTTCCACCCGGACGACGACGGCGGACCCACCGCCGCCGGTGAGGTTGCCGGCGTCGTGGTCCCCGGAGCCGTTCCCGGTGTTGTTTCTGGCGGCGTGGTTCCCTGCGTTCCCTGCGGGGAATTTCCCGACCCCGCGTTTCCCGACTCCGTGTTTCCCGACTGAGCGTCTCCCGCAGGCGGGCCGCCGGACGTTGCATCCGGCGCCGGCGCAGCGCCGGATGTCGCGGGCGGCACCACCGGCGAGCCGCAGCCGGCCAGCAGCAGGGCTGCGAGGACCAGCGCCGGGCGAAACGGAGCCGGAAACACTGTGCGTCGCCGCTGCCTCACCATCAGTCCGGGCCGGCCCTACTGCCCCGCCGGGCGCAGCGAGGTGATCATCTTCCTGATGTCCTTGTATTCGGAGGTCTCCAGGTACGCCTCCGGGGTGTCGACAAAAGGCTCGTTGCCCGGGCTGGTGTCGAAGGGGTTGTAGACGCCTCCGAACGACGCTCCGCTGGGCGGCCAGGTGAAGAAATGGAAGATCGGACAGGCATCTGGCCCGGACGGCTTCGGTGCCGAGCTGATGCCGTAGGCCATGACATTGGCCTTCATGGGGTCCTTCTCTGCCGGATACAGGCGCAACTCAAAGATGAAGTGCGGCTCAACCCCTTGCTGGACCAAAGCCGGAACGGGCACCAGATCGAGCACGGAGTAGGGGATCCGCTGCGTGCATTCCGAGCCCGTGACCACGTTGGTCCGCAGCGTGGCCAGCGACTTGCCGTCCGCGGTGAGGACCTCCAGGAACACCCCGCCGGGCGCGGCCTCGGCGCCGCGGTCCTTGACAGTCCACTCGGCCGGGTGGTCGAACTCCAGCTGCCCGTCGGATGTCTTGACGGTTTTCCAGTCCTCTGCCGTCGGCGCGGGCGTGGCCGGCGTCGACGGCGCCTCCGTCGGCGGAACATCAGTTGCGCCGGGCGCGGACGTCAGCGGGGGCACAGAGGGCATCGACGGCGACGTCGGGCCCGGGCCCGCGGGGCCGCCGCAGGCGCCGAGCAGTGCCGCAACCAAGAAACCGGCCGATGCTGCCGTGCCGAACGCCGAGAGTCGACGCATGTCACCCTCCCCCTGGGATTCAAGTGGTTCGACCATTGTGGAGCGTCTGGACGCCAAAGCAAGGGCCAAAAGTCCCGAGTTGGCGGCCGGAGGGTGCCATAACCCGCCGCTGCATGCCATGCCCGCCACCTTCTGTAGCGGCGTTCTGTAGCGGCGTGACCGGACCCACGTTGACATCCCTCCGATTTCAATTGCCCGTGGAAGCTTGCTAGAGCTTAACTAATGCAAGAGTTCCTGACACAAGCAATGCCGTTCCTGGCCATGGCCCTCGCCGTGGTTGCCGGGCTCGTCCTGTCCTGGCTGGTTCGCAAGATTGTGCTCCGGCTCAACCGCAGCAAGCCCGAACTGCGCGAGACGTCCCGCGTGGCCCGGCTGCCGTTGCGCTTGTCGCTGTGCCTGATCGCCGTCAGGATCGCGCTGGCGACAAGCACCGGGGACCTCGAATGGCGCCACGGCCTGGACCATCTGCTGCTGATTGCGCTCATCGCGTCCCTGGCCTGGCTGGCCGTCGCCATGCTGCTCATCATCGAGGCGATGGTCCTGACCCGGTACCGGGTGGATGTCGCGGACAACCGCCGCGCCCGGCGGCTGCGCACCCAGGTGATCCTGGCCCGGCGGATCGGCGTCGCACTGATCGTGGTGGTGGCCCTGGGCAGCATGATGCTGACGTTCCCCGCGATCCAGGCACTCGGCGCAGGGCTCCTTGCCTCCGCGGGCGTGATCTCGATTGTGGCCGGCCTCGCCGCGCAGACCTCGCTGGTAAACGTCTTCGCCGGCATCCAGCTCGCCTTCACGGACGCGATCCGGGTGGACGATGTGGTGGTGGTCCAGAAGGAATGGGGCCGGATCGAGGAGATAACCCTGACCTACGTGGTGGTCCACATCTGGGACGACCGCCGGCTGATCCTGCCCTCGACGTATTTCACCACCACCCCGTTCGAGAACTGGACCCGGCGGCAGTCCGAGGTCATGGGCACCGTGGAGTTCGACCTCGACTGGCGCGCTCCTGTCGAGGCGATGCGCGGCGAGCTGAAGAAGGTCCTGGCCGAGACCCCGTTGTGGGACAAGCGGGTGGGGATCCTGCAGATCACGGACGCCACCGCCGGCTTTGTCCGGGTGCGCATTTTGGTCAGCGCCGCGGACAGCGCCTCCCTGTTCGACCTCCGCTGCCTGATCCGTGAGGAACTGGTGCTGTTCCTGCAGCAGGACCACCCGACGGCGCTCCCCCACGTGCGCCTGGAATCGCTGCCGTCGGCGGTGGGATCCGCCGCGTTCGACGCCGGGACGGAATCCAGGCGACCGGGCAAGGATGCTGCCACTGGCGAGCACCCCCGGCACGCAGACCCCCAGGACTCCCAGCTGTTCACCGGGTCCATCGAGGCGATCCAGCGCTCCAAAGCCTTCTCCGGTCCCGGCGAGGACGTCTTCGAGGACCGCGATAACGCCATCGCCTCGCAGAACTAGCCAAGTCCGGACAACCCGGCCGGACGGCTTCGGCCGGACAGCAGGACCGGGCAGGTCTTCCCACCCCTCTCCAACTGGTCAATAATCAGACGTTGGCGGGTCAGCAACGCGCTGTCCCGATAGCCTGCAGGACCAGCTGAGGAGTCCCCCATGACGGTCGAACAAGCCCCCGCGGAAACACCCAAGGCGACTGCCCGCGACTGGTTCCAACGCGCCGTCGTCTATCAGATATATCCGCGCAGCTTTGCCGATTCGAACGGCGATGGCATCGGCGACCTCCGCGGCATCATCAGCAAGCTGGACTACCTGCAGCGGCTGGGGGTCGACGTCGTGTGGCTCTCCCCGATCTACACCTCGCCGCAGGACGACAACGGCTATGACATCAGCGACTACCGCAATGTCGATCCGCTCTTCGGCACTCTCGAGGAGCTCCGGGAACTGACCGACGGGCTGCACGCGCGCGGCATGAAGCTGGTGATGGACCTGGTGGTCAACCACACATCGGATGAACACCCCTGGTTCGTGGAGTCCCGGTCCTCGAAGGAGAACCCGAAGCGCGACTGGTACTGGTGGCGGCCACCCCGGGAGGTGGACGCCCGGGCCTCCCAACGACGCGCGGCCGCCGCCGCGGAGCCGAACAACTGGGGCTCGGCGTTCTCCGGGCCCGCGTGGGAGTTCGATCAGGCCACCGGGGAGTACTACCTGCACATTTTCTCGAAGAAGCAGCCGGACCTGAATTGGGAGAATCCCGAGGTCCGCGCGGCGGTTTACGAGATGATGAACTGGTGGCTGGACCGGGGCGTGGACGGCTTCCGGATGGATGTCATCAACTTCATCTCCAAGGACATTTCGCTCCCGGACGGGCCCGTCGCGGACGGCAAGCTCTTTGGCGACGGCAGCCCGTTCTACATCGACGGCCCGCGCATGCACGAGTTCCTGCAGGAGATGCACCGGGAAGTCTTCGCCAGCCGAACGGGCGGGCTGCTCACCGTCGGCGAAATGCCCGGCGTGACCGTGGAGGACGCCGTCCTGTACACCGACCCCGCCCGGGCCGAGGTGGACATGGTGTTCCAGTTCGAGCACGTGGCGCTGGACCAGGAAGAGGGCGACAAATGGCGGCCCAAGAAGCTCCTGCTCACCGAGCTGAAGCAGACCCTGGGACGCTGGCAGGAAGGCCTGGCCGAGACCGGCTGGAACAGCCTGTACTGGGGCAACCACGACCAGGCCCGCGCCGTGTCCCGCTTCGGCGAAGACGGGAAGTACCGCGAGCACTCAGCCAAGATGCTGGCCGGCATCCTGCACCTGCACCGGGGCACGCCCTACGTCTACCAGGGCGAGGAACTGGGCATGACCAACATGACGTTCGGCGCGATCAGCGATTACCGCGACATCGAGGTCCTCAACCACCACCGCGAAGCCACCACCCATCTGGGCCACACCGACGCCGAGGTCCTCGCCGCGCTCGCGCCGCTGAACCGGGACAACGCGCGGACCCCGGTCCAGTGGGACGCCTCCCGGCACGCCGGGTTTACCACCGGCGCTCCCTGGATCGCGGTGAACCCGAATGCCAACCACATCAACGCCGCCGCCCAGGTGGATGATCCGGACTCGGTCTACAGCTTCTACCGCAAGGTGATAGCGCTGCGGCATGCGGAGCCGGTGGTCTCGCACGGGGACTTCACCATGCTCCTGCCCGATGACCCGCACGTCTACGCCTTCACCCGGGCCCTGGCTGGTTCCGGTTCAGGCGGTTCCCCCGGCAGCCCCGCAGACGGCACGCAGATTCTGGTTCTGGGCAACTTCTCCGGCGAAGAGCGCGACGCCGAGCTCGGGGACCAGACCTGGCATGACGCGGAGCTGGTCTTGGGCAACTACCCGTCCGACGCCGGCGCTGCCGCGCGCGACGGCGGTTCAGCCGCGAGTGCCGTGCACGGCAGCTCTGCCACGGGCGGGATGCGCCTGAGGCCCTGGGAACTGCTGGTCTTGCGCCGGCGCAGCGGCGCCTGATTGCCGTATCCGGAACGCCAGCTAAGAAAGGAAGCCAGACATGACTATTCCCCCGACACCCGAACCCGATCCGTTTCCGCCGGAACCGGGCCCCACGACGCCGCCGCCGGAACCCGGGGACCCGTTCCCGCCGGAACCTGGCCCGGTCACGCCACCACCGGTTCCGGGGCCTGAGCCGGTTCCCGGGCCCGCGCCCACACCGTCACCGGCACCGGGTCCGTTCCCGACGCCCAATCCCCTCCCGATTCCGGATCCCGGCCCGGTGCCGCCGCGGCCGGACCCGACCCGGTTCTAAGCAGCCGTCAACCAGCGGTAACCCGTGGCCGGCACGCTGGTAGCGGATTCGCAGGCCCGCAAGCTCGACGGTGGCCATGAGGCAATGCTAGGTCCGTCCGGGGCCCCTGGCCTGGCTCAGGATGCGCGATTCCGCCCGCGACGCGCAAATGACCCTGCGTCACCCGAATTCGGGTGTCGCAGGGTCATTTGCGCGTCGGCAGGATGATTGCGCGTCGGCAGGATGATTGGCGGTCGGTGCCTATCGCAGGACGATGTCCCGGGTGCGGTGATCGTACTGAATGACCAGGAGGCCGCCGCCGTGGTGGACTTCGTGGTTGGGACCGTCGAAGACGCCAAACGCACCGTAGTTCTCGTCCCAGGAGCGGTTCAGGGCGATCTTGAAGGTGTAGAAGCCGGCCGGAATGTCCGCGGCGATCTTCCAGAGCTGATCCACCTGGTCCAGTTCCATCTGGGCTTCGTCATACTGCGGCGCCCAGTTGGCGGGTGCGCCGATCAGGACGTTGAAGTCACCGGCAACCGCGACGGCGTCCGGCTGGTCGATGGTTTCGACGCTGACGGCCGGGGCTGCCGCTGCCGCGGTTTCTGCCGTAGCTTCTGCTGACTGTGCGGCCTTCGCAGCGGGCTTGCGCTTCCGCACCGCCTTGGCCACCGGCGCCACAACTTCCTCGACGATCTTGGCGGCCTTGCCGGCAACCTTGCCGGCTTTCGACGGCGCTTCCTCGGCCTTGGCGGCCGGCGTTGCTGCTGTCTTTGCTGCCTTCGCCGGCTTCGCCGGCTTCGCCACGGGAGCAGACGGCAGCGGGGTGCCCGCCGGAACCGGAGTGCCGGCGTCGAGCGCTGAAGCGAAGGCGGCAGGCTCGGCGAAAGCGACCGTGGCGCGCTGGCCGTCGTCGGTGATGGACCAGCCGGAGCGGCCCTTGACCAGCCAGCCGGCCTTGACCAGCTTGGCCGTGGCGGTGGTCAGCGTCTTGTGGCCGCGGGGAATGCCGCCGCTGAGAAGTTCGGACTCCTGGTCGTTGAGGGGTACCCGTGCGATTGCCTCGCCCAGTACGGCTCCGGCGTTCGGCTTCGCGCCAGTCCACGCCTCCTCTGACAGGACATCCAGCACGGCCTTGAGCCGAAGGTTGGTGTTTTCCGCGGTGTTCGCGCCCATGGGTCTCCTTTAGAAGCAATTGATCCACCTGCATTTTGCCAAGGAAATGATGGTTTTTGCGAGCGGATCCGGTTAACTCTGTGTGTCGTGACCCACTATGACAGGGCCGAGCGGAGCGCGCGAGTTACCAACTCACCGCTACCCGCGAGTAGCCTGGCGCCGGAGTACTCTTGGCCGCCATGCCCGTTTCGGCAGTGCTGGATTCGGCAGATCTGGATTCGGGGCGCCCGCGAGCGGACAATGAGCCGTATTCGTCCCTGTTCCTCAGGAGCCGTCATGCCTCGTTTCAAGGTCTGGCTGCAGCGCCACCGCCTCCCGGCGTTCTTTGTCCTGGCCTTCGCGATTTCGTGGTGCTCCTGGCCGCTCTATGCGGCAGGCCTAATGCCGCAGTTCGAGTTCCTGCCGGTCGGTCCACTCGTGGCGGCACTGATCATCATTGGGCTCGCCGAGGGCAGAGCTGGCTTCCGGGTGTGGGCCCGGCGGCTGATCAGGTGGCGGGTGGGCTGGGCCTGGTACGCCGTGGCGCTCCTCCTCCCGGCAATGCTGGCGCTGCTCACCGGATTCGCGAACATGGCCCTCGGCGCCGCGGCTCCCGGGCTGGCAGAGGTGACGTGGTCGGGGCTCCTGGCTGTTTTTGCCGTACGCCTGGTCAATCCGATGGACGGCCCCCTAGGAGAGGAACCGGGGTTCCGCGGCTATGCCGTGCCCCTGCTCCAGGCCAGGTGGACTCCGCTGCGGTCCGCGGCACTCCTCGGCGTTGTGGTGTCTCTCTGGCACCTTCCGCTGGTCCTGTTCGGGCAGCTCAGCCTGATCGGGCTGCCCACCACCTTCGCCATCACTTTCCTCTACGTGTGGCTGTTCAACCGCACCGGCGGCAGCGTGCTGCTCACATTCCTCTTCCACAACAGCCAGGGCACCTTCACCGTGGGTTCCTTCGGTTTCTCCGGTGCCGAGGCTGACCGGGCGGAACTGATCTACTTCGCCGTGGTGGTCCTTGCAGTCCTCACCACCGTTCTCCTGGACCGGGGTGCCTGGCGCGCGGCGCCTGCCTCCGCCATCGACTCAGTGCTGCTCCGTTCCGGATCAGATCCAATCCACCGCTAAGGAGGGACCATGTCCTCACCCCTGCCGTCCCATGCCGGGCCCATTGCCCTGGCAGCCGGCCTGGCCTTCGCCGCCGAGGACGTCTGGCGCCTGCTCGCGGCCGACCACAGCCTCGAGCGAATAGAAATGATGCGCCAGACTCCGTTCCAGCTGTCCAACGCGTTCTACTTTGTGGTCTTCATCGGGCTGATGCTCGCCTTGGTGTCCGTCTACATGAGGTACGCGGACAGCGCCGGTGCCCTCGGCGCCGTCGGATTCTGCGGAGCCCTCATCGGCACCATGGATATGGCGGGCAACATGTGGTTCGACGGGTTTGCCGGTCCGTGGATTGCCGAAACTGCGCCCGGCGCCATCCTCGCCGGCGGGTCCGGCATGCTGGTCATCGGCGCACTCTCCAGTTACGTGCTGTTTGCGCTCGGCTGGATTATCTTCGGCCTAGTGGGCTGGCGGACGCACATGTTCCCGGCGTGGGCCGGCGCGGCGTTCGTCGTCGCCGGGGCCCTGGGATTCAACGTGGGCCTGCCACCGTACGGGATTCCCATCGGACTGGCGATGGCCGCGCTGGGCTGGTGGATCACCCGCAGCGCCCGCGTGCCGACCGAGCAGCGCCAGGACGCCCGCTCCTAGGCACCCGTTACTACGTCAGGACCGTGGTGCCCAGATGGTTCTCAGTCCTCGGCGCTCCACTGAGCCCCGGTCTTGGCCATGTAGGCAGCTACCGCTGCTTCGGTGGTGGGATAGAAATGCTCCGGCTCGATTTCGCGGGTCAGTCCGTAGCGTTCGATCTTGTCCCGGGTCCGGTGCTTGAGCTCGGCGAACACCAGGGAGATACCCTGAGCGTTCAGCTCGACATCCAGATCGAGCAAGACGTCTGCGGCGGTGGTATCCACGTCCGTGATCGGTTCGGCCGCGATGATGATCCACTGCAGTTTGGGTTCTGTCCGTGCCAAGTGCCGGATGTTGTCGCGGAACGGCCTGACGTTGGCGAAGAACAACGGAGCGTCCCACCGGTAGATCACCAGGCCGGGCAGGTGCTTCGCGTCCGGGTGGACGTTGACGTCATGAAACCCCTCATAGCCGGGCACCCGCCCGATCACGGTCTCGTATGGCCACCACGCCCGCCGGAAGATGTTCAGGATGGACAGCCCCACCGCAATGCCGATGCCGGGCAGAACGCCCAGCAACGCCACTCCGAGGAAGGCGGCCAGGGACAGGTAGAACTCGGTTCGTCTCTGGTGCAAGAGACGCAACGTTCCAGGAATATCGGCGAGGGAAACAGCCGCCGTCATCACCACGGCCGCCAGAGCCGGCTGTGGCAGGTTCCGGAACAGCCCCGGCAGCAGCACGAGCATGAGCAGGATCAGCACGGCACCCGTCACCCCCGTGAGCTGGGTCTTCGAGCCAGAACGTTCGGCGACGGCGGTCCGGGAGCCGCTGGTGCTGACCGGGAAGCCTTGGAAGAGACCAGCGGCCAGGTTGGCGGCACCGATCCCGATCATCTCGTGGTTGCCACGGATTTCCTGGCCGGAGCGCGCGGCGAACGATGTCGCCGTCGAGATGGTGTCCGTCAAGGACACCAACGCAATACCCAGGGCCCCGGCGAACATCAGTCCGAGGTCCGCGAAGTCCACCTGCGGGATGGTGAACGGCGGGAAGCCCTGCGGGAGTTCCCCGACCAGCGAGACGCCCTTGGCTGCGAGGTCGAACACCGCCGCCGCCGCGATGGCGAGGACCACCATGACCAGCACCGCAGGGACCTTGGGCAGCCACCGTTGCAGAGCCAGTATCAGCACGATTCCACTAATACCGACTGCCGCGGCGGCGATCACCGTCTCGCCGTTGGCCACGCCCTGGACGAAGCCGACGAGGTCACCTAGGAAACTTTCACTGTCCACCTTGAAGCCGAAGAGCTTGGGCAACTGGCCCACCAGGATGGTGATGGCGAGGCCGTTCATGTAGCCGATCATGGTCGGTTTGGAGATGAGGTCGGCAATGAAGCCGAGCTTGGCCACGGACGCGAGGACCATGATGGCGCCGACCATGAGGGCCAGCATTGACGCGAGCGCGATCGCCTTCTGCGGGTCGCCGTCGGACGCGACGAGCGGTAGGACCGTCGCGGCGATCATGGGCCCGAGCGCAGAATCCGGTCCCAACACGAGAATGCGGGACGGACCGAACACCGCATAGGCGAGCAGGCAGAGGATGCTCGTGTACAGCCCGGTGATCGGGGGCAACCCTGCCAGCTCGGCGTAGGCCATTCCCTGGGGAACCAGCAACGTCGTCAGGACGATCCCGGAGATGATGTCCTTGCCAAACCAGTCCTTCTGATACGTCGCGGCGACATCGAGTCCGGGCATAGAGCGGCGCAGCCAGCCCTTGCGCGGCTCCCGAGTCTTCGTCATATCTGCACTTTGCCGCGCGGTCGCCGTCCGGCGCATCCTCCTGCAAGGGTGAGCCGGGCTTCCGTTGTGTCCCCGGACGGATAGGCCTAGAGTGGCCATCGGCCAACTGCGTCCCGCCCCGGTGCACGAGGCGGCGGAGGCCGCTCCCACCTTTCTGATCGAGGAGATACCTATGGAAACCCGCACGCTCGGTTCGCTCACCGTCTCCGCCCTGGGTTTGGGCTGCATGGGCATGAGCGAGTTCTACGGCCACGGCGAGGAAACCGAATCCATCGCCACCATCCAAGCCTTTCTCGACGCCGGCGGAAGCCTGCTCGACACGGCTGACATGTACGGCCCGTTCACCAACGAGACGCTTGTGGGCCGGGCCATCGCGGGCCGGCGCGACGACGTCGTCCTGGCCACCAAATTCGGCAACGAACGCCGGCCCGACGGATCCTGGGTGGGCATCAACGGCTCCCCCGACTACGTGCACGCCGCCTGTGATGCAAGCCTGCAGCGGCTGGGCGTGGACCACATCGACCTGTACTACCAGCACCGGGTGGACAAGACCGTCCCGATCGAGGAAACCGTCGGAGCCATGGCTGAACTGGTACAGGCCGGGAAAGTCCGGCACCTTGGCCTGTCCGAGGCCAGCGCCGACACCGTGCGCCGGGCCCACGCGGTGCACCCCATCACGGCCCTGCAGACCGAATACTCGCTGTGGGAGCGCGAGCCGGAGACCAAAGTCTTCCCGGTCCTCGCGGAACTGGGCATCGGCTTTGTCCCCTACAGTCCGCTGGGCCGCGGCTTCCTGACCGGCCAGTTCCGCAGCCCGGAAGACTTCCCGGCGGACGATTTCCGCCGGCACTCCCCGCGCTTCCAGGGCGAGAACTTTGCCCGCAACCTGCAGCTCGTGGGTCGGGTCACGGAGTTGGCGGATGCGAAGGGCTGCACCCCGGCGCAACTGGCACTGGCGTGGCTGCTGGCCCAGGGCGAGCACATCGTTCCCATCCCTGGCACCAAGAAGCGCGACCGCCTGCGGGAGAACCTGGGCGCTGCCGACGTCGAACTCTCCGCCGAGGACCTCAACCGTCTGGACGAACTCGCTCCGGCCGGGGCGGCAGCCGGAGCGCGGTACCCGCACATGGACTCGATCGACGTCTAAGCCGCCCACCGGGGGTCACCCAGACCCCCAACGCTGCGCTRTTGCCCTATCAGTTATGGTTCCCAACCGCCCGTTTTAGCGACCATAAGTGATAGGGCAACGGTGATTTTAGTGCCCGGACGCGGCGAGTTCGGCCAGGAGTTCGGCCTTGCGTTCCTCGCTCGCGAAGGACGAACGGATCGAGTTCGCGGCCATCCGGACACAGTCGAACTCGGACAGGCCAATCACCGATTGCAGCTGCGCGAAGTTGTCGTCCACATACCCGCCGAAATACGCGGGATCATCCGAGTTCACGCACACGTTCAGCCCCGCCGCGAGCATCGCCGGCAGCGGGTGCTCAGCCAGGGTGTCCACCGCCCGGAGCCGGACGTTGGACAGCGGGCACACGGTCAGCGGCATGAGCTCGTCCACCAGCCGTTCCACGAGTTCCGGGTCTTCCATGCACCGGATGCCGTGGTCAATCCGCTCCACTTCGAGGATGTCCAGCGCGTTAATGATGTACGACGGCGGGCCCTCCTCGCCGGCGTGCGCGATCCGGTGCAGCCCGGCGTCCTTGGCCCTGGCGAAGAGCCGCTCAAACTTGGCCGGCGGGTTGCCCACCTCGGCGGAATCGAGCCCGATTCCGGCGATCGGAGCGTCCATGGCAAGCAGCTGCTCCAGCACCTCAAGGGCGGATTCCTCGGTGAGGTCGCGCAGGAAGGCCGCGATCAGGAGGGTGGAGATGCCGAACTCTTCCCGTGAGCCGGCCAGTACCGAGGCCACGCCGTTGACGCACGTCTCCAGGGATACCCCGCGGGACAGATGGGCCTGCGGGTCCAGCATGATCTCGGCATGCCTGACCCCGGCGAGCGCCGCCCGGGCCAGGTAGGCCCGGGTCATGTCGGCGAAGTCCTGCTCCGTCTGCAGCACGGCCATATTGGCGTAGTACAGGTCCAGGAAGGACTGCAGGTCCGTGAACTCGTAGCGCGAGCGCAGCTCCTCCAGGTCCTTATAGGGCAGTTCAATCCCGTTGCGTTCCGCCAGCGCGAAGATCAGCTCCGGTTCCAGGGTTCCTTCAATATGCAGGTGCAGTTCGGCAACCGGGAGCGGGAGGGGTTCGCCGGCTTCCGGTTCTTCCGATTCTTCCGGTTCTTCCGCTGTCAACTCGGCCCCGCCGTCGTACGTTTCCATCCGGTAAGGATATGCCTGCCCGCTGGCATCACCGATAGAGTCGAACCAATGCAAAGTAAACAGCATGCTTCCGATTTGCCGCGGCCGACCGACCGGGATGTAGTTCACGATCTGGCTCCCGGCAATCCGACGGACGGTTTTGTCCGGGTGCGCGGTGCCCGTGAGAACAACCTGCGCAACGTGGATGTGGACGTGCCCCGCGATGCGATCGTCGCCTTCACCGGCGTTTCCGGCTCCGGCAAGTCCTCCCTCGCCTTCGGCACCATCTATGCCGAGGCGCAGCGCCGCTACTTCGAATCCGTAGCCCCCTACGCCCGCCGGCTCATCCAGCAGGGGCACAACCCCAAGGTGGAAATGATCACCGGACTGCCGCCCGCCGTCGCACTCCAGCAGCGCCGCGGGACGCCGAGTTCGCGGTCCACGGTGGGCACGCTCACCACGCTGTCCAACTCGCTGCGCATGCTTTTCTCCCGCGCCGGCAGCTATCCCGACGGCGCCGGCCCGCTGGACTCGGACGCGTTTTCCCCGAACACGGCCGCCGGCGCCTGCCCGGAGTGCCACGGCCTGGGGATCGCGCACACCGTCACCGAGTCCTCCCTGGTGCCGGACACCTCGCTAAGCATCCGCGACGGCGCCATCGCCGCCTGGCCCGGGGCGTGGCAGGGCAAAAACCTGCGCGACATCCTGACCCACCTGGGCCACGAGGTCGACACCCCCTGGCGGAAGCTGCCGAGAAAAGACCGCGACTGGATCCTGTTCACCGAGGAACAGCCCGTGGTGGAAGTGACGCCCCAGCGCGACCGCGTCGCCAAGCCCTACAAGGGCCGGTTCTGGAGCGCCAAGAGTTACGTGCTGCATACGCTCGCCGACTCCAAGAGCACCACCATGCGCGACCGCGTGCTGCGCTTTATGGAGACCGGACCCTGCCCGGTGTGCGGCGGCAGCGGCCTGACCCCGGCCGCCCTCGCCGTCACCTTCGCCGGGCGCACCATCGCGGACCTCTATGCCGTCCCCCTGACGGAACTGGCCGAGATCATCCGCCCCACCACCGAGCTCACGGAGGCCGGGACCGCCTCCCGCAAGCAGTCCTCCGGCGAGGGCAACGAGGTGGCCGTCGCCATCACCCGGGACCTCCTGCAGCGCGTCACCGTGCTGCTGGATCTAGGCCTGGGCTACCTCGCGCTGGGCCGGTCCACCCCCACACTCTCCCCCGGCGAAATGCAGCGGCTCCGGATCGCCACCCAGCTCCGCTCCGGCCTGTTTGGCGTGATCTACGTGCTGGACGAGCCCTCCGCCGGCCTGCACCCCGCCGACGCCGAGCCGCTCCTTGCGGTCCTGGACCAGCTCAAGTCCTCCGGCAATTCGGTGTTCGTGGTGGAGCACAACATGGACATCGTCCGCCGCGCGGACTGGCTGGTGGATGTGGGTCCCCGCGCCGGTGAAGGCGGCGGCGAAGTGCTCTACAGCGGGCCCGTGGCCGGCCTCGCCGAGGTGGACGCGTCCGTCACCCGGCCGTTCCTGTTCCCGAACGGTTCAGCCGGCCCTGCCGGAAAGTCTGCCGTCATGACGGACGACGGCGGCGGTTCTGCCGCCAGCGGCCCCCGCCGGGATGCTGCCGGCTGGTTGGAGCTGCGCGACATCAGCCGGCACAACCTGCGCGAACTCGACGCCGACTTCCCGCTGGGCGTGCTGACCGCAGTCACCGGCGTCTCCGGCTCCGGCAAGTCCACGCTGGTCAGCCAGGTCCTGGCCGAGGTGGTCGGTGCCCGGCTGCACCCGGAATCCGGCGCCGAGGCGAGCCCGCCTGTTGAGGACCTGGAGTCCCAGGCCGGCGAGTCCACGGGCCCGCTCAGTGTGGGACCCGTGTCCGGGCTGGACCAGCTGGACCGGCTCGTCAAGGTGGACCAGAAGCCGATCGGCCGAACCCCTCGCTCCAACCTCGCCACGTACACCGGACTCTTCGATGCGGTCCGCAAGGAATTCGCGGCCACGGACCAGGCCAAGGCGCGGGGCTTCGGCGCAGGGCGCTTTTCCTTCAACGTTTCCGGCGGCCGCTGCGAGACCTGCCAGGGTGAGGGCTTCGTCGCCGTCGAACTGCTGTTCCTGCCCGGCAGCTACGGCCCCTGCCCGGAGTGCCAGGGCTCGCGCTACAACCCGGAAACCCTGGAGGTGACGTACAAGGGCAAGAACGTGGCAGAAGTTCTCGGCCTGACGGTCAATGCCGCCGCAGAGTTCCTCGGAGGAGTGCCGGCAGCGGCGCGCAGCCTGCAAACGCTGCGCGAAGTGGGCCTGGGCTATCTTCGCCTCGGCCAGCCGGCCACCGAGCTCTCGGGCGGCGAGGCCCAGCGCATCAAACTCGCCACCGAACTGCAGCGTGCCCAGCGGGCCCACTCCCTCTATCTGCTGGACGAGCCCACCACCGGGCTGCATCCGGCCGACGTCCAGCTCCTCATGGCCCAGCTGCACCGGCTCGTTGACGCAGGCAACACCGTCATTGTGGTGGAACACGACATGGATGTGGTGGCCGCAGCGGACTGGGTGATCGACCTCGGCCCCGCAGGTGGCGACGCCGGAGGGGAGATCGTCGCGATCGGGACCCCCGCCGCCGTCGCGAGGTCCAAGAACAGCAGGAGCGCTCCGTACTTGGCCGCGATGCTCGGCGGCTGATCTACGCCATTGTGTCCGCAAGCATCCGCGAGAAGGCGGACTGTAGCGAGATGATAACGGTAGAAGCTTCCAAAATAACGTCTTGATAACGGAAGGGGGCTGGCTTAGCCTAGTGTGCATGCCCGGCAACCGGGTATTGCATGCCCGGTGCTACCACCACCAGATACTGCCCGACCGGTAGACACCGCAAATGACCTCTATTGTCAGGGGCGGGCAGTGGCGCGACAACGTCCGGGGACGGACCGAGCGCTGGTGGCCCTCAGGAGCATCTGAAATCATGAAGAAATCAACCTATGGCACTGCCGCGCGCCGCGGCATCACCCTGGCGGCTGTTTCCATCGCAGGCGTCGCGCTGTCCGCTTCCGCCGCTAACGCGGCCGTCCTGGCCACAGCCCCCGCCTCCACCTGGGACTCGCTGGCCCAATGCGAAAGTGGCGGGAACTGGGCCACCAACACGGGAAACGGCTACTCGGGCGGGCTGCAATTCAGCGCCAGCACGTGGGCGGCCCATGGCGGCACGGGGTCCGCGGCGAACGCCAGCCGTGAACAGCAGATCGCCGTCGCCCAGAGAGTGCAGGCCAGCCAGGGTTGGGGCGCGTGGCCAGCCTGCGCCGCGAAACTGGGCCTGCGCGGCGGCGCCGCGGCTCCACAGAGCGCACCCACATCACGACAGCCCGCCGCGGTTCCCGCCCCGGCCAAGATGGCTGCCCGGCAAGCGGCCCCCAGGGCAACCGTCCCGGCACCCCGCCACGTTGCACCGGTATCGGTCAGTGGCCAGACCTACACCATCAGGAGTGGCGAAACCCTGAGCACAATCGCCGAGAAGCTCAACATCGCCGGAGGCTGGCACTCGCTGGCCGACGCGAACACGGCGACCATCAGCAACCCCAACCTGGTGTTCCCGGGCCAGGTGCTGCAGCTTCCCGGATAGGGCTACACCGTTAAACAACGACGCCGGAGCGCTCCCTCGAGGGGTCGCTCCGGCGTCGTGCTGTAATCGGGTCGCGCTGTAATCGGTGAGCCCTGCGGCCTTAGACGTGCGGCTCAGGCAGCCTGCGGGAGTTCGCGGACGATCTGCAGTTTCCACGCGGCGTCGTCGCTCGTGTCCAGCACGGCCACCGTGCCCATGGCCAAGTGCAGGGCTACCCGCTTCGCGGCGAGGAGCTCAAGGTAGAGGCTTTCATTCATCCGGGCAGGGGCGTCAATGACGTACTTCACGGCGTCGCGGACCTTGCGGTAATTGTCGCTCCGCTCCCGGTGCAGATGCAGTTCCAGCATGCGGCGCTGCCGGATCCGCGGCTCCTGACGGTTCAGCCAGGACACCGCGGCGTGGACTGCAACCACCAGGGTCAGTGAGACCGCGTAAATCCACCAGCCCGTGTTGAGCAGAAAGAGGGGCAGGTTGGCGATCGCCACAACGGCGATGCAGAGGCGCAGCGCCAGTATCCGCCGCATGGTCAGTGCAAACGATGCCATTGCGGCGCGGAACCCGTGCTGTTCCTTGAGGGCTGCCACCGGGTCAAGAATAACTTCCTCGAGCACCAGAATGCCGTTCGCTTCCGGGCCGAGCAGTTGTCCGTATTTCGRCACAAACGGCACAACAGGGGCTGGATTCATGGCGTGTCCTCCGGGCGACATTGATGGGGTCCTGCTATATTACGCCCCTCCGTAATGAGATGTCTGCTTCATTCCAAAATGTGAACATGCGCACGCACGGTCCTGTGCAATTGGTGGTTTCGTCGTGTGGCCTCAAACTGGAGAGATGCAGACTTTCCTCCCCTTCCCCGATTTCCAGCAGAGCGCCGCGGTTTTGGACCGCGAGCGGCTCGGCAAGCAGCGTGTTGAGGCGCTGCAGATCCTGCGTGCGCTGGTGATCCCGGAGTACGGCTGGCAGTCGCACCCGGCTGTCCGGATGTGGATGGGGTACGTTCCCGCGCTGACAATGTACGGGCTGGCCATGGTGGATGAATGGACGGCCCGCGGCGGCGAGGACACCACGCGCGAGAAGATCATGGAGTTCGCCCCGCAGGCTGCGCACCCCGACTACGCCGCCAAGATCCCGATGCCGCCATGGCTGGGCAATCCGGATTTCCACCTTAGCCACCGGTCCCGGCTGATCGCCAAAGATCCGCGGTTCTACACACAGGTATTCCCGGGCACGGACCCGGACCTGGAGTACGTCTGGCCCGAACCGAAGCACGAGCTCGTGCCCGAGGATCCTGCCGGGGACCGCATGTGGGTCCTGCGCCTGCCGCTCGGCGACACCGAGCCCGAGCAGCTGAAGACTGTCAGCCTGCCGCCCGTCGGACGGGCCAAGGCCCCCGCGGACGACGACTACCAGTTCGTCTACGCCGAATCAGGCTCCCGCCGCCCGGGCAAGGTGCGCAAGCTGCCCCCGAAGCAGCTCGTCAAGAAGCCCACCCGCAAGCGCCAGCAGCAGGAAGAGGCGTTCACCACCCTTCCCGGCAACTCCGTGGTGGCCATCCCGGTCAACGGCGGCACGTCCTTCGCCATCGGCAAGGTCCTGGGCCGTCCGATCACCGTTGACGGCCACTTCGCCCGGAACTTCCAGGTGGACGAGATCGTGGATCGCTCCGCCTTCGATTACCCGGCTCTGATGCAGGACCCGCGGGCCTTCTTCCCGGTTCCGGCGCGGTAGACGGACGACGCCGGATCCGGCGAGGTAGCTGGCCGGCGCCGAACGCGTCCGGCACTGATGGCGCTTTCTGCCTGAGCGGCTGGACTTGTAGCTTCAACTCTGGCAGTCCAGCTTCAAACCACGACCGGCTAAAACTTCAACATTTGCTCAAGAAAACCGTGTTAGCCTGAGTCCAACTGTTGCTCCTGTGGCTTGCGTCACAGCCTGTGGCGTGTGGGGTGACTGTGACACACGGGTCTCTTGGTCTTGGAAGCTGGAGTCATGTTGGAATCACCGGGGCAGCTCCGCGCTGTGGTTGTAGATGATGACGGTGATGTTCGGCTCCTCATCCGCCGGACACTGGAAATGCAGGGCTTCGCCGTTTTTGAGGCTAGTTCCGGGGCCGAAGCCATGCTGAACATCCAGGAACATCGGCCGGACCTTGTGACGCTGGAACTGAACCTCCCCGATTTGGACGGCGTGGAAGTGTGCCGCCGGATGCGCAAATTCTCCGACGCCTATGTCGTCATGATCACGGCCCGGGCGGACGAGGTTGACGAGTTGATAGGACTGGAGATCGGTGCGGATGATTTCATCCGCAAGCCGTTCAGCCCGCGCTCCGTCCAGGCCCGTGTGACCGCGGTGATGCGGCGCCACCGGCCAACCCCTCAACGTCCCACGCCGCGACGCCGCGCCACGGATTTCATGGTGGCCGCGCCCGGCTCAGCGCCTGAGACACACCACCTGCCCGGTGCCCTGCGACGCCGGGCGGACGACGCCTCGCCCGGCATGTCCATCCATCCGTCGCTCGAGTGCACCTCAGCGGCAGGTACCGACGTCCGGCATGCCGATGCCAACGGCGTCGTCCGTCACGGGCCGCTAGTTGTCGAGGTCCAAGGCCGTGCGGCGTCCCTTGACGGCGTCGAATTGGAATTGACGCGCACCGAATTTGACCTGCTGGAGACCCTGGCCCGAGCGCCTCGGCGGGTGTGGACCCGGAAGGCACTTTTGACCCATGTGTGGGGCACCGAATGGCCCAGGGACGAGCACCTCGTGGAAGTGCACATCGGCAACCTGCGCAAGAAGCTTGGTGACAAAGGCCGCGAACCGCGGTTCATCCGCACGGTACGGGGCGTTGGCTACCGGATGGCACCGGTCGAAGGGTGAGCAAACCTGTCGGCCTGCCCGACGGACGGCGGGCCCGGAATTTCAGCGGCGGGCCCGGAATTTCAGCGGCGCCAGGATCCAAGAATTCCTCACGCCTGTCCGTAGGGCTTCCCGAAGGCTGGCAGACTGGCCCTATGACTGTACTGCTGGCCGGTTGCGGCGATCTGGGCACCGAGGCCGGGCTGCGTTTCGCGGCTGCAGGCCACCGCGTGGTGGGGTGGCGCCGGTCGCCGGAGAAACTTCCGGCCGCCATCGAAGGGGTCGCCGCTGACCTGAGCTCCGGTGAGCTGCCGCCCATCCCGGCGGACACCACCGCCGTCGTCGTCGCGATTGCCGCGGATGCCCCGACTGAGGATGCCTACCGGGCTGCCTACGTGGACGGTCTGTCGAACGTGCTGGACGCGGTCCTGGCGTCCGGGGCAAGTGTCCGCCGGATCCTGTTTGTTTCTTCGACGGCCGTTTACGGCGACGCCGGCGGCGGCTGGATTGATGAACGCACGACGCCGGAACCCGGCGGGTTCTCGGGCCGCATCATCCGCGAGGCAGAGGAACTCCTCAACAGCCGTCTGCGCGGCACCGGCATCACCCCCGTGGTACTGCGGCTCGGCGGGATCTACGGCCCCGGCCGGACGCGACTGATCGACCAGGTGCGCGGCGGAAGCGCGGTAATTCCCGCCGCGTCGCGCTTCACCAACCGTATCCACCGCGACGACGCCGCCGCGGCAATCGTCCATCTGTGCACTATGGACACGGTTCCCGCGCCCGTGTATCTGGGCGTGGACAACGAACCGGCCGAGCTCGGCGAGGTGCTGGGCTTCCTGGCCGCGGAGCTGGGACTCCCCCGGCCGGCGTCGGACTCTGCTGGCGCGGCGGACGGCGCTTCGGCGGGCGGGGTCTCGGCGTCGGGCGGCACTTCGGCGGGGGGCACTTCGGCGGGCAGGCCTCCGGCGTCGGGCGGCGAACCGTCGCGGGGCGGAAACAAGCGAGCTAGCAACGGACGGCTCCGCAGCACCGGTTTCGAGTTGCAGTACCCAAGTTTCCGAGAAGGCTACCGGGCCGTTCTGGCCGGCAAAGGCGTCCGGCACCCGTAAGTCCTGATTTGAAATTCACCACCCACTTCTCTGAGGGGAACCATGGATCTTCAGCACATTATCGAGACGGCCGGCCGCTTCATGGACTTCGCCGGGGTGGCCGTTATGGTAATCGGCGCCCTCGTGTCCATCCCCATGGCGCTGCGGGGATTCCAGCCGGAACGCCTGCCGGCCGGCTCCGCGCGACTCTCCGTCTACCGCTCCTACCGGCAACTGCTGGGCCGCTCCATCCTCCTCGGGCTCGAACTGCTCGTCGCGGCCGACATCATCCGTTCAGTCGCCGTCACACCAACCTTCGAGGGCGTCGGCGTGCTGGCCATTATTGTGCTCATTCGGACCTTCCTGAGCTTCTCGCTCGAGCTTGAAATCACCGGGCGCTGGCCCTGGCAGACTAAGCGCGAGCATTCCTCCGACTCTTCCGCGGCTGGCTGAAACCCTTCCGGGTGGCACGGCGCCCGGCTAGGCTCGCGCCATGACTGACTACGCGCGTTCCCGTGCCTCCAAAGCCACCGAGCTGCTCCGTCTCCACCAAGCCCCGGAGATCCTCCAAGTCATCAATGTCTGGGACGCGATCACCGCGAAAGTGGTCGGCGACGTTCCTGGTACCAAGGCGTTGGCCACGGCCAGCCACTCCATCGCAGCGTCCCGCGGCTACGAAGACGGCGAGAAGATCCCGGTGGACGAGATGATCGCCGCCGTCGGGCTGATTGCCGCCGCTACGTCGCTGCCCGTCAGCGCTGACCTCGAAGCGGGCTACGGGAACCCCGGGGAAACGGTGCGCAAGGCGATCGGGGCCGGCGCTGTCGGAGCCAACATCGAAGACCAGATGCGCCCGCTCGCCGATGCCGTTGCGCAGATGCGTGCTGCGGTGCGTGCAGCCGAGGCTGAGGGGATCGAGTTCGTCCTCAACGCCCGCACCGACGCCTTTTTGAAGGGCAAAGATCGGGACCCTGCCGCGGTACTGGCCGATGCCATTGAGCGCGGCCGTGCCTTCCTCGAAGTGGGTGCGACCACGGTGTTCGTGCCGGGCCTGCTGGACGAGGCTACCGTCACCGCGCTGGTGGAAGGGATTGGCTGGAACAAGGTGTCGGTCATCAATGTGCCCGGTTCACTGGCTCCGGCCAAACTGCAGGAACTTGGCGTTGCCCGCATTTCCTACGGCCCGTGGACCCAGCGCGTGGCGCTGACGGCGTTGGCCGACGCGACGGCGGCGCTGCTAGCAGGCGGGTCTCTTCCTGAAGGCACCCGGGCACTGAACTGACCGGCGTGTTTTCCTGACGTTCTCACTGTGGCGACTCACCATGGCGACTCACCCTGCCGACTCACCCTGCCAACCGAAGGGAGCTGATCCGATTGGACGTAGATCCTTGGCCGGAGTCACCCGAGCTTCCGGCGCCGATCATTATGGACCAGCGATGGATGGACGCCGTCTTCCTGCACTGGCGCATCCCTGAGGCAGTGGCGGCGGCGTACATGCCACCGGGCGTCGCGCCGGACAGCTTCGACGGATCGGCCTGGGTGGGGCTGATCGGCTTCCGCATGCAGCGTGCCGGGCTTGGCCGCGGTCCTGGCATCCCCTATTTCGGAAGCTTCAACGAGATCAACGTGCGCCTCTACTCCCGGGAGCCGGACGGTGCTCGGGGTGTGGTTTTCCGCAGTCTGGATGCTTCACGCTTGGCAGTGGTGCTGGCAGCGCGGGCGGCCGGGATTCCCTATGTGTGGTCGCGGACGAGCTTCCTTCATTCTCCGGATTCCGCATTGGATTCCGAGGGGCGCACCGCTTTCGCTGCCGCTGGGTCGGCCGGAGCCGGAGGGACCGCTGGGTATTCCGTGCGCCGATTCCGGGGCGGCGCCCGGAGCGACTTCGCCGTCGTCCCGAAGCCCGACGACGAAGCGACCGACGCGCTGTCCATCCACCTCACGGCACGGTTCGGCCTGCATTCTCGATTCAAGAACCGGACCCTGTACATCCCCAATACGCACAGTGCATGGCCGTTGTACCGGGCGCAATTGACCCTACTTCAGGACGACCTCGTCGGCGCGGCCGGCATCCATGTCGCTGGACCACCGGAGTCCGTGCTGTATTCGCCGGGAGTCCGCACCCAGTTTGGCTGGCCACGAGTCCTGAATCCCGTCTCCTGAGTACTGCCCGGTGGCAGGAAATCGGCGGGCCTCCGGTCCTACCCATGAGCGGGCTAAAAATGTCACACCCCTTTGGGAGACTCTGGTTATGGAAGCCGTCAGGGATTTCATTGCTTGCCAGGAAGAAGGGCAGGACACGGACCGGGGCCCAGCCCCGGTCCAGCAACCCAGTGTGGACGGGATTGACGGCTTGGACGGCGCGCTGACCGCGTTGCAGGCGTTGACTGCGACGGCGGAACAGGACGCGGGGTCGTGGGGATTCCGAGCCGCGTCGGACTTCGCCGGACGGGTGGAGGAGTTCTCGCGCACGGTGGAGTTTCTGCAGCTGGTGGCGGCTTCGGCTGTGGACCGGACCCGGAAGC
>NZ_JBFUJJ010000025.1:0-50802 GCF_056401435.1 Arthrobacter sp. P4_F10
CCTACCCCCTCCCCTGTTTCCCGGATTCGATTCCCTCGGCGCCCTCCGCCACATTCTGCCCACCGGACATGCCCATTCCTGGTTCGTCCTCAACAGGACCATCGCCCTGAAGGAGTTCGCCCTGTCCGGATCAGAGCAGAACCCGGATCTCACGGGCAAGGATGTCCGCCTGCTGGCCGCCAGGCTGAAGCCCGGCAGCGACACGCCGCTGCAGCGTTTCCTGGACCGCGGAGTCGACTTCCTGCAGGCGGACAACCCCGCCGGGCTGGCCGGCCAAATGAACGAATTGACTGGCGGACAGCTCATTGACCCCGGGACCCTGGACCAGCTGATCCGCGACCGGGACCGGCAGTTTTCCAGCGGGCTGGGCAAGGATCCGCAGCTGGCGGCCATTCGGGCCGCGCGCCGTTTCGCCACCGACAAGCTCATGCGGGTGGCGCCACCGCACCGGCTGCTGGATCCGCGCCACGGTCCGCTGCTTGCCGTCCGGCTCTCCGTCCTGACACGCAAGAGCCTCGGCGGCCTGCACACGGATCTGCAGTCGCGGGTCCTGGACGTGACCGGGCAGCCCGTACCCGGGCTGTTCGCCGCCGGTGAAGCCGCAGGGTTCGGCGGCGGCGGAATTCACGGCTACCGGGCCCTCGAGGGGACATTCCTGGGCGGGTGCCTCTTCTCCGGACGTTCGGCCGGCCGCTCCGCGGCGTCCGCAGCATAGTCAGCGGCGCAGGCAACAGCGCAGGAGGAAAGTCGATGCAGTGGCGGACCGACATACTGGGGGATGATTTCCAGGCGTGCGCCTTCGAGGCCACCGGACCTGACGGCGTGCTGCGCACGGCCACCCTGGTCCGCCATACCCCGCTGGGACCGGCACCATCTGCCCTGCCGGCCCGGGCCGTGCTGTTCCTGCACGGCTGGAGTGACTACTTCTTCAACGAGGAACTCGCGGAATTCTGGGCCCGGCAGGGATTTGAGTTCTTCGCACTCGACATGCACAACCACGGCCGCAGCCTGCGGCCGGGCACCCACGGCGGCTACGTCGCGGACCTGGACAACTACGACGCCGAAATCACAGCAGCGATCGGCATCATCGGCTCGCTCCGGCCGGCCGGCGCGGCGCCGCGGCTGATACTCATGGGCCACTCCACCGGCGGCCTCATCGCGGCGCTGTGGGCCGACCGGCACCCGGGGGTGGCATCGCAGCTGGTTCTGGACAGCCCGTGGCTGGAGGTCCACGGCAGCCCCGCCCTGCGCCGGGCCGCGCGGACCATGGTGGAGCCGTTCGCCCGGTTCTGGCCAGAGTCGGTGATCCGGCTGCCAGAGCGTGCCTTCTACTGGCGCAGCATCAGCAGCGCGGCGGAGGGCGAATGGGCGCTGGACGATGCCTACCGTCCGCCGCATGCCTTTCCGGTCCGTGCCGGCTGGCTCAGCGCCGTGCTGAGCGGTCAGTCCAAGGTGGCGCGCGGCCTGAACATCGATGTGCCCATCCTCGTGCTGATTTCGGGCGCCAGCGCCAACGGGATGTTCTGGAAGGAGTCCATGCGCCGCACCGACGCGGTCCTCGACGTGAACACGATCGCCCTACGAGCGCTTAGCCTGGGCCGGACCGTCACGCTGGAGCGGATTGACGGGGCCCTGCATGACGTCTTCCTCTCCGCACCCCGGGTCCGCGCGGACGCCTATGCCCGGCTGTCCCGGTGGCTCAGGGCGTACGTATTCGGCTGACGCGAACTAGGCGCCGGCGGCAGCGGCCCGCCTCCGGCAGGCAGAGGCCCGGTCCGGCCGGCCGGTCAGGTGCCCTGATTGCCTGCGACGGGAGCGGCGTCGACCGCTCCTCCGTAGCGGCGGTCCCGCTGGGCATAGATCTCGACGGCGTCCCACAGCGTCCGGCGGTCCACGTCCGGCCACAGGGTGTCCATGAACACGAACTCGGCGTAGGCCGACTGCCACAGCATGAAATTGGACAGCCGCTGCTCGCCGGAGCTGCGCAGGAACAGGTCAACGTCGGGCAAGTCCGGCTCGTCCAGGAACTTTTGGATGGTCCGTTCGGTGATGGCGCCCGGTTTGAGCCGGCCCTGCGCCACTTCCTCCGCGATCGCGGCGACGGCGTCGGCGATCTCGGCGCGTCCGCCATAGTTGACACACATGTTCAAGGTGCAGGTGCTGTTGCCGCGGGTGTAGTCCTCGGCCTCTTCGAGTTCGCGGATCACCGAGCCCCACAGTTTCGGACGCCTCCCGGACCAGCGGATCCGGACCCCCCAGTCATCGAGCTGGTTCCGTTGACGGCGCAGCACGTCCTTGTTGAAGCCCATCAGGAAGCGCACCTCCTCGGGGGACCGCCGCCAGTTCTCGGTGGAGAAGGCGTATACGCTGACGTGCTCGATTCCCAGCTCGATCGCGCCGGCCATGACGTCCAGCAGGGCGGGCTCCCCCGCCTTGTGGCCCTCGATCCTCGGCAGGCCGCGCTGGTTCGCCCAGCGTCCGTTGCCGTCCATGACGATCGCTACATGCCTCGGAATGAGCTCCGCGGGAATCGCGGGCGGAACAGCGCCGGATGGATGCGGATAGGGAGCCACCACCGGGGCGGTCCGCCGCCGGACAATGGCCTGCTTCCCCTGGCTCTTCTCCAGGTTTCTTCCCAAGCTTCTTCCCAATGCCACTTTTACGTTCGCTCCACATGTTTGAGGGATTTGAGGACTCGCTCCAGGTGCCACTGAAGGTAGCTGGCCACCAGGCCGGCCGCTTCCCGGCGGTGAACGGATTCGGAGGCATCCGCCGTCGTCCAGTTCCCGGTGAGCAGGGCACCAAGCAGGACCACGGTTTCCGGGGCAGGCGCCGGGGACCCCGGCGGCCGGCACTCGGGGCAGACCATGCCCCCCAGCGGCACGGAAAAGGCCGTGTGCGGCCCGGGCGCACCGCACCGGGCGCAGTCGGTAAAGCTCGGCGCCCAGCCGCCGGTCGCAAGGGCGCGGAGCAGGTACGAATCCAGGATCAGTTCGGAGGCGTGGTCACCCCGGCTCAGGGACGCGAGTGCACCAACCAGCAGGTTGTACTGGGCGGTTCCGGCTTCGCCGTCGACGTCCGTGAGCTTCTCTGCTGTCTCGGTCATGGCGGCCGCCACCGTGTAGCGGCCATAGTCCGCCGCGATGTTTCCGCCGTAGGCGCCTTTGGCCACGGCTTGCGTGACGACGTCCAGCGTGCGCCCGGAAATCAGCTGGAGATCGGCCACCATGAACGGTTCCAGCCTGGCGCCGAATCGGCTGCTGGTGCGTCGGACGCCCTTCGCCACCGCTCGCACCTGGCCGTGGTGCTTTGTCAGCAGGGTGATGATCCGGTCGGCCTCGCCCAGCTTATGGGTGCGCAGTACGACGGCGTCATCACGGTAGGCGCGCGCTGCGAAGGATTGTTGGGCCACAGTTAATCTTCGCACTGTCTTTACGGAATCACGGCATGGGCAGCACCGCCGAGGTAAAACACTGCGCCGCCGGAGTGTTCCGGCGGCGCAGTGTGTCTCAGGTCAGTGTCTTCCGTGGCTGTGTCTGCCGTTCTGGCGGACGCCGTGCCGGAGCATGCCGTGCCGGCGGACGGATCAGGCGCGGGCGTCCCGAATGGCGCGGTTCACGGCCGAGATGACGGCTTTGAGGGCGGACGTGCTGGTGTTGGCATCGATCCCGACACCCCAGAGCACGCGCTCCCCCACGGCGCATTCGACGTACGCGGCGGCCAGGGCGCTGCCGCCTTCGGAGAGCGCGTGTTCGCTGTAGTCCAGGACGCGTACGTCCACGCCGTCCTCGCGCAGGATGCTCAGCAGGGCCGCGATGGGGCCGTTGCCGGTCCCGGTCCGGCGGACCTGGTTTCCGTCGACCTTCAGGGCGGCGGTCAGGGTCATGGCGCCGTCCTCGTCAGTTTCGGTGCTGATCGAGCCGAGGGCGTAGCGGCCCCACTGCGTGTCGGCCGAACCCGAGGGCAGGTATTCGTCCTGGAAGACCTGCCACAGCTGGGGTCCGCTGACTTCCCCGCCCACCGTGTCGGTCCGTTTCTGGATGACGCCGGAGAACTCGATCTGGGCGCGGCGCGGCAGGTCCAGGCTGTGTTCGTTCTTGAGCAGGTACGCGACGCCGCCCTTGCCGGACTGCGAGTTGACGCGGATGACCGCCTCGTAGCTGCGGCCAAGGTCCTTCGGGTCGACCGGCAGGTACGGGACCTGCCAGGTGTAGTCGGCCACGTCCTTGCCCGCCGCGGCCGCATCCTTTTCGAGGGCCTCCAGGCCCTTCTTGATCGCGTCCTGATGCGAGCCGGAGAACGCGGTGAAGACCAGGTCTCCGCCGTACGGGGAGCGCTCGGCCACGGGCAGTTGGTTGCAGTACTCCACGGTGCGGCGGATTTCGTCGATGTCGGAGAAATCGATCATCGGATCGATGCCCTGGACGAACATGTTCAGGCCCAGGGTCACCAGGTCCACGTTGCCGGTCCGCTCGCCGTTGCCGAAGAGGCAGCCCTCGATCCGGTCTGCGCCGGCCAGGTAGCCGAGCTCGGCGGCGGCAACGCCGGTGCCGCGGTCATTGTGCGGGTGCAGGGAGAGGATGATGCCCTCCCGGGGGTGCAGGTTCCGGCTCATCCACTCGATGGAGTCGGCGTAGACATTGGGGGTGGCCATTTCCACCGTGGCGGGCAGATTGATGATGACCTGCCGGTCCGCGGACGCCTCGAAGACGTCGGCGATCGCGTTGCAGACGCGGATGGCGTATTCCAGCTCGGTTCCGGTGAAGGACTCGGGCGAGTATTCGTAGGTGATGTGCGTATCGACGAGGGTTTCCTCGTACTTCTTGCACAGCCGAGCGCCCTGAAGGGCGATGTCCAGGATGCCGTCTTCGTCCTGGTTGAAGACCACGCGGCGCTGCAGGACGGACGTGGAGTTGTAGAGATGGACGATCGCCTGTTTCGCGCCGACCAAGGACTCATAGGTCCGCTCAATCAGGTGCTCACGGGCCTGCGTCAGCACCTGGATCGTCACGTCGTCGGGGATGTGGTTGCCCTCGATCAGCTGCCGGACGAAATCGAAGTCCGTCTGCGACGCCGAGGGGAAACCGACTTCGATCTCCTTGTAGCCCATCCGGACCAGCAGCTGGAACATCTTCAGCTTGCGGGCCGGGCTCATGGGATCGATGAGGGCCTGGTTGCCGTCGCGCAGGTCCACGGCGCACCAGCGCGGGGCCTTGGTGATGACTTTGTCGGGCCAGGTGCGGTCCGGCAGTTCAACGGTGATCTGGTCCTGGAACGGGATGTAACGGTGGACCGGCATTCCTGAGGGCTTCTGTGCGTTCTGCATTACAATCGGGGCCTTTTCTGTGGTTCTTGGTGAAAGGGTGGCCGGGCAACACAAACTCCGCAGCGAGGGTGGGCCTTGCGCTAGATCGCGTCTGAGGCCTCGCCGCGGCAGCTAAGAAGAAGCAGTTCTGCGCGCACAATTTCACAGTAACACGGGTGCGTAAGATGAAGGAGCCAGACCACCGTAACGTCCACCATGCAGACTGTGCGCCGACAAACGCTCCGGCGCCGGACTGCCTCTCAAAGGAGCATCCGTGCCACTTTCGGGAATCGACCTGTCCACCATCGACGCCAACGTCCGTCCTCAGGATGACCTGTACCAGCACGTGAATGGCGGCTGGCTCGACAGCACGGTCATTCCGGACGACCGGCCCCTGGAGGGCACGTTTACTGCGCTGCGCGACGCTTCGGAGCTCGCCGTGAAGGAAATTATCGAGCGGGCCGCCGCGCGTGGTGCCGAGGCTACCGGCATCGAGCGGAAGATCGGGGACCTGTACAACAGCTTCATGGACGAGGCGGCGGTGGAAGCCAAGGGCCTGGACCCGCTCCGCGCGCGGCTGGCGGAGGTTTTTGCCACGACGTCGGTGCCCGCACTCGTGACGCTGGCCGGACGCCTGTTCCGCGCCGATGTCTCGGGGCTTTTCTATATCTACCCCGCCCCGGACGCCGGAAACCCGGACCGGGTGCTGCTCTACACCGGCCAAGGCGGCCTCGGCCTGCCGGATGAGTCCTATTACCGGGAAGAGAAGTTCGCCCCGATGGTCCGGGCCTACCGGGAACACGTTCAGGCCATTCTGGGCCTCGCCGATGTGGCGGACGCGGAGGGCGCGGCCGGACGCGTGGTGGCGCTGGAAACTTCGCTCGCCTCGCACCACTGGGACAACGTGACTTTGCGGAATCCGCAAAAGACGTACAACCTGAAGTCAGCCGGTGAGGCCGCGGAGCTGTTCCCGCTGCTGGCCGACTGGTTCGACGCCGCCGGCATCGAGCCGGACAAGCGCGCCGAACTCGTGATGAGCACCCCAGATTTCTTCTCCGGCGCGGCCTCCCTGCTGGCCACCGAACCGCTGGCCACATGGCAGGAATGGCTCGCCATGCGCGTGGTCAGCGCGGCCGCCCCCTACCTGTCCGCGGCGTTCGTGGACGCGAACTTCGCGTTCTATGGCACCACCCTGAGCGGTACGCCGCGGATCAAAGACCGCTGGAAGCGCGGCGTCGCGGTGGTCGAGGCGGGCCTCGGTGAGGCGGTCGGCCAGATCTACGTGGCCGAACATTTCCCGGAAGGCAACAAGGCACGCATGCAGACCCTTGTCACCAACCTCATCGCGGCGTACCGGGACTCCATCCTGGGACTGGACTGGATGGGCGAGGCAACGAAGCTCGAGGCCCTGAAGAAACTGGACACCTTCCGCGCCAAAATCGGCTACCCGGACAAGTGGATCGACTACTCCGCCGTGGAGGTCGATCCCGCCGATCTGCTGGGGAACGTGGAGCGCGCGCACAGCGCCGACGTCGACCGCCACCTCGACGAGGTCGGCAAGCCCGTGGACCGCGAGAAGTGGCTCATGACCCCGCAGACGGTCAACGCCTACTACCACCCACTGCTGAACGAGATCGTTTTTCCCGCCGCCATCCTGCAGCCTCCGTTCTTCACCGCCGACGCCGATGACGCCGTCAACTACGGCGGCATCGGTGCCGTGATCGGCCACGAAATCGGCCACGGCTTCGATGACCAGGGCTCGCAGTATGACGGCAACGGCCTGCTCCGCAACTGGTGGACCGAGGACGACCGCACCGCCTTCGAGGCGCTGACCTCCCGGCTGGTGGCGCAGTTTGACGCGCTCTCCCCCACGGCCGCCCCCGGCCACAACGTCAACGGCAAGCTGACCCTGGGCGAGAACATCGGCGACCTCGGCGGCCTCACAATCGCCTACAAGGCCTACCTGATCAGCCTCGACGGGAAGGAGCCCCCGGTGCTCGACGGCCTGACCGGGGTCCAGCGCTTCTTCGCGTCCTGGGCCGCGGGGTGGCGGCAGGTCATCCGGACTGAAGAGGCCGTCCGCCGGCTGGCGACGGACCCGCACTCCCCCAACGAGTTCCGCACCAACTCGATCGCCAAGAACCTCGATGCCTTCCACGAAGCGTTCGACGTCACCGATCAGGACGGCATGTGGATGCCACCGCAGGAGCGCGTCAGCATCTGGTGACCGGCGGCTGTCAAAGCTAAAAGGGCCGGCCACGGGGTTTCCCGGGCCGGCCCTCCGTCGTTGGCGCCAGTTTGTCGCCGCAGGTTTCAGTCACTGCCGGGACCCTGCGCTTCAGCGCATAGTCAGCCGGTGATCAGCGCCGGGTTCGCCTGCTGGCAGACGGTGTCGCCGGCTGTCTGGTTGACGATGTCCGCCGGCAATTGCGGCGTGGTGTCTGCGGTCGGTGTCCCGTTCGCGAAATCGCTGCCCAGGTAAACCTGGACTCCCGCAACTCCGGCGGCCGGGAGCACCCGGCCCGGCGCCACACCCAGCGCCGCCGCGACGTCCGCGGCCACGTCAGCGTAGTCCGCACCGTAGTACACAGCCGTCGCCGCGACGGGCGGAGCCGTCAACTGTCCCACCTGTGTGAAGCCGGCGCCCTTGATGGCCTGCATGATCTCCTGGGTCCGGGCCGGAACGCCCGAGCCGTTGGCCACAGTGACGGGCTGCAGCGTCTTGTCGTAGGCCGGTACCGTGGCGCTGGGCGTCGGCGTGGCGCTGGCACTAGGGGAAGCCCTCGGCGTTGCGGTGGGATCCGTCAGGTCGACGTCGTTGCGCATCGCATTGAACAGCTGGGATGCCGCGGGCTCGGCCAGCTGCAGCCGGTTGGGGTCCGCTTCGGCCGGGACAGTGGGCGTGGCCACGAAGGCCACCTTGCCGACGTCGATGTTTTTGAGCCGGTTGCCCACGGTCAGCAGCGTCGGCACCGAGGCCAGACCGTCGTCGATGGTCAGGTTCTTCGTGATCGCGTCCGCGATGCCGAGCATCCGGGCCGGGTTGGTGAGGGTGCCGTCGTCCTTGATTTTCCTGGTCAGGGAGGACAGGAAGCCCTGCTGGGCCTTGATGCGGCCGAGGTCGCCGCCGTCGCCGAAGGCGTGCCGGGTGCGGACGAAGGACAGTGCCTGCTCGCCCTGGACGGTGGACGTGCCCTTGGGCAGCCGCAGCTTCGAGTCGGGGTCGTACACGGCGTCGCTGACACACACTGACACACCGCCGACGGCGTTGGAGAGTTCCTTGACGGCGTTGAAGTCGGCCATCATGAAGTGGTCGATTTCCAGGCCGGTGAGCTTGTTGACGGTGTCCACGGCGCAGCCGATGCCGGCCTCGGACATAGCCGAGTTGATCATGACACCCGTCTGGGCCGGGTACTCCTTGTTGGTTTTCGGATCCTTGCACTTGGGAATGTCGACCAGCAGGTCCCGGGGGAAGCTGACGACATTGACCCGCTTGTTGTCCGCGGAGATGTCCATCAGCATCATCACATCCGAGTGCCCATAGCCGGTCGCGTCATCGCTGGTTCCGTACTGCGCATTCTTCCCGTCGCGCGTGTCCGAACCCAGGACCAGGATCTGCATCCGGTCCGTCGAATCGTTCACGGCGTTCTCGGTCTTGGTGCTGCCAGCGCTCAGCGGGGCCTTGGTGAGGTTGCCCTGGAGCCGGATGGCCCAGTAGGCGCCGAAAGCGATCACGCCGACCAGGAGCACGGCCACCACTCCCGTGAAGACTTTCAGCCAGGTGGGGGTCCGGCGGGCAGCGCCGAGGTGGCGGGCCGGACCAACGGCGGGATCGGCCGTGTGCCGGGCAACGGCGGTTGACCGAGCCGGCGGGGCGGATCCGTCGGCACGGTTGTCACGGGGTCGAACCACTTGTTGAGCCTTCCTAAACGAACGGGGAGTCAGCCCATTTTAGAGTCCGAATCTGAGAAAACGCCGATGGGCCCCGCCTTGGGAGCGGCGGAGCCAGCCGACGGCCGAAATAGGGCCTAAACAGCGCCCGGCTCAGAAGCCCAGTTTGACGAGCTGCTTCGGGTCCCGCTGCCAGTCCTTGGCGACTTTCACATGCAGGTCGAGGTAGATCCGGGCACCGAGCAGCGCCTCAATCGCCTTGCGCGCGTTGGTCCCGACCTCGCGGAGCCGGGCGCCGCCCTTGCCGATGATGATGGCTTTCTGGGAGGGCCGCTCAACGTAGAGATTGACGCGGACGTCCAGGAACGGCCGGTCTTCGGGCCGGCCTTCCCGCGGAACGATTTCGTCGACGACGACGGCCAAGGAGTGCGGCAATTCGTCGCGGACGCCTTCGAGGGCGGCTTCCCGGATGAGTTCGGCGATCATCACCGCTTCGGGTTCGTCCGTCAGGTGCCCGTCCGGGTACAGCGGCGGCGACGCCGGCATGTGGCTGATCAGCACGTCGGCAAGGGTTTCGACCTGGAAGCCGTCGGTGGCGGAGACCGGGACGATGTCCTTCCAGCCGTCCTCGCCGAGGACCTCGCGGCCCAGGGCGGCGACGGCGAGCAGCTGCTCGGTGAGGCCCTGGCGGTCCACGGTGTCGGCCTTGGTCACGATCGCAATGATCGGCTTGTTGCCGAGGGCGGCGAGCTGGGCGGCGATGAACTTGTCTCCCGGGCCGATCTTCTCGTTGGCCGGCAGGCAGAAACCGATCGCGTCAACCTCGGCGAGGGTGTCGGCGACGAGTTCGTTCAGCCGCTTCCCCAGCAGCGTGCGCGGGCGGTGCAGGCCCGGGGTGTCCACGAGGATCAGCTGGGCGTCATCCCGGTGCACGATGCCACGGATCGTGTGCCGGGTGGTCTGCGGCTTGGCCGAGGTGATCGCGACCTTTTGGCCGACCAGGGCGTTGGTGAGGGTGGACTTGCCCGCGTTGGGCCGCCCCACCAGCACCGAGAACCCGGCCCGGTAGCCGCCGTAGGCTGCTTCGCCGTCGGACTTATTCTGCTTGCTCACGTGAGACTCCCTGTTGGATTGGTGCGGCCTCGTCGAGAAGGTCTTCAAGGTCAGTTTGTTCTTTTGCTACGGCGGCCGCAATGATGTGGCTGACGCGGTTCCGCCGGCCCTCGAGCCGGTCGGCGCGGAGGGACAGCCCGTGGACCTGGACGGCGCTGCCGACAATCGGCACCCGCCCGAGGGCCTTGGCGAGCAGGCCGCCCACGGTGTCCACTTCGTCGTCGTCGAGCTCGAGGTCGAAGAGCTCTCCGAGGTCATCGATGCTCATCCGGGCGCTGACCCGGTAGCTTCCGTCGCCCAGGGCCACGGCCTCGGCGCTTTCGGTGTCGTATTCGTCCACGATCTCGCCGACGATCTCCTCGATGAGGTCCTCAAGCGTGACCAGCCCTGCCGTTCCGCCGTATTCGTCGATGACGATCGCAACGTGCGTGGATTCCTTCTGGAGTTCGCGGAGCAGGTCGCTGACAAGCTTCGAGTCCGGCACGTAGCGGACCTCGCGGGCGAGTTCGTCCACCGCCGGCGGGTCCTCGTCCGGGCCGAGGTTGTGGAGGCAGGCGGCGACGTCTTTGAGGTACACAATGCCCAGGATCTGGTCCGTGTTTTCGCCGATGACCGGGATCCGCGAGTACCCGGAGCGCAGGAACAACGACATCGCACGCCGCAGGCTGGACCCGGAGTCGATCGTGAGGATGTCGGTCCGCGGCACCATGACTGAGCGGACCAGGGTGTCCCCGAAATCGAAGACCGACTGAATCAGCTCGGCCTCGTTGTCCTCGATCACGTCGGACTCGGTGGCCCGGTCCACAAGTTCGCGGAATTCCTCTTCGCTGAAAAACGCCTCGCTGTCGGCCGGCGCGCCGGGGGCGACGACGCTGCCAAGCCGCACCAGCCAGCCCGGGATCGGGCCGAGCACGGCGTAGAGGGACCGGACCAGCGGGGCGCTGAACCGGACCAGGGCGGCTGAGTGGACCCGGCCGAGCTGCCGCGGGGACACCCCCACGATCACGAAGCCGACCACTGCCATGATGCCGGTGGCCGCCAGGCCGGCGAGCCAGACGTTGTCCAGCATGCTGTAGAGGAGGACGGTCACGGCGACGGCGGCTGCCATCTCGAACCAGACCCGCCAGAACCGGAGGGCGCGCATGTGCCCCACGGGCTGCGCCAGGATGCGTTTGAGCGACGTGCCCCTGCTGTGCAGGACCGCCTGCTCGGCATCATGCCGGGGCAGGAAGTTGAAAGCGGACTCGGCAGCGGTGAGCACCGCGGCAAAGCTAAGGAACACCAGCGCCATGCCGGCCAGGATCAGTGGGGTCACTGAACCGTCTCGGACGGGGCCGCTTTGCCGGTGAAGGCGGTCAGCAGTTCGCGCTGCAGCCCGAACATCTCTTCCTTCTCTTCCGGCTCCGCGTGGTCATAGCCCAGCAGGTGCAGGATGCCGTGCGTGGTCAGCAGCAGCATCTCGTCCTGGGTGGAGTGGCCGGCGTTGCGGGCCTGGACCTCGGCCACCTGGGGGCAGATGGCGATGTCGCCGAGCATGCCCTGGGGCGTCGGCTTGTCCGGCGTGCCCGGGGTGAGCTCGTCCATAGGCACGGAAAGGACATCGGTGGAGCCGGGTTCGTCCATCAGTTCAAGGTGGAGCTTTTCCATGGCCGGTTCGTCCACCAGCAGGATGGACAGTTCCGCCTGCGGGTGGATGTAGAGGCTTTCGAAGATGAAACGCGACAGAGCCACGAGCTCCGACTCGTCCACGACGACGCCGGATTCGTTGTTGACCTCAATGCTCATGCGTGTTCTCCCCGCGTTTCCCGGGCAACGGAGTGCTTGACCCGGTTCCTTTGGACTTCGTCCCAGATGCTGTAGGCGTTGACGATATCCCCGACCAGGCGGTGCCGGACGACGTCGGAGGCATCCAGGATCGAGAAGTTGACGTCCTCGATCCCCTGCAGGATCTCCTCGACGATCCTGAGCCCCGAGCGGGTGCCGAAGGGCAGGTCCACCTGGGTGATGTCCCCGGTGACCACCATCTTGGAGCCGAAGCCCAGACGGGTCAGGAACATCTTCATCTGTTCCGGCGTGGTGTTCTGGGCCTCATCGAGGATGATGAAGGCGTCGTTCAGCGTCCGGCCGCGCATGTAGGCCAGCGGGGCGACTTCGATGGTGCCGGCGGCCATGAGGCGCGGAATGGATTCGGGGTCCATCATGTCGTGCAGGGCGTCGTACAAGGGCCGCAGGTAGGGGTCGATCTTGTCGCTCAGGGTGCCCGGCAGGAAGCCTAGCCGCTCCCCCGCCTCGACGGCGGGACGGGTCAGGATGATGCGGCTGACTTCCTTCTGCTGCAGGGCCTGGACCGCCTTGGCCATCGCCAGGTAGGTCTTGCCGGTACCGGCCGGCCCGATCCCAAAGATCACCGTGTTCGCGTCGATCGCGTCCACATAGTTCTTCTGGTTCAGCGTCTTGGGCCGGATGGTCTTCCCGCGGGTGGAGAGGATGTTGGTGGTCAACACTTCCACGGGGTTCTGCAGTGACTGGCTGCGGAGCAGGGAGACGAGCTGCTGCAGGACGGCCGGGGTGATGACGGTGCCCCTGGCCACCAGCCCGCGCACCTCGTTGAGCAGGCGCATGATGCGCGGCACGTCGGCGGCAGGACCGCTGATGGCAAGCTCATTCCCGCGGACATGGAAATCGACGGCGGGGAACTGGTTTTCGATGAACCTTAAGGCTTCGTCATGGCTGCCCAGCGACTGGACCATCTGTTCTGAGTCGTCGAACACGACCACCTCCGTCCGCAGCCCTGGTAGGGAGTGGGGGAATTCCCCTGCGGTGCGTTCTCGGGCGCTGAACCGGGCCTTGCCGTTCGCTGCTTCAGTCATGGTGTTGGCCCGCGGGCCTCTGGTCCCCTCCAGTATGAATATGGTCGGTCGCCGTGATCCGTACCGACGGCGGTTCGCACCGCCCGCGGCCCGGGTCAACGGGTGCTTCCATCTTACGCCAGCGCGGCGCGCCCGACGCCGTACGGGGAACCGGCGTCGGGCGTTACACGTCGGTGTTTCCGAAGCCGACCCACCCATCCAGCCAGTGGGCGCCGGTAACCGGGAACGGCTGTACAGCGCTCCCCCGCTCCGCATCGTCCCCGCGGCCGGGCCGAGCCGGCCGTGCCGCCGTCAAGGCCCAGGCTGCCCACAAGCGGGACAGCGACTGCAGCATGGTCATGCCACGCTCTCCAGCGCGCCGGCGCCGGACCGGACACCGACGTAGTCTCCCTTGTAGAAGAGCAGGGGCTCGGCGCCGGGTCGTGCGCCCAGGGCGCGGACGGCGCCGACGACGATCGTGTGGTCCCCGCCGTCGTACTCCTGGTGCAGTTCGCAATCCACCCAGGCCAGTGCCTGGTCCAGGACGGGGTTGCCCAAGGGCGAGGGCGAGTGCTCAACGCCGGCGAACTTCTCCGTTCCCGACCGCGCGAACTGCCCCGCGAGATGCTGATGTTCTGCGGGCAGGATGTTCACGGTAAACCGGCCCGCCTCACGCAGCAGCGGCCAGGTGGTGGACGTCCGTGCCGGGCTGAAGGTGACAAGGGCCGGCTCCAGGGACAGGGAGGAGAAGGACTGGCACGTGAACCCGGCCGGCCCGTGCTTCGTTGCTGCCGTGATCACCGTCAGGCCGGTGGCGAAGTGTCCGAGAATGTGGCGGAGTGTCCTCGGGCTGAGATCAGTTTGTTCCGTCATGGCGGGTCCTTTCGACGCTGGAAACCCCAATCAACCACCGCGGACCCGGCTTCCCAAGCCCGGCTGCAACGCACAGTCGCGCAGCGACACAGCGCGTCACGGACCCGTTGCATGACGTAAAAATTCGGCACCGCCTGGGAACCTTGCGGACCGTAGGGACCTGGACCGCGGGCTGCCGGCGGCATCCGGGTAACTGGGGTTCGCCGGCCATGGCCGCTAGGCTCGGTCGATGCCAAACTCCGAGAACCTGTTGGACGTCAGATCCGCGTATGACACAGTTGATCGACGTCGGATGCGGTGCCGGACGAATGACCAGCTACCTCAGCCACGCCGGGCTGAACGTCAGCGGCGTCGACCTGTCGCCCGAAATGGTCCGGGTCGGGCAGCAGCTGCATCCCGAGCTGTCGTTCGAAGTCGGAGAGCTGACTGACCTGCCGGCAGCCGACGCCGCTGCAGACGGCATCCTGGCCTGGTATTCGATCATCCACTCTCCCCCGACGGCCCTGCCGGCGATCGCGCGCGAGTTCTGGAGAACGCTCCGCCCAGGCGGCTCGGCCCTCATCGGATTCCACGCCGGCAGCGGCCACCGCACTATTGACCGTGCCTACGGACACGACGTCCAACTCCGTGCAGAACGGCACGCCCCCGACGACGTGGCGCTGCGGTTCACCGAGCAAGGTTTTGTGATGCGCGCCCAGCTTGTGCGTTCGCCGAGAGCCATGGAGAAAGACCCTCAGGCCGCCATCCTCGTCGACAAGCCCTCCGTCCCCTCGTAGGGATTTCACCCGCAGCGGGTGAGGCCCATGCCACGCATGACGCCAACAATAGTCATACCTTCCACTGGCAGGGCTGAAGGACGGACCGTCCCGGAAACGAGAAGGCGTCGCACCGAGACGCCGCAACTTTGAGAGCAGGAATCACAAATGAGTCTCCCGGGAAACTTTTGGGATATTTTCTGGTGGTTCCTCACAGCGTCCGTATTCTTTGCCTGCCTGTTTGGTGTTTTTGCGCTCATCGGTGACCTCTTTCGCGCTCAGGAATTGAACCATTCCAAAGCCAAGGAACTCCTGGACGCTGGAACCGGCAGCGCTGAAGAGTTAGAAAGAATCAAGAACCGTGTGCTCGTCTGACGGCGTTCGCGGCATCGAAGAACGTTGAGGCAGCAGTGCGCGGATTCTTCCAGGATATTGAAACGTTCGCCTTGCTCCTGCTGGCGGCCCACATACTGCTCGTGACCGTCGCAACTGTCCTCGTGTCGATGAATCGCCGTCCATCCTCTGCTATTGCCTGGGTGCTCGCCATAATCTTCATACCGATCCTTGGTGCAATCGCGTTTTTCTTTGTCGGTTACTCGAAACTGCCCAAGGCGCGCCGGGACAAACAGCGCGAAGTCAACAATCTGGTCCTGGCGCGGACTGAAGGCAGCCCGCTGGTTAGCCGCGGCCTTGACTGGCCGGAGTGGCTGCATTCTGCGGTGGTATTGAACAGCAACCTTGGGGCGCTCCCTATGGTGTCGGGCAATAGTGCGACCCTATTGGGCGACTACAACGGCACTTTCGATGCCATGATCGCTGAGATTGATTCGGCCACCAGTTACGTGCACGTGGAGTTTTACATCCTGGTGCTGGACGCAACGACGACGCCGTATTTTCAAGCGTTGGCCCGGGCAAGACGACGCGGCGTCGACGTCCGGGTTCTGTCCGATCATTTGGCTGGCCTGAAGTTCCCCGGCCGGAAAGAAACCCTGGACTTCTTCCAGGAGATAGGGGCGGAATATCGCCCCATGCTGCCGGTGCGGCCATGGCGCGGCGAATGGCAGAGGCCTGACCTGCGCAATCACCGGAAGATCTTGGTCGTCGATGGCCGCGTGGGATTCACTGGATCCCAGAACGTCATCGACGCGAGCTACGACACGAAGGCCAACCTGAAGCGCGGGCTCCAGTGGCACGAGCTGATGATGCGCGTTGAGGGACCTGTGGTCCGGGAACTGGATGCGGTCTTCGCGACGGACTGGTACAGCGAAACGGATGTGATACTGCCACTGGATTCAAGCCCCATAGGCGCCAGCCACGGTTCTGCACTCATTGACGCACAAGTCCTGCCCAGCGGTCCCAGCTTCGACAACGACAACAATTTGAAGCTCTACGCGACGCTCATCCACAAAGCTGAGCGGCGTGTCAGCATCACCAGTCCATACTTTGTCCCGGACGAATCCATCCTGATGGCTATTGTCACGGCAGCCGCGCGGGGGCTAAGCGTCGAGCTCTTTGTTTCCGAGGTCGGAGACCAGAGCATGGTCTACCATGCTCAGCGTTCCTACTACGAGGCACTGCTCCGCGCCGGCGTCAGGATCTACCTATACCGGTCGCCCAAGGTGCTGCACTCGAAGCACTTCACCATCGATGAGGAGGTTGCGGTAATTGGGTCCAGCAACATGGATGTCCGTTCCTTCAGCCTCAACATGGAGGTATCCGTACTTGTGCACGGGCGCGGTTTTGTGGACGCAATTCGAGGGATCGAAGACGGGTACCGCGTGGAAAGCCGTGAGCTGCAGCTCGCGGACTGGCTCCGGCGGCCCATAGCCCAAAAAGTATTCGACAACCTGGCGCGCCTGACAGCCTCCCTCCAATAAGGAATTGGCGAACCCTTTGGAGGGGTCCTTGCTTCCAGGAAGACGAAGGCGCCGGCTACGGAGTGCTAGCTGATGCCCAAACCGGCTGGCTACCTTCCTTGACACTCGGCTGGCAGGTGCCCGGCCTCACGCCGTTCGCGAGATGTCCGCAACTACCTGATCGATTTGATACCTGGAAACCCGCGCAAGGGCCGGGTTGGTGTGGACATAGTAGGGATAGGTGATGATTCCAATCGACAGTGCCCAAGCGCGGCCGCGTTCCCACGTCGTCTGGTCAACGCCTACTGCATCGCGAAATGCGGCGCGTCCTTTATCCTCGAGCAGGTTCCAGGCGACGATGAGGTCGACCGCCGGATCGCCAATGGCCTCCCCAGTCGAGGACACCGGCGAGCCGCGCGTCGGCAATCATAAGGTTTCCTGGTTGCAAGTCCGTGTGAATCCAGACCTGCTCCCCTTCAGCGAGGCCGATGCGTCGGCTACGGCATGATGAAGACATGGAATTGCAGACTGAGCGTCTCCTGCTGCGCGAGTACACGATGGATGATTTCGCAGCGGTACATTCGTTCGCTTCTGATGTGAGAATCGCCGATTTCGTGGACTGGGGACCGAATACAACCGGCGAAACTCAGGAATTCCTCGAAATGTGCGTGGGGGCGCAACGCGGCGCGAGCCGGACAAACTTCACTCTCGCTGTCACCTTTCCGGGTGGCTACCCTTTTGGTTCTGTCGGGCTCGCCGTTGATCAGGGCCGGGGCGAACTCGGGTACGTGATTGATGCTGACCACTGGGGCCGCGGGTATGCCACTGAGGCCGCAGCCTCCCTCCTCAGATTCGGCAAAGAAACCCTCAGACTGCGGGACGTTACCGCAACCTGCAGACCACCGCTTCGGCGAGGGTGCTGGAAAAGATGGGTATGGTCCAGGTCGGATTGCGGAGGGCGGACAAAATCATTCGTGGGCATTGGCGGGATTCTCTCGTCTTTTCAGCGGTCAACACCACCTGGTAACGCACGGGACGGCGGGTGACCTCAGTTGACGCCCAGCGTGGCACGTTGCCCGGTTATATGTCAGACCGGACCATCCGTATCTCAGGTAGTTCCTCCCAGTCGGGTGAAAGCAACTTGCGTTTCCCATCGGGCCTAAAACCGTTCTTGGCATAGAAGGCCCGGGCGCGGGCGTTGGCCTCGAGCACCCACAGATAGGCGGGTAAATCGCCGAGTGCGGCCTTCAGCAGCGCGACACCGAGCCCAGTGCCATGCGTGCGCCTCAGAGTGTAGATGGAGTAAAGCTCAAATTCTCCGGGCAAGTCATGGTCACGTCCCGTACCTGCGTCGGCAAATCCAACGATTTCATCGCTCGCGTCCAAGGCGATGATTCGAGGCTGAGCGCTGTCCAGATACGCTCGACGTTTTTCCACGCGCTCCGGGATGCTGGCACGGCGCGCATCGAAGAATTCCGAGGGCAAAAGGTGCCCGTAGCATTCCTCATGGGCCAGGGTGTGCATCCGAACTACGGCATCAGCATCCTCAACCGCGGCCTGGCGGATCTGGTATTCCATCTGCCCAGCCTAGCTTTGACCCTGTTGTTCCGTGGCCGGGACCCGCAGTAAAAGTAGGGCCGCGAGGGAAGCCACTTTACGAGCAATGCCATACTGACGCCATGGCCATCCGGCTTTGCTTCTACGCCGGATATGCGGTTGCGTTGATGATCGACGTGGCGTCGATATTTTCGTCGTCGGAACCCGCAGCAGATTCAGGCTTCGCCATTCTGGCCGCCGTCTTCCAAACTCCATTGGTCCTCATCGCATCTGCCGGCGCAGTCGCAGCCATTGTTCTTCGGAAAGACGCGCCTCCCAGAACCGGGGCTACCCAGGCCCCCTGAACATTCTTGCGGATCGTCTCTGTGCCGGCTGCCGCGAAAGTGATCCATTCGCCCGGGCCTTCGAGGGCTGCTCAAGCCAGACAGAGCACATCTCCGTCCCTCCGAGCTCCACGACGCTTTGACCATCCGCGATCTTTCAGATCCGGACGGCCGGCCCCATGCGATGCAGCCGCTGTTGCAGGGCATCATCGACGCTCTCTGCCATGAATGGGCAGTGCCAGGACGAATCGTCCGCCACAGCCCCCTCGTGAGTGTGGCCGACAATTACGATCGTTTGGGGTTCAACGCATCGGACGTCACGCGGGACCAAAGGTACTCCCGCTACCTCAGTCCAACGGTCATGCTCCGCAGCCACACGTCGGCATCCATCCCGTCGCAGCTGCGGGCACTGGACGACGACGCATCCACGGACGAACTCTGGGCCGTCCCCGGTCTGGTCTATCGACGCGACTGCGTCGACCGCACCCACGTGGGAACTCCCCACCAGGTCGACCTGTGGCGCGTCAGCTCGCTAGAAAGACTCGACGCAGAGAACCTGCAGGACATGATCGGATCGCTGGTGAAGGCGGTGCTTCCAGGGGCACGATGGCGCGCAGTTCCAGCCGTTCATCCCTACACCAGAGAAGGCTTGCAGGTCGATGTCCTCATGGAGGGAGAGTGGCTCGAACTCGCAGAATGCGGGCTCATGGCACCTCATCTGTTCTCCGAAGCCGGCCTGGATCCCACAAGGTGGTCTGGCCTGGCTCTTGGGATGGGTTTGGACCGGGCCCTGATGCTCCGCAAAGGCATCCCCGACATCAGGTTGCTTAGGTCGACGGACGAGAGAATCGAACAGCAGATGCTGGACCTGTCCCGGTGGAAACCGGTCTCCCAGATGCCATCCATCCGCAGGGACATCTCCATCGTGGTTCCCGCGGACATGGATACCGAAGTGCTCGGTGACCGAGTGCGAACAGCATTAGGCGAAAAGGCCGAGGACCTGGAAAGCGTCGAACTCTTGGCCCTAACTTCGTATGGAGACCTTCCGGTAAAAGCGCAGGAACGACTTCGCATCTGCGATGGGCAGGCCAACGCACTAATACGTCTGGTGCTGCGTCCCCTCGCTCGGACCATGACGGATGCAGAGGCGAATCAGATCCGGGACGATGTTTATCTGGCCCTGCACGAGGGGCCAGTCCGGGAGCTCATTGCAGGACAGAACCGAACGAATTAGGTATCAACTTTGTATCGGCCTCATATCGTTCCCGTTGCAGTTCCGGCGCCGGGACCGAAACCCGGCTGTCGCGCCGTGCCGGTGTGCCATGCTGGAATCCGGCTGTCCCAGGATCGCCGGGCTGCTCTCCGGCAGGTGAAGGATGGGGCGGTCACGAGCGGTCTACGACGGCTACAACGGATCATCGCCGCGGAACGCGGGGCATAAGAAGGGACAGCGGCATCAGGAAGCGTGAAGTTCAGCACTCATCGGTGGGGCGCGTCCGCCGCGCCGCGCTGGCGCTGGCGCTGCCCGCCGCCCTCCTCCTGTCCGGCTGCGTGGCGACGCCGCAGAGCGGCATCACGAACTCCAGCAGCCCGTCGGAGCTCATTCCCGTCCCGGCGTCGGGTGTGCCCACCACCAGCGCTCCGCTCGAAACAGCCCAGACGTCGAACAAGGCTCCGGTGTACTGGATCGGCCGGAGCAATGACAACGCGTTCCTCTACCGCGAGTTCCGTGACGTCCCTGACCAGGACAACCCCGTCACCCGCGCCCTGCGGGTGATGATGTCCCAGAAGCCGCTGGACCCGGATTTCTTCACGCCCTGGCAAAACCCGAAGAAGCTCGCGACGTCGATTTCCGGCAAGAATGTCATCACGGTGGATGTCTCGGCGGATGCCTTCAACAGCAACGTGGATGCGGCCATGGCCGAGCGCGCCATCCAGCAGCTCGTCTACACGGCGACGGCTGCCGCGGCCAGCGCAGGCCTTATCGATGCCGGACAGCAGATCCAGGTGGTTGTGCTGGTTGACGGTCACACGGACTACGTGGCCTTCAACCATGTCCGGCTGGGCGAGCCGACGTCCCGCAGCGCCGGGATGGTGGCACCTGTGTGGATCATTGATCCGCAGGAAGGCACCTCCGTGGCTGACGGTTCGGTCAAGATCAGCGGCCGGAGCACCGTCCAGGGCGGGAAGCTCCGCTGGGCGATCCTCAAAGTCGACGGTGACGGCGACAACGACAAGACGGCCTATCTCAACGGCAACGCCACGGCCTCGGCCGACTCCGTCAAGTCCGGGCTGTTTACCTTGTCCGTGAACCTCGGCCCGGGCCGTTACGAGGTCCGGGTGTCCCAGGTGGACGCGTCGGACAGCGCCAAGGAAGTGTTCCAGGACACCCGCGGCTTCACGGTTAAATAGTCTTTCGCGTCAAATGGTCTTGCGCGTCAAGAAGCGACGACGCCGGCCGCCGGTTACCAGCGGCCGAGGATGTCGCTGGCCAGTACGGTGGCGGCGGGCCCCGCGGTGGACGAGCGCAGCACATGGTGGCCCAACAGGGCCGTGACCGCCCCCGCGTCGCACAACCGGGTCACCTCCCGCGGGCTGATGCCGCCTTCAGGGCCCACGATCAGCAGCACTTCACGGGACCCGCTGTCGCCGGGCTGCGCGGTTGCCAGCCATGATTCGAGTACGTGCCGCAGCGGTCGGACGGCATCTTCGTGCAGGATGACCGCGAGATCTGCGGCCGCCACGGCCGCCTGCAGACCGGCGCCGTCCACTGCCGCCCGGACCTCCGGTATCCAGGCCCTGCGCGCCTGCTTGGCTGCTGCTGTCACCACCGACTGCCATTTGGCGTGCGCCTTCGCGGCCCGTTCAGCCTTCCACCGCACAATGGACCGCTCCGCCTGCCAGGGAATGACGGCGTCGATGCCCAGCTCGGTGGCCGTTTCGGCCGCAAGTTCGTCACGGTCGCCTTTGGCGAGGGCCTGGACCAGGACCAGCCGGGTCCCGGGCCGCGGCTCGTTGGCAACCTCGAGGCACTCGACGGTCAGCTCGCCGGGCAGGGCGGCGGTCACCGTGCCGGTCAGCCGCTTGCCCGCGCCGTCGGCGATGTCGACGGCCTCGCCGACGGCGATCCGCTTGACGGTGACGGCGTGGCGGGCCTCAGGGCCCTCCAGGACGAAGGCGGAGCCGGGGACCTGCTGGTCCAAGGTGCCGGGGGCGGTGAAGAAGACCGGGTTACTCACCGCTACAGGTTACCGAGCCTGTCCCGGAGTTTAGCGAAGACGCCGCCGCTGGCCGCGAGCTTTCCGGCCGTGAAGTGCTCGCCGCGCAGCTTGGCCAGCTGGCGGAGCAGGTCTTCCTGGGCGGCGTCGAGCTTGCCCGGTGTTTCGACCTGCAGGTGCACTTTCAGGTCACCGCGCCCGTGGCCTCGCAGGTGGGTGACACCAAGGCCGCGCAGTGTGATGATCTCGCCCGACTGGGTGCCGGCCCTGACGTCGATCTCCTGCTGCCCGTCGAAGGTGTCGAGGCTAATTTCGGTGCCGAGTGCGGCGGCCGTCATGGGGATGTTGAGGCTCGCGTGCAGGTCGTCGCCGTCGCGGACGTACGTGGCGTCGTTGTTGACCCGGATCTCCACGTACAGGTCCCCCGCCGGACCGCCGGCGGGCCCTGCCTCGCCCTGGCCGGACAGCTGGATGCGGGTGCCGGTGCCGACGCCGGCCGGTACCTTGACGGTCAGCGAGCGGCGGCTGCGGATCCGGCCCTGGCCGCTGCATTCGTTGCAGGGGTCCTTGATGACGGTGCCGAAGCCCTCACAGGACCCGCAGGGCGCCGAGGTCATGACCTGGCCCAGGATGGAGCGCACAGCGCGCTGGACCTGGCCACTGCCGCCACAGATGTCGCAGCGCACCGGGTGGGTGCCCTCGCGGCAGCAGGAGCCTTCGCAGGTGGGGCAGACGACAGCCGTGTCGACCTCAAGCTTCTTGTTCACGCCGAACACCGCGTCGCGCAGGTCAATCCGGACGCTGATCAGCGCATCCTGGCCGCGGCGGACACGGGACGCCGGGCCGCCCTGGCCGCCGCCCGCCCCGAAGAAGGTCTCGAAGATGTCTTGGAAGGCGAAGCCCTGGCCTGAGTAGCTGCCGCCACCGAAGCCGTTGTCGGTGCCGTTCTCGTTGCCGGTGGTGTCATACACCCGGCGTTTCTGCGGATCGGAGAGGACCTCATAGGCGTGGGTGACGGCCTTGAACCGGTCCGAGGCGTCTTCTCCTGGGTTCACGTCCGGGTGCAAGGTCCGGGCCAGTTTCCGGTAGGCCTTCTTGATCTCCTCCCCCGTTGCGTCGCGGGAGACTCCAAGAACGTCATAGTGGCTGCTCAAAGTGTGTATCTCTTCCTTTTCATACTGCCGGTGGGGCACTGCCTGTGGGGCAAGAAGTCGCGTTCGGTCCCGGGCCCGTCAGGGCCCCAGGATCCTCGAAAGGTAACGGGCCACCGCGCGGACGGCGGCCATGGTGGTGGGATAGTCCATCCGGGTGGGTCCAAGGACGCCGACCTTGGCCGTGGCGTCCGGCCCGTAGGCAGTGGCCACGACCGAGGCCTCGGCAAGACCGACGTACGGATTCTCCCGGCCGATGCTGACGGTTACGCCGCGCGGGTCTTCGGCCATTTCGCTGAGCAGGCGGAGCATGACCACCTGCTCCTCGAGCGCCTCCAGCACGGGGCCGATGCTGAGCGGGAAGTCCACATTGGAGCGTGCCAGATTCGCGGTACCGGCCATGACCATCCGCTCTTCGCGACTGCTCGTGGCCAGGGCTTCAAGGCCGCGGGCCAGGGCCTGGGCCGCTCCGCGGCTCGCCGGCGCGCCACTGGCGACGACCGTGGGCAGAAGCTGGGGCAGCAGGCTCAACGGCGTTCCGGAGAGGCTCGCCAGGAACCGTGTACGCAGCTCCGCCAGGGCGTCGTCGGGAAGGTCCTGCCCGACGTCGATGACGCGCTGCTCCACTTTGCCGGTGTCCGCTATGAGGACAATCAGCACCTTCCGGGGGGCCAGCAGCACGAATTCTATGTGCCGCACCTTGGCTCGGCTGAGCAGCGGATACTGCACGACGGCGACCTGGTTGGTCAGGTGGGAGAGGAGCCTCACGGTCCGGTCGAGGATGTCGTCGAGGTCCTCGGATCCTTCCAGCAACGCCTGGATGGCCCGGCGCTCGGCCGAAGACAATGGCTTCACCGCTGAAATCTGGTCAACGAAAAGCCGGTAGCCCTTGTCGGTGGGGATCCGGCCTGCGCTAGTGTGCGGTGCCGTGATCAGGCCTTCGTCCTCCAGCGCCGCCATGTCATTTCGGATCGTGGCGCTGGACACGCCAAGATGGTGCCGCTCAACGAGCGCTTTGGAACCAACGGGCTCACGCGAATGGACGTAGTCCTCCACGATGGCGCGCAGCACTTCGAGTTTGCGCGGTTCGCTCACGCTCCACCTCCAATCGACTGTCCCGCAGTCGGTGCCGCCCGCGTTGTCCGGTTCGCGCCCAGAAGCAGTACCCAGAAGTAATACTGAGACGGCCCTCTTCGGGACAAGGGTTAGCACTCGACATGCCTAAGTGCTAACCAGTCTAATATGAGTCGCCGCGTTGTTAGCATTGGATTCGCTCCAGGCGTGGCCCTCGCGATCGCGATTCCCGTCACGTCGGTGCCGAGACCGTGGCAGCCGCTGCCGTTGCCGCGCCGTCGCGGTCCGGTTCCGGCCCCGGAGAGTTCCACCGACCGCCGTACATTCCGAGTGCAAAGTAAGCGTGTAGAGATGTCGTACCAGAACTGGGGACCCCAGGACCTGTCCGCCCCCGCCAAGACCCAGTTGCCGGAAGTCCCGGTGGAACGCGGGATGGTCCTCGAGGAGGTCCAGTCCGGCTGGGTGGGTGCCGTGACCCGGGTGGAAAAATCCGGCGGCATGCACGTGGTGGCGTTGGAGGACCGGCGGGGCAAGTCCCGTTCCTTCCGCCTCGGCTTTGGCTTCCTGTTGGACGGCCAGCCGATCCGGCTGATGCCGCCGGCCCCGAAGAAGGCGGCGCCGGCCGCCGGTGCCGGCCGCACGGCGTCGGGTTCGGTGCGGGTGGCGGGGCACCGCGCACAGGTGGCCAAGGCCAGCCGCATCTGGGTGGAAGGAAAGCACGACGCCGAACTGGTGGAGAAGGTCTGGGGCGATGACCTCCGTGTGGAGGGCATCGTCGTCGAACCGCTGCACGGCATTGACGACCTCGCGGCCGCCGTGGCGGAGTTCGGGCCGGGCCCGGGCCGCCGCCTCGGCGTGCTCGTTGACCACTTGGTGGCCGACTCCAAGGAGTCACGGATCGCCGACGCCGTCATGGCGTCACCGGGCGCCGCCGGCAACGTCCTGATTGTGGGCCACCCCTACGTCGACGTGTGGCAGGCCATCCGGCCCGCGGTCCTGGGTATTGAGCAGTGGCCCGTGATCCCGCGCGGCGTCGACTGGAAGACCGGCATCCTCATGGCATTCGGGTGGCCACACTCCACGAAGGAGGACATCGGCCTCGGCTGGCAGAAACTTCTGGGGGCTGTCCGCAGCTATGCGGATCTGGAGGCGTCCCTGCTGGGCCGCGTGGAAGAGGTCATTGACTTCCTCACCGTGCCCTAGTCCGCCGCGGCGGACACTCCCTGATCTCCATTTCCGCGCCCGAGCAAGTATTCTTGGAACGGCGGCCGCGCACCCAGCGCGGTTCCGGCTATTCCAGGCACAACCCAGGCAGCAACGCATCACCGCAATCCGAAGGGCTATACCGTGGCAGATAACGCACGCGAACACACGGGCAACCAGGCCGGCCAAGGTCAGCCCCCGTACCATGGCGTTCCGGCAAATGCGCTGCCGCTGACGGCCAGCGAGGACCGGCAATGGGCCACGCTGGCCCACTTCGGCGGCATCCTAGGCTGCGTTCCGTCGCTGCTGATCTACCTCATCTTCAAGGACCGCGGCCCGTTCACGGCGCAGGAATCCAAGGAAGCCCTCAATTTCACGTTGCCGCCGACCATCGCCGCGGTGCTCGCCAATCTGCTGGTGTTCATTCCCGTGGTGGGCAACCTCTTCGCCGTGCTCGCCACCGTGATCTGGATCGCCGTGACGTGCTTCTCGGTGGCGGCAGGCATCCACGTCAACCGTGGCCAGCCGCACCGGTACGAGTTCAACCTGCGCTGGATCAAATAGCCCAGCCCGGACCCAAGCAAGAAGAGCCGGCCGCTTCCCACCAGGGGTAGCGGCCGGCTCTTCTTGTGCGGCTTCATCGTTGTGTGCGGCAGCTTAGTCGGGCCGCACGGTTAGGTGCGGCCGTTCAGTCCGGCAGGATCCTGCGGACCACGGCGTCGGCCAGCAGCCGGCCCTTGAGCGTAAGGATGAGCCGGCCCTTGAAAGCGGCCGCCGGGTCCACGAGGCCGTCGGCAATCAGCCCCGCGACGGCGTGCCTGCCCGTGTCCCCGAGGCCGCCGAGGCTGGGGATGTCGAGTCCGGAGTTCAGCCGGGCCTCGAGCATGACGCGTTCCACGTTGCGGGTTTCGGGGTCCAGCGTTTCGCGTCCGGCGGCGGGCGAGACCCCGGCGCCGAGGCGGTTGGCGTAGGCGGTGGGGTGCTTGACGTTCCACCACCGCACGCCTCCGACGTGGGAGTGCGCCCCGGGTCCGATGCCCCACCAGTCGTCCCCCCGCCAGTAGGCGAGGTTGTGCCGGCAGGCCTGTTCGGGGGTGCGGGACCAGTTGCTGACCTCGTACCAGGCGAGCCCGGCCGCGGAAATCAGCTCGTCGGCGAGTTCGTACTTGGCCGCGTGGTCGTCGTCGTCGATTTCCGGCACTTCGCCGCGGCGGATCTGCGCCGCAAGTTTGGTGCCGTCCTCCACAATCAGGGCATAGGCGCTGATGTGGTCGGGGGCGTAGGACAGTGCAGTCTCCAGTGAGAAGCGCCAGTCATCCAGCGACTCCCCCGGCGTCCCATAAATGAGGTCGAGGCTGACCGCGAGCCCCGCGTCCCGCGCCCACCGCACCACTTCGGGCACCCTGCTGGGCGTGTGCGTGCGGTCCAGGACCTTCAGGACGTGCGGCACGGCCGACTGCATACCAAAGGACACCCGGGTGAACCCGGCGTCGGCGAGCAGTTGCAGTGACTCGGGCGTGACGGAATCCGGGTTTGCCTCRGTGGAAACCTCGGCGCCGGGCTGCAGGCCCCAGGCGCCGATCGCGGCCGTGAGTATGCGCGCCAGATCCTCGGCCGGCAGCAGCGTGGGCGTGCCGCCGCCGAAAAAGACCGTGCTGAGGGGGCGCGCGGGCAATCCGCTGCGATTCAGGGCCTCGGCGGCGAATTCCACTTCCGCGACCGCCGTGGCGGCGTAGGCGTCCTGGGAGGCGCCGCCGCCCAACTCGGTGGCGGTGTAGGTGTTGAAGTCGCAGTACCCGCAGCGGACCGCGCAGAACGGGATGTGCACGTACAGCCCGAAGGCACGCTGATCGGCGCCCTGGCACGCCTGGGCGGGCAGGAGCCCGTCCGGCGGCGCCGGGTCGCCCAGGGGAAGAACGCTAGGCACGGGCCCGGCCTGCCGTCACTGCAGCAACAGTCATTACCAGCACCGCTACTTCTTGGCCTTGTCCTTGGACTCGTCCGTCGTGAGCGCGGCGATGAAGGCTTCCTGCGGTACTTCGACGCGGCCCACCATCTTCATGCGCTTCTTGCCTTCCTTCTGCTTTTCCAGCAGTTTGCGCTTTCGGGTGATGTCACCGCCGTAGCACTTGGCAAGGACGTCCTTGCGGATGGCGCGGATGCTTTCGCGGGCGATGATCCTGGAACCGATGGCGGCCTGGATGGGCACCTCGAACTGCTGGCGGGGAATGAGTTCGCGCAGTTTGCCGGTCATCATCACGCCGTAGGCGTAGGCCTTGTCGCGGTGCGTGATGGCGGAGAAGGCATCAACCTGCTCGCCCTGGAGCATGATGTCCACCTTGACGAGGTCGGCCACCTGCTCGCCGTCGGCCTTCCAGTCCAGCGACCCGTAGCCGCGGGTCTTGGACTTGAGGATGTCGAAGAAGTCGAAGACGATTTCGGCCAGCGGCAGGCGGTAACGGATTTCCACCCGGTCCTCGGAGAGGTAGTCCATGCCGCCCATGACGCCGCGCCGGCTCTGGCACAATTCCATGATGGCGCCGACAAACTCGTTCGGCGCCAGGATGGTGGCGGACACCATCGGCTCGCGGACTTCGGCGATTTTTCCGGTGGGGTATTCGCTGGGGTTCGTGACGTGGACAATCTTCTTGTCCTCCAGCGTCACCTCGTATTCCACGTTGGGGGCGGTGGAAATCAGGTCCAGGTTGTATTCGCGTTCGAGCCGTTCGCGGGTGATTTCCAGGTGCAGCAGGCCCAGGAATCCCACCCGGAAGCCGAATCCCAGCGCGGCGGACGTCTCGGGCTCGTACACCAGCGCGGCATCGTTGAGCATCAGCTTCTCCAGCGCATCGCGGAGCACCGGATAGTCGGTGCCGTCCAGCGGGTACAGGCCGGAGAAGACCATCGGCTTGGCGTCCGCATAGCCGGGGAGGGATTCGGTGGCCGGCTTGGCAAGGTTGGTGACGGTGTCGCCCACCTTGGACAGGCGGACGTCCTTCACGCCGGTGATGAGGTAGCCGACTTCGCCGACACCGAGGCCCTTGGAGGGGGTGGGCTCCGGGGAGCTCACCCCGATCTCCAGGAGCTCATGCGTGGCACGGGTGGACATCATCTGGATGCGTTCGCGGGGGTGCAGCATGCCGTCGACCACGCGGACGTACGTGACCACACCGCGGTACGTGTCGTAGACCGAGTCGAAGATCATGGCCCGGGCCGGGGCGTTCGGGTCGCCCACGGGTGCCGGCAGGTCGCGGACGATCTTGTCCAGCAGGACCTCGACGCCCATGCCTGTCTTGCCAGAGACACGGAGCACGTCGTCGGGGTCGCCGCCGATCAGGTTGGCGAGTTCCGCCGCGTACTTCTCCGGCTGGGCCGCCGGGAGGTCGATCTTGTTCAGGACCGGGATGATCGTGAGGTTGTTTTCCATCGCCAGGTAGAGGTTGGCGAGGGTCTGGGCCTCGATGCCCTGGGCCGCGTCCACCAGCAGGATCGCGCCCTCGCAGGCCGCGAGCGAGCGGGAGACCTCGTACGTGAAGTCAACGTGCCCGGGGGTGTCGATCATGTTCAGCGCGTAGCTGGTGCCGTCGAGTTCCCAGGGCATGCGGACGGCCTGGGATTTGATGGTGATGCCGCGTTCGCGCTCAATGTCCATGCGGTCCAGGTACTGGGCCTTCATGTCACGGGACTGGACGACGCCGGTGAATTGAAGCATCCGGTCGGCCAGTGTGGATTTGCCGTGGTCAATGTGCGCAATGATGCAGAAGTTCCGGATGATGGCCGGATCTGTTGCGGCGGGCACCGGGGCGGTGCGGGCCATGGGAGACACGCAGGGTCCTTACTGTTGGCATTAAGGTTGGCTGTCCACGGATCGGCGCGGATGCTGGTTTCCCATCCTGCGACGTGGCGCATTTGTCGTTCCTAATAGTCTCCCACGTCCGGGCCGGTGGCAGTGCATCCCTGCATTGCGTTGCGGACTCTGCATCGCCCCGTGGATTCTCCTCTCCCGCCTATCTCGTCCCCTCCTCCCGCCCGCCCGCTCCCCCGGCCCTCTCCCCTCTGGGGGTTGCCGGTATGGTTTCCCCATGGCTTGGAATTTACGATCGATCAGCAACGCGGTCCGCGACGCGCTCCGCTTCCTGGACAAACTCGGCGGCTCCGCGCCGGGCACCACCCGCGGCCCGGCGTCAAAACCTGCGGGGAAGCCGACGGGCAAGCCGACGGGGAAGGCGCGGCCGGGTCAGACACGGCCGGGCGCCACGGGCGGCACGGGCGGCACTCCGGCCGCCGGACTGACCGGGACGTATCCCGGCGACTTCCGGGGCCGGGCGGCCGTCCGCTACGCCCCCGCACCCAACGGCCTGCCCGAGCCCGGCGAAATCGTGTGGACCTGGGTGCCCTATGAAGAGGACTATTCCCGAGGCAAGGACCGTCCGGTGCTGCTGGTGGGCACCAGCGGCCGGTATCTGCTGGGTCTGATGCTGACGAGCAAGGACCACAACGGCGATTCCCCCCGGTCGGATGACTACGTTGACATCGGCACGGGCCCCTGGGACCGCCAGTGGCGGCCCAGCGAAGCGAAGCTGGACCGGATTCTGCAGATCAATGCCAATGACATCCGGCGCGAAGGAGCGATCCTGGACGTAGGCCGCTTCAATCTCATCGCAGCGGCCCTGCGGGAGCGCCGCGGCTGGAACTGACCCGCCCGGCGCCGGGTCCTGCGGCGGATTGCCACGGGTACTCGTGCCTGCACGTTCATCTCTGCTATTATTTACAGCTGTGTGTCCGTGCAGGTCGACGGCCACAGATGGTTGGTCGCCATAGGTATCCCCACGCCGCTCAGTCAATGGCCAATCTGAAAGCCCTCTAGACCATTTTCCGCATTGAAAAAGAGAGTTCACACGTGGCTAATATCAAGTCCCAGAAGAAGCGCATCCTGACCAACGAAAAGGCTCGCCTGCGCAACAACGCAGTCAAGTCCGAGCTGAAGACGGCCATCCGCGCCGTCAACACCGCCGTTGAGTCCACCGACAAGGATGCTGCTGCTGTTGCACTGCTTTCTGCCAGCCGCAAGCTGGACAAGGCTGTCAGCAAGGGCGTTCTCCACAAGAACAACGCTGCAAACCGCAAGTCGGCCATCTCCAAGAAGGTCAACGCGCTCTAAGGTTTCCAGTTCACTCGAACTGATGATTGTGGCCGGCACCCCATGGGTGCCGGCCACATCCAGTTAAGCCGCACGTTGCGTTCTCATCCGGACACGTCGCCGGCTGGCCGCGGCCGGGTCTGACCGGACGCCGTGCGGGTGGGTCAGAACCCGGGTGTCAGGAACTTCGGACCGAGGTGGCAATCACCGTTACCGCATGTTCCACGGCATAGACGGGATCCCGGGAGAGCCCCTTGACCTGGGCGTCGGCCTCGGCGGTGACCTGGATGGAGCGGACCAGCCCGTCGGGTGTCCAGCGCCGGACTTCCCGCTGGGCCTGTTCGACGAGCCAGGGTTGCATTCCGAGTTGCTTTGCGATTTGCGAGGACGAACCCTGGGCGCCGGCCACCTTGGCCAGGGAGCGCAGCTTGGACGCCAGCGCCGCCACGATCGGAACGGGATCCGCGCCGGTGGCCAGGGCGTGGCGGAGCGTGGAAAGGGCCAAAGGGCCGTTGCCGGCCATCGCAGCGTCGGCGACCTTGAAGGCCGTTGCCTCGACCCGGCCGCCGTAGTATTTGTCCACCATGGCGGCGTCCACGCCGGTGGTGGCGTCCGCGATTAGCTGGCTGCAGGCGGCGGCGAGTTCCGCGAGCTGCGCGCCGACCGCATTGACGAGGGCGTGCACGGCGTCGGGGTCGATCCGACGGGAAGCCGTCTTGAACTCGGCCGTGACGAAGGCGATCTTCTCGGCGTCTTTTTTGAGCGGCTGGCAGTCCACGACGGGCCAGCCCGCGGCCTTGATGGCGTCCAGCAGCTTCTTGCCGCGGACTCCCCCGCCGTGGCGAAGCACCAGGACGGCGTCCGGTTCCGGCTGCGCCACATATTTAAGGGCATCGGCCAGGAAGGCGTCGTTCATCGCCTCGAGCCCGTCAACCTCGATGAGCTTCTGTTCGCCAAACAGTGAAGGGCTGACGTTCATAGCCAGCGACCCCGCCACGTAGCTGCCGGCATTGAGCCGGGTAATTTCGACGTCGGGCGCCGCCTCGCGAACCTGCCCGCGGATACGGTCCATGGCACGCGAGCCCAAGTAGTCTTCCGGGCCGCCGACCAGGACTACGGCAGCCGGTGTCACGTCGCGCCAGGTGGCGGTGTTCGACGCCGAGGTCCTGGGCCGTTGGGTCTGGGCAGCAGCCACTCGTGATTCCTCCCGGAAGTTGATTTGCGGACTCTAAGCGTCCCACGCCCGGACCGGTGCTCCAAGCCGCGCCGGACGGCCTGCCCGGCGGGCGGCCGTGCCTCCGAAGGCGACCGTCCTTCGAGCCCGGCAACCACCCTCGCATGTGCCACCAGGACAGCCCGAACAACCACCGCCGGGTGCAGAGCCAGCCACGCCGCTGCCAGCACAGTCGCGGAAAAGACACCCATGGTGGCTGCGCCGAAGGCCCCTTCCGGCCACGGCAGCGCAGCGCCCGGGAGGGCCGCGAAACACCGCGCGATACCCGCCACAGCGCCGGCGAAGAAGGCAGCAGCGGCCATCAGGAGCTGCGCAACGGCAGGGACTGCGGGCAGGAGCGCCGCAGCGGCCGTGCCGAGGAGTGTCACTGGCGCCACGAGTCCCGCAGCGGCCACGTTCGCGGGCAGGGCGTACAAGCCGAACTGCGGTTGCAACAGCACGATCGCCGGAGCGCAGAACAGCTGGGCGGACAGGGGTACGGCAACCCCGGCTGCCGCCCAGCGCGGCACCGCTGGTGGCAGCCACTCCATGATGCGACGTCCAGTGACCACAATTCCAAGCGTGGCCAGCACCGAGAGCAGGAATCCGAAGCTGGTGGCCAGGACCGGCTGTGCCAACAGCAGGCCGATGACGGCAACGCACAGCAGGCTGAGTCCACGCCCCGCCCGGCCAAAGGCCACGGACGCGAGACCAATGCTGCCCATGAGTGCGGCCCTCAGCACACTGGGATCCGGTCCCACCATGAGGACAAACAGCCCGAGCCCCGCGAGACTGACCGCGGCGGCTGCGGTGCGCGGCAGGCGCAGTGTGCGGGCAGCGAGCAGCAACGTCCCCAGGATCAGGCTGCAGTTCGCTCCGCTGACGGCCGTCAGGTGCGTCATGCCCACCGTCTTCATAGCGACTTCCAATTCCGCGTCCAGGGCGCTGGTGTCGCCGGTGACCATCCCGGGCAGCAGCCCGCCGGCATCGCCGCCGAAGCGTGCCGCCGCGGCGGTGAATGCACGGCGCAGCTCACCGGGACCTTGCTGCCAGGGCCCGGGTCCCCGCAACACCGTTGGAGCGGACGAGGCTGAAAGGATTCCTGTGTCCGGCTCCCCTGGCGCGGCCGGCCGGAGCCTGCCCGTGGCGCGCAGGCGCTGGCCCGGAACGGCGAGTTCCCACGCCGTTCCACCCATGACGACGAGCCGGGCTTCTCCGGCGACCCTTTGGCCGCCGAAGGTCATCGCCTTCAGCATGACGGGGACCGCCCAGCGGTCCGCCAGTCCGCCGGCCCCGGGAACCCGAAGCCGCCGCGGGGCGCCCGCAATTTCCAGTTCCGCGACGACAGCCGCGCGCGCGGCCACGGCCTCGGCGATGGCGCCGTCATGCCGCCGGGACGCCTCGACGGCGGCATGGGCGCCCGCCGCCACGGACAGCACCAGCGCCACAGCCAGAGTGACGCGAAGGCTGCGCGCAGCCACCGGCCCGGGACGGGGGCCGTGCCGGGCGGCTTCGCGCACATCCGTGGCGCTCCGAACCCTGGCGCTCCTGCCGTGGGCACGGCCGAACCCAGCGCGGCCGAACCCAGCGCGGCCGGGGTTGCCGCGTCCTGCCAAGAAGAGCAGGATTCCGGCGGTCGCCGCCAGTGCCGTGCAGAGTCCCGCCAGTCCGGAAGGGGACAACGAGTTTCCGGCCACAGCGGTCCCCCAAACAAGGAGGGTGGGCAGCACCAGCCGAAGGTCCGTCCGCCGTGTCCGGTCCGTCAGGCGTCGAGGCAAGGCAATGTCGCGCGCGGCCCGGGACAGCAGGCTTTCGGTGATGTGACCGGTGAGGTGCCCGGGAGGGAGCCATCCAATGCGCCCAAGGCACCCCGGGAAATCCGGGAGGCGCTTTGCCCTCTGGCTCGCAGAAGGGCTGCCACCGGGCTGTAGACCGTGGGCTGCGGGCGCGGTCATGCCCGACCCGCGAACCCGGCCGCCGCCCACCGGGGCATCGCGTTCCGAGGGCGCCGGCGAATGGACGGCCGCGTCGACGTAGCGCTGCCAACGGCTCCGCGGGGCTGCTGCCACCAGACCCCGCAGGCTGGTCCGACTCACGTCACGCTGTGGCACGTCAGGCTGTGGCACGTCACGATGTTGCGCAGCATGCCGCGACGCGTCAGCGTCCCCCCGCGCCATGTCAGATGCCTACCAACGGGAGCAGGGCCTCGAGCAACTTTGGACCGATTCCGTCAACCGCGTCGAGCTCCTGCGCGCTCTTGAAGCGCCCGTGCTGCTGACGCCAGTCCACGATGCGCTGCGCCAAGACCGGACCGACGCGCGGGAGAGTCCCCAGTTCCTCGAGGCTGGCGGTGTTGATGTTGAYCTTTCCGCCACCGCTGCCTGATGTGGTGCCACCCGGGGCGGAACCGGGCTCAGGCGAGCCGCCTGTGGGCGCATCGGCCGGATCGGGTTCGCCGCGGATGGGCACCAGGACCTTCTGGCCGTCCTCCAACACGGCGGCCAGGTTGAGCCGGTCCTGATCCGCCGTGTCCGTGGCCCCGCCTGCCGCCAGGATCGCTTCGTAAAGCCGGCTCCCCGCGGGCAACTGAACCACCCCCGGCCTGAGCACCGCGCCGGCAACATGGACCTCGATGGTTTTCGGCGCCGTGCTGGCATCATCTTCTGCCGGCGGCGCGACGGTCTCGCCCGCTGCCGGATCGGCAGCCTCCTCCGCGGCCGGGGCGGGCTCGCTGAGCGCGACCACCTGCGCGCCGCCGGTGCCAGCCTGCCACCAGAAGTAACCGCCCAGCACCGCGGCGAGGACGCCCAGCAGAACCGCCGCCCGCAGACCGGTCCTGGCCCGCAACACCGTGGACAGCGGCGCCCCTGCAACGCGCCCGCGCCCGGGGAGCTCCTCGGAGTGCGTTCCGTCACCGCCGGCACGGCGCCTGCCGGCACCGCCGACGACCCCGGCGGCCAGGGACGGGATGGGGAGGCCGGACGCCGGCACGTCCAACAGCCCCGAGGACAGCTCCGCCGCCCGTTGCGCGTCCAACGACATCCCCGAACTCCCGGCCTTCGGCGAATGCCCGGCGTCTCCGGCATCCGCCGCACCGCCGAGCGTCGCCGCCAGGCGTTCACGGGCAACCCTAACTCCGGTGGCGGATTCGGCTTCCGGGTTCCGGCGTGACATGGAAGCGACTCTAGGCAACCCTCACCCACACCGATATCCGGCACCAGGCGTATGTGGAAATACCTGAGTAATACGCGTATTTTCGCAGCAACGGGCAAGTATTCCCTACGCTGGTGCCCACTCGGACCCGGTGGTAACGTCTGCATCCTCAATCGAGAAGACTTTGCCGGCTGGGGGCAACCCTGATCGCCTGGATGTGACCATCAGGCGTCGAAAGCTGGTGTGCAATGAAGTGGTTGTTTTGGCCAGCGGCGGTCGTGGCTCTTGGCGGCGCCATGCTGCCGGCCCCGCCTGCTGTGGCAGACACGACGCAAGCTACCTCAACCCAGATCGTCAACTTTTCCCTTGACAGCAGTTTCTGCCCGCAGCACGGCCTGTACGGCATAGCGCACGTGACGGTTGACGGCACGGCAGGAATGACGGCCGACCAAAATTTCATCTGGACCACCCAGACGGCCGCCACGTCGATTCACTCGGTGCCACCCGCGGGCGCCGTCGCCAATGTCACGATTGTCTACCACTGCAACGTCCAGGTGCTCTGGTGGCTGGAGCCCGGCAGCGCCCACAGGGTGAAAGCAGCCCTTTGGGTCAACGGCTCGGGCAAGCAGCCCAGCTACACCATCAAGCCGAATCAGCCGGCCCCCGGGCCAACGCCGCCGCCAGCCCCCACGCCAACTACCGCTCCAGCCCCTGCGCCACCGCCCGCACCAACTAGCGCACCGGCGCCCGCACCAACTAGCGCACCGGCGCCCGCACCAACTAGCGCACCGGCGCCCGCACCAACTAGCGCACCGGCGCCCGCACCAACGAACCCGCCCGCGCCCGCACCAACGACCGCTCCAGCCCCCGCGCCAACGAATCCGCCGGCTCCCGCGCCTAACCCGTGAGACGCACCTTCCGTCAGGAATTCACTGCTGGTAGGTGATGTAGGCCTCGTACTGCACCCGCCATTTGTCAGCGGCTTTGGGATCCGGCACGGTGGTGGTGAGGAATTGGACGCTGGTCACTTGGCCCTTGAGGTATTTCAGCCATTTGGTCACCTCTTCGGCAACGTCGCGATCGAACTGGGCTACGTGGTGCACCTGCATTGCCATGGCGACCTCCGGGTTCGCTGGGGTTCGGTGCAGTGACTTTACCTCCGGCGCCCGCTCCCGGCCAGCCTTTCGCCCACCAGGGATGCCTCCGGTGCTAGTCTCCAGCGCGCGCGGTTGCCCGGCCAGCGCCCGGCTCCCCGCCGTCCGGCTCGCCGGCAGCCGGTTCCCCGCCAGTCGCAGTGGCGTCGCTGACACCGCTGGGCCTCGAACTTCCGGGCGTGCTTCCCTCCCCCACAATCACCGCCAGCACACCGAGTCCCGCGTGGGCGGCCAGGACGGCCGGCAGTGCGCTGATCTGGGCAGGCGGACAAGCCGGCAATGCCACGGCCAGGCGCCGGGCAAGCTCCTCGGCCTCGGCCTGGTTGCCGAAGTGGTGCACAGCCAGCCGCGCCTGCCCGGCGGGGCGGGTGGAGGCATCGGCGGCAACGATTTCCTCCAGCCGTGCGATGGCCTTCGCGGCGGACCGGACCTTTTCCAGCGGGATGATCCGGCCGTCTTCAACCGCCAGGATGGGTTTGATGGAGAACATGGTGCCCCAGAGCGAGGCCGCGGCCCCTATCCGGCCGCCCCGGCGCAACTGTTCCAGGCTCGGAACGTAGAAATACACTTTGGTGCGGTCCAGCCGGTCCTGCGCGAAAGCCAACACGCCGGCCGCATTCCTGCCGCCCGCTGCCGCGACGACGGCGCCCTGCACGCCCATCCCCTGCGCCATCCCCACCGTCCGGGAGTCGAGGACCTCTACCGGGATGCCCACCCGCTGTGCTGCCAGACGGGCGGCGTCGGCAGTCCCGGACAGCGCACCGGAGATGTGGATCGAGACCACGGACTGGAAGCCACGCTCGCTGGCCGCCCGGTAGGCGTGTTCAAACTGCCCCGGTGACGGACGCGAGGTCTTGACGGGCTTGCCGCTGGCGAGGGCCACGGCAATCGTCTCGGCAATGTCGTCCTCGCCCTCGCCATAGATTTCGGCGCCGACCATGACGGGCATCGGGACCACGGTCAGCGCGCCGTCGGCAGCGAAAGCCCGGATCCAGTCCGCGGGCAGCGCGGCGGCAGAGTCAGTGACCACCGCAACCTGCACGACGGCGTCGGGAGCTGCTTCGGGAACGCCGCCTCGGGGGCCCTGCCGAAGGCGAACAAGCCGCTCGCGCAGCCATGGCCAGCCTGACGGCTCGCGGTCTGGCACGAGGGACCTCCTGCTGTCGGGACGCATGGACTTTTTCTCCGGCCAGGGCGGTGCATGTCACGTTCCCTGCACTGGCCGCCGGTATCAGCCGGCGGCCAGTGCTGGCTAGTACGTCCAGCTAGGCCGGGACGATGTTGACCAGTTTAGGCGCCCGCACGATCACCGTGCGAAGGGCACGGCCGTCAAGGGCGCGCTGGACGTTCTCCGAGGCCAGCGCCAGTTCGCGCAGGTCCTCCTCAGAGATGTCCGGGGACACCTCCAGGCGGTCCCGCACCTTGCCCTGCACCTGGACGACGGCGGTGACCGTGTCCTCTACGAGCAAGGCGTCGTCGTGCGTGGGCCAGCCTGCGTTGGCGACCGAGGCCGGGTGTCCCAGAACGTTCCACAGGTCCTCGGCGGTGTAGGGCGCAAACAGGCTCAGGATGACGGCAACGGCCTCCACGGCTTCGCGGACCGCGGGGTCCGCGCCGCCGGCCCCCGTGGCTGCATCTATGGTTTTGCGGGTCGCGTTGACCAGTTCCATCAGCTTTGCCACAACCACGTTGAACTTGTTGTGGTTCAGCAGGGCCTGCGCATCGGCGATCGTGCGGTGCGTGACGGTGCGCAGGGCACGGTCGCCGGTGGCGAAGTCGATGCCGGGTGCGCTCGATACATCCTGGCCGAGGCGCCAGGCGCGGGCCAGGAACTTCGCGGAGCCCGACGGCGATACGTCCGCCCAATCGACGTCGTCCTCCGGCGGGGAGGCGAAGATCATGGTCAGGCGTACGGCGTCCACGCCGAACTTGTCCAGCTGCTCACTGAGGTCGACGCCGTTGCCCAGGGACTTGCTCATGGCCTTGCCGCCATTGAGCACCTGGCCCTGGTTCAGCAGCGCACTGAACGGCTCGTCGGCCTCGATCATGCCGAGATCGTGGATGACCTTGGTGAAGAACCGCGCATAGAGCAGGTGCAGGATGGCGTGCTCCACGCCTCCCACGTACTGGCCGACCGGCATCCAGTCGTTGATCTTCTCCGGATCGAACGGGCCTTCGGTGTACTGCGGCGAGACGAAGCGCAGGAAGTACCAGGAGGAATCCACGAAGGTGTCCATGGTGTCCGTGTCCCGCTTGGCCGGTCCGTGGCAGTTGGGGCACTCGATGTTGACCCAGCTTTCGACCGCGGCCAGCGGAGACGTGCCCTTCGGGGACAGGTCTTCGCCGCGCAGATCCGCCGGCAGGGTCACAGGCAGCTGGTCGTCGGGGACGGGAACCTCGCCGCAGGCCGGGCAGTGGATGATGGGGATCGGGGTGCCCCAGAACCGCTGCCGGCTGAGCAGCCAGTCACGCAGGCGGAAGTTCACGAACTTCTCGCCTGTGCCCAGCTCACGCAGGATCTCGATGGCTGCCGGGATGGCCTCGGCCTTCGGCAGCCCGTCGAGGCCGCCGGAGTTGATCAGGGTCCCCTCGCCGGTGGTGGCAATGCCCGTGGCCGCGGGGTCTTCCTCGCCGGTGTCCAGTACTGCCCGGACGGGCAGGTCAAAGGTCTTGGCGAAGTCGAGGTCGCGCTGGTCGTGCGCCGGGACGGCCATGATGGCGCCCGTGCCATAGTCGGCCAGGACATAGTCCGCGGCCCAGACGGGCAGCTTCTCGCCGTTGAGCGGGTTGGTCGCGTAGCGCCCGGTGAAGACGCCGGTCTTTTCGCGCTCGGTGGACTGGCGCTCGATCTCGGACAGCGCCTTGACCTGTTCGCGGTAGGCGTCCAGGGCGGCGGCGTGCTCGACGGTGACCAGTTCGACGGCGAGCGGCGCGTCGGCGGCGACGACGAAGAAGGTGGCGCCGTAGAGGGTGTCCGGACGCGTCGTGAAGACGGTGACATCCTTGGCGGCCTTGCCGCCCTCGGCTTCGATCACGAAGTTGACGTGGGCGCCCTCGGAGCGGCCGATCCAGTTCTTCTGCATGGCCAGGACGCGCTCGGGCCAGTGCCCGCGCAGTTCGTCCATGTCATCGAGCAGCCGGTCGGCGTAGTCGGTGATCTTGAAATACCACTGGTTCAGGGACTTCTTGGTTACGGGCGTGCCACACCGCTCGCAGGCGCCATTGACTACCTGTTCGTTGGCCAGCACAGTCTGGTCCTTGGGGCACCAGTTGACCGGCGAATTCTTGCGGTAGGCCAGTCCACGCTCGTAGAAACGCTTGAACAGCCACTGGGTCCAGCGGTAATACTCCGGGTCGGAGGTGTGCAGCCGGCGGGACCAGTCCGCTGAGATGGCGTAACGCTTGAACGACGCCGCCTGGGTGTCGATGTTGGCGTACGTCCACTCGCTGGGGTGCGCGTTGCGCTTGATCGCTGCGTTCTCTGCCGGCAGGCCGAAGGAGTCCCAGCCGATCGGGTGCAGCACGTCGTAGCCCTGCTGGCGCAGGTAGCGCGCCACAACGTCGCCCATCGCGAATGCCTCGGCGTGGCCCATGTGAAGGTCACCGGACGGATACGGGAACATGTCCAGCACGTAGCGGCGTTCCTTTGAGCCGTCGTCGAGCGGCGTGAAGACTTTCAGGTCCTCCCAGACCTGCGGCCATTTGGCTTCCATTGCCGCGAAGCTGTAGGCACCTTCCTCGGGCCCCTCCGCCGCGGCGGCTGGTGATCCGGTCTGTGTTTCCGGCTGAACGCTCACTGCTGGCCTCTTCTGTTCTATGCGGCCTGTTATCCCAAGCCTGTCTACCTTCAGGCCTGCCTGCCGCCAGGCCTGTTCACCATCAAGTCTGCACTGTCACGGCCGGCTGCCCGGCCCTGACTCCATACTGTTCGTACGTGGCACTCCTGCTACTACTACATGCGTTGCGTCCGGGAATGTACCCCGGACACACAAAAGCCCCTCGACATGGAGGGGCCGCCGCTCGGCAATCCGAGGACTCTTCGGGATCGAGGTCTCGTCGGGATGCCGGGCGGCTAGCTAAGCAGGAGCACGGCGCGCATAGGACCACTTTAGCCCCTCGGGCTGGTTCGCGCTGAACCGCCGGCCCCGATGCTGCCCGGTAGTCGCAGTGGACTCGCGCTCCGTCGCCCTTCGCGGGCCGTTATTTCCAAAATTGTTACAAATGCCATACCTATGGAACAGCGGTACTTACTGCCAATTGCAGAACGCCTCAGGCGGGTAGCAAAAATGGAAATTCAGGTAGCATTCCCCGGGAAAACAAGTAGAAAAACCACTAATACTCGGGTGGCGTTTTGCGCACGTCCGTACATTTCCACGAAGTTCGCCCCGAAAGCGGATTATGCCGCTCTAGGCTGGGAGAATGCCGTGAATAACCTAGGCCAGGACAAAAAATTTTGATCTTGCCAAAAGATTCAAATGGGAACACTATTCGGTAAAGATCAGCAAATGGGATCTCTTGGGGGGATTCGCAAATGGTCTCGGGTTGAGGAGCCTATCATGTATCACTTGCGCTATTCTTCTGTGCATCTGCCGAATACCCCCGCTGGCGGCACCCGCGACGCCGGCTCCCTGGAACCGAGCTAGCCATGTTCGGCTGGATCACCCGTTTCAGTATGCAGTTCCGTATCCTGGTTCTCGCCTTGGCCGCCGGACTCATTGCCTTCGGGGTAGTGAACGTCCCCAATGTCGCCATCGACAGCATGCCCGAGTTTGCTCCCGCGCACGTCGAGATCCAGACAGAGGCCTTGGGCCTCTCAGCTGCTGAAGTCGAACAGCTCATCACCGCTCCGATGGAAGCCGACCTCCTTAACGGGGTGGCGTGGCTCGATGAAATCCGGTCCAAGTCCGTTCCCGGCCTTTCCTCCATCGAGCTCGTGTTCGAGCCGGGCACCGACCTTCTGCGCGCGCGCCAGCTCGTGGCCGAACGCATGACCCAGGCCCACGCACTGCCGAACGTCTCGGCGCCGCCACTGATCATGCAGCCTCTGTCGTCAACCAGCCGCGTCCTCATGGTCCGGATGAACTCCAAGGAGCTCTCAGGGATCGAAATGTCGGTCCTGGCCCGGTGGAAGATCAAGCCACGGCTGATCGGCATTCCCGGTGTCGCCAACGTTTCCATTTGGGGACAGCGCGAGCAGCAGCTCCAGGTCGAGGTGACCCCCACGCAAATGCGCGACAAGGGGATCACGCTCGAACAGATCATCAAGACCACAGGCAACGCAGTCTGGGTGTCGCCGCTTAGCTTCCTTGAGGCGTCAACCCCCGGCACGGGCGGGTTCGTGGAGTCGCCGAGCCAGCGTCTGGGCATCCAGCACGTCTTGCCCATCCGAACGCCCGCGGACCTGGCCAAGGTCAGTGTCGAGGACGCCCAACCTCCCATGCTCCTCGGTGACATTGCCCAGGTGAAGGAGGACCACCAGCCGCTGATCGGCGACGCCGTCGTCGGCCAGGATGCAGGCCTCCTGCTAGTCGTGGAGAAGTTCCCCGGAACCAGCGCACTGCAGGTCACCAAGGACATCGAAGCCGCCCTGAACGACATGCAGCCTGGGCTTTCCGGAGTCCAGATGGATACGTCCGTCTTCCGGCCCGCCTCGTTCCTGCAAGATGCCGTGGATGGACTCGGCGTGGCGCTGCTCGTGAGCCTCCTGATCGCCGTCCTGCTCTTCTGGGTCCTCTTCCGGTCCTGGCGTGTCGCGGTGATCGCCCTCGTGGCCATCACCACGACAGTCATGGCGGCAGGAGTGGTGCTCTACCTGCTCGACTCCACACTGAATATCTCGATCCTGGCCGGCATCATCCTGGGTGTCTCCGTGATTGTGGGTGACATCGTGGAGGACGTGCAGGCACAGCGGCGCCGGCCGTTGCGGACCACGGAGACGGAGACTGATGCCACCATCAGGTTCCGCATGGTCCAGCTTGTCCGCAGTGTCCGCACACCGCTGTTCCACGGGTCCCTCATCATGGCCCTTGCGCTCGTTCCGACGCTGTTCGTTACGGGAGTCGGCGGTGCGTTCTTCCAGCCGCTCTTCTGGTCCCTGGCGCTGGCGCTTGCCGCCTCAATGCTGGTGGGTTTGTCCGTGACACCGGTCTTGGCGTATCTCCTGCTTCCCGGTGAGAAACCCCGGCGGGCGGACTCGTCAACTGTTGCCCGGGCCAGGTCCTACTACAACCGGGCCCTCGAAGGCGGTCGCTCCCGCACCGCGCTCGGCATCGTCGCCGTCGCCGTCGTGGGACTGCTCGGACTGGCCGCCGCATCCCAGCTGGTCGGAAACCGGGCGGTCGTTCCCACTATTCCGGACCGGACGCTCCTGGTGCAGTGGGACTCGATGGCAGGCACGTCCAATGACGAGGTCCGCCGGGTGGCGTCGAAGGCGTCCGATGAACTGCGGACCCTGCCGGGTGTTTCGGGAGTGGGCGGGCATATCGGCCGCGCCATTTCCTCCGACCAGGTTGTTGGGAACAGCTCCGCCGAACTCTGGGTATCCATCACACCGGACGCCAACTTCAGCGAAACGGAGCAGGCGGTCCGTGAGGTCGTCCAGGGCTACCCGGGCATTGCCCACAACGTGGTGAACTACTCCCAGCAGAAGATCGGGGAACAGCGCAGCAGCATGGATCCGGGATTCGCCGTCCGCGTTTACGGAACCGACTTGCCGGTCCTGCGCGAGAAAGCCGAAGAGGTCCGCAAGGCCATCGAAAAGGTCGACGGCGTGAAGAACCCGACGATCAATGCCAGCGCCATGACGCCCATCGTCGAAGTCGAGGTCAACCTCGAGGCGGCGCAAAAGGTCGGCATCAAACCCGGCGACGCACGGCGCGCCGCTGCCGCCCTGATGCAAGGCATCGTCGTCGGCAACCTCTTCGAACAGCAGAAGGTTTTTGAAGTGGTGGTGCGGGGCGCGGTGGGTGTCAGGGATGACCTGACCAGCATTCGTGAACTCCTGCTCGACACGCCAAGCGGCGGCCAGGTCCAGCTGGGCCAGATCGCCGACGTCCGGCTCGTTCCCAATGAAGTCGTGATCCTGCACGATGACACCTCGCGCCGGATCGACGTCGTGGCCGAGGTCAGCGGACGGCCGCTCGCGGATATCCAGCGCGATATCAACACGGYGATCGAGCAGATCCAGTTCCCACTGGAATACCACGCCGAAATCCCCACAAAGTACAGTGAGCAGCTCGCCGGGGACGCCCTGGTTCTGTGGATCGGCGCGGCCGCCCTCCTGGCAATCCTGCTCCTTCTCCAGACAGCCGTGCGGAGCTGGAAGCTGGCGCTTGCCGTCTTCCTTTCCCTGCCGGCCGCGCTGGCCGGGTCCGCCGTGGCAGCGTGGATCGCGGGAGGCGCCATCACGGTGCTGGCGCTCACGGCGTTTGCCGCGGTGCTGGCCGTCGCCGTCCGCAACGCGACGCTGCTCTCGGCCAGGACGGATGAGCTGTGGCGGGCTGCCCCGCACGAATCCCCTGACAAAGTCATCATGATGGCGGCCCGGGACCGGGTATCGCCCATCTTGAAGGCCGCCCTGATCACCATGGCGATCCTGATTCCGCCGGGATTCTTCGGCGGCGCCGTAGGCGAGGCCCTCCTGGGTCCAATGGCCCTGATCATTGTCAGCGGACTCATCACTACAACTCTCATCGGGATCTTCGTACTCCCCCTGCTCGCACTCTGGTTCGGGCCCAAGTCCGCCCCGGAAGAGTGGGCGGAAGTCTACGAGGCCGAAGTTCCCGTCCAGCCCGTTACGCAGGAAAAGGTGGAAGCAAAATGACCAGCCAACAGCCCCTGCGGCGCCTGCCCCTGGCGGCCGCTGTATGCGCAGCACTTCTGTTCGCGTTGCCCGCATGTGCCCAGACGACGGCGGCGGCCCCCGCCGTCGTCGCGGCCAACGAGCCCGCCAAGGTGGAGAAGAATGCCGCAACAGGCATCGCTAAACTGACCTTGACCGAAAAGGGAATCGAACGCCTCGACCTGAAAACCGAAACCGTTAAGGCCGGCACGGGGACCAACGTCGTCGTGCCCTACGCAGCCCTGCTCTATGACTCCAGCGGAAAAACCTGGGTGTACACCAACCCGGCCCCGCGGGTCTACCAGCGGCAGGCGGTCACTGTAGCCAAGGTGGAGGACGGATTGGTCACGGCCTCGGCTGGCCCCGCGGTCGGCACCACCATCGTGACGGTAGGCGCGGCTGAACTCTTCGGCGCTGAATTCGATACGGCGCACTGACATGCGCCGGATTGTCGCTGCAAGTCTGAGGTTCCGGTCGATCATCATTGCGATGGCGGCTGCCCTCATGATCGTGGGCGGCGCGCAACTCAGCAGTGCTTCGGTGGATGTTTTCCCGGAGTTTGCCCCGCCCCGTGTCGAGGTCCAGACCGCGTGTCTGGGACTCACCGCCTCCGAAGTCGAGGAACTCGTAACGGTCCCGATGGAGCAGGCCTTCAACGGCATCGACGGACTGGACCAGATGCGGTCCAAGTCTGTGTCGCAGCTGTCCGCCATTGTGATGGAGTTCAAGCCAGGAACCGATCTGCTCACCGCCAGGCAACTGGTGTCGGAGCGGATGGCAACGGTCATACCGACGTTGCCTACCTGGGCCGCGCCGCCGGTGATGCTCCAGCCGCTGTCCTCCACCAGCCGTGTCATGAAGATCGGGCTGTCCTCCGAGACCCGCTCCCTGATCGAGATGTCCATGGTTTCCTACTGGAATATCCGGGCGCACCTCCTGCGGGTGCCGGGCGTCGCGAACGTGGCGATCTGGGGCGAACGCCTTCAGATGCTGCAGGTCCAGGTTGATCCGGCCAAGCTGGCGGCCAACAACGTCACGCTGGAGAACGTCATGAACTCCACGTCCGACGCCCTGGACGCCGGCCTGCTCAAGTACTCCCCCGGCGCCTTGATCGGCACCGGCGGGGCGCTGGAAACGCCGAGCCAGAGCTTGACCATCAGGCACGTACAACCCATCACGTCCCCGGCGGACCTTGCCCAAGTGGCACTGGAGGAACGCGAGGGACTGCCTCCCCTGAAGCTCGCCGACGTGGCAACCGTCGTGGAGGACCACCAGCAACTGATCGGTGACGCGGTCATCAACGGCGGCCCCGGACTCATGCTGATTGTCGAAAAGCTGCCGTGGGGCAACACGCTCGAAGTCACGCGCGGGGTTGAGGAAGCGCTCAAGGAACTGCAGCCCGGCCTCACCGGGATCGCAGTCGACACAACCCTGTTCCGGCCCGCCTCGTTCATCGAGGAGTCCCTCGGCAACCTGAGCCTCGCGCTTTTGCTGGGCTGCTTCCTGGTGGTCCTGGTGCTGAGCGTCTTCCTGTTCCAATGGCGGACGGCGCTGGTCAGCGTGACGGCGATCCCGTTGTCGCTGATGGCAGCGGCCCTGGTGCTGTACTGGACCGGAGGCACTATTAATACGATGGTGCTTGCGGGATTGGTGATCGCCGTCGGGGTGGTGGTGGACGATGCCATCATCGACGTCGAGAACATCGTCAGGCGGCTCCGGCACCACCGCGCCAGCGGCGGAACCGAGAGTACCGCCCGTGTGGTCGTCAATGCTTCCCTGGAAGTTCGCGGCCCCATCGTTTACGCCACCTTGATTATCGTCGCCGCCACGGTGCCGATCTTCTTCCTGGACGGACTGACGGGCGCCTTCTTCCGCCCYCTGGCCACCTCCTACACCCTGGCCGTGATGGCGTCCATGCTGGTGGCCCTCACGGTCACGCCGGCCATGGCGTACATCTTCCTGCGCAATGCCAAGCTGGAAGATCGGGATCCGCCGGTGGTCCGGGTTCTCAAGCGCTGGTACGGCAAGGCTCTGCGGCCCATTGTAAAGCGGCCGCTCCCGGGCTATCTCGCGGTGGCGGCGCTCGGCGTCGTCGGTATCATAGCGGCACCGCTCCTGGGTCAGTCGCTGTTGCCGTCGTTCAAGGAACGCGACTTCCTCATGCACTGGGTCACCCAACCCGGCACGTCCAATGCCGAGGAAGTCCGCGTGAGCCAACTGGCCTGCCGGGAGCTGATGACCATCCCAGGCGTCAACAACTGCGGGTCCCACATCGGTCAGGCGTTCGCCGCCGATGAGGTGGTGGGCGTCAACTTTGGAGAGAACTGGATCAGCGTTGACCCCTCGGTCGATTATGACAAAACCCTGGCCTCCATCCAGCAGGTCGTGGACGGATACCCCGGCATCCACCGGGACGTCCAGACCTACCTCAAGGAACGTGTCCGCGAGGTGCTCACCGGCACCGGCTACTCGATCGTCGTCCGTGTATACGGCGATGACCTGGACACACTGAAGAAGCAGGCGGACAAGGTCAAGACGGTCCTCGCGGGCATCGAGGGGGCAATTGGAGCCAAAGTCGCCCTGCAGGTGAATGTTCCGCAGGTGGACGTCGAGGTGAACCTGGACGCCGCCAACCGCTATGGCCTGAAGCCCGGTGACGTCCGCCGTGCCGCAGCCACCCTGGTGTCCGGTGAGGAGGTCGGCGACGTCTATCGGGACGGCAAAGCCTACGACGTCCAGGTCTGGAGTCCTCCCGCGATCCGGACCAGCGTCACAAGCATCGAGAACCTCCCGCTGGACACTCCCAGCGGACAGAAGATCCGGGTGGCCGACGTCGCCAAGATCACGGTAAAGCCCACTCCCAACGTGATAGAGCGTTCGGAAGGGTCCCGCCGACTCGATGTCAGCGCCAACGTCAAGGAAGGCGATCTTGCCAAAGTCGTGGAGAAACTCGAATCCGACCTCAAGTCGGTTGAGTTCCCCACCGGTTACAGCGCGGACATCCTGGGCGAATACGCAGAGCGGCAGGCCGCCTCACAACGGCTCCTCCTCTTCGCCATCGGCGCCCTGGTTGTGGTGTTCCTCTTGCTCCAGGCGGCATTCCACAGCTGGCGGCTTGCCACCCTCGGCATCCTGACGCTGCCGGTAGCCCTGGTAGGCGGGGTGATCGCCGCGCACATGAGCGGCGGAATCCTGTCCCTTGGGTCGCTGGTCGGGTTCCTGACAGTGATGGGCATCGCCGCCCGCAACGGCATCCTGCTCATCAACCACTGCCAGCATCTGGAGCAGTTCGAGGGCGTGCCGTTCGGCCGGGACCTGGTCCTGCGCGGCGCTGCCGAACGCTTGTCTCCAATCCTGATGACCACACTCGCCACCGCACTCGCACTGGTGCCGCTGGTGATGTTGGGCAACCGGCCCGGCCATGAGATCGAGCACCCCATGGCCGTGGTGATTCTGGGCGGGCTGGTGACTTCGACACTCGTCAACCTGTTCGTCGTTCCATCGCTCTACCTTCGGTTCGCCAAGAAGGGTCCGGCACGCGAACGCGGGCCCCGCGAGCCGGAACCCGTACCAGCCGCCTAGCATCAACCACCTACTGAGAGGCCAGTCAGATGACTCCACGATCAAAGAGATTTACCGCCTACGGCTCCGCGCTCTTGCTGGTGGTGGCGTCACTGACCGCGGCCACCGCTGCATCGGCGGCCGCGCCGGCGGCCACCAGTTCTCAGGAACTGTGCGGCCCCGGCTCGGCGCTGTCCTTCAACCGCTCTGCCTTCCCGGCCAAGCCACTGATCAACAACCAGTGGCTGACGCTTAAGCCCGGCATGCAGTCCACCACCGTCGGCAAGGTAGTCTCCCCGGACGGAACGACCACCCGCAAGGTGGTCAGCACCGTCACGGGTCTGACCAAAGTGATCGACGGGGTCAAGACGATCGCGATTTGGGACCGGGACTACTCCGACGGCGTACTGGTGGAGTCCGAGCTCGCCTTCTTCGCCCAGRCGACGAAGGGGACGGTCTGGCTCTTCGGCGAGTATCCGGAGGAGTACGAAAACGGCAAGCTTGTCGGCGCGCCCAGCACGTTCATCAGCGGCATCGACAAGGCCCAGGCCGGCATCGCGATGCAGGCCGAGCCGCACCGGAATACCCCTGCCTACGTCCAGGCCTACGCCCCCAGCGTGGACTTCCTGGACTGCGGTGACGTCAAGTACAAGCACCTGCGCGTGTGTGTCCCCACGGGCTGCTACAACGATGTCATGGTGATCGATGAGTTCAACCCGCTGGATCCGCCAAGCGCGGGCCACCAGCGCAAGTTCTACTCAGCCGGGACCGGGCTCATCAAAGTGACGGCCGTCGGCGGCGAGGACCAGGAGTTCATGGATCTGGTCAAAATCAGGAAGCTGAACACCACGGAACTGGCTCTCATCAACAAACGTGCCCTGGAGCTCGACAGCAGGGGCTACACAGTCAGTAAGGACGTCTACGCCAAGACGCCGCGTGCTGTCGTGACCACCACRTCAACGCGGCCCGTGTCCTGAGGGACGAGGCGGACGCGGGAAAGCGAAGAGCTCCGGCTAGGTTTCCCTGGCCGGAGCTCTTCATTGTCCGCCGAAGCCGTGCCCGGTCGGCGGGTCAGGGTGCGCCCCTACCGGACGTCGTCGTCAACCCAGTCCATGGACTTGGTGACGGCCTTCTTCCAGAGGCGCATCTGGCGTTCCCGCTCGGCCTGATCCATTTGCGGCTCCCACCGCTTGTCCTCGGCCCAGTTGGCCGAGCACTCGCCCAGGTCCTTCCAGAATCCGACCGCCAGGCCGGCCGCGTAGGCTGCGCCCAGCGCGGTCGTCTCGACCACCTTCGGACGAATGACCGGCACGCCGAGGATGTCCGCCTGGAACTGCATGAGGGCATCGTTGGCGACCATGCCGCCGTCGACCTTCAGCTCCGTCAGCGGGACGCCGGAGTCGGCGTTGACGGCGTCGAGGACCTCACGGGTCTGGAAGGCGGTGGCCTCCAGCGCCGCGCGGGCGATATGGGCCTTGGTAACAAATCGGGTCAGGCCCACAATGGTGCCGCGGGCGTCCGAGCGCCAGTACGGCGCAAAGAGGCCGGAGAACGCCGGCACAATGTACACGCCGCCGTTGTCCTCAACCGAGGCCGCGAGGGTCTCGACCTCCGGGGCGCTGCTGATCATGCCGAGGTTGTCCCGCAGCCACTGGATCAAGGAACCGGTGACGGCAATGGAGCCCTCCAGCGCGTAGTGCGGCGCCGCGTCGCCGAGCTTGTAGCCGACGGTGGTCAGCAGCCCGTTCTTGGAATGGATAATCTCCTCGGCCGTGTTGAAGATCAGGAAGCAGCCCGTGCCGTAGGTGTTCTTGGCTTCCCCGGCATCGAACGCCGCCTGCCCGAACGTGGCCGCCTGCTGGTCGCCCAGGATGCCGGCCACAGGAACCTCGCGCAGCAACTGGGAGGTGTGCACCGTGCCGTAGACCTCGGAGGAGGACTTGATAGCCGGCATCATGGAGGCCGGGACGCCGAACGCGTCCAGAATCTCCTGGTCCCATGACAGCGTCTCAAGGTCCATGAACATGGTCCGTGAGGCGTTGGTCACGTCGGTGACGTGCACTCCGCCGTCGGTCCCGCCGGTCAGGTTCCAGAGCACCCAGCAGTCGGTGTTGCCGAAGACGAGGTCGCCGGCCTCCGCCTTGGCCCGGGCACCATCGACGTTGTCAAGGATCCACTTGATCTTGGTGCCCGAGAAGTAGGTCGCCAGTGGCAGGCCCACCTTCTGCTTGAAGCGTTCTACGCCGCCGTCCTTCGCGAGTTCGTCCACGATCGGCTGGGTGCGGGTGTCCTGCCACACGATGGCGTTGTAGATCGCCTCGCCTGTGGTCTTGTCCCACACCACCGCCGTTTCGCGCTGGTTGGTGATGCCGACGGCGGCGATGTCGTGCCGGGTCAGGTTCGCCTTGGACAGGGCCGAGCCGATCACTTCGCGGGTGTTGTTCCAGATTTCAGCGGGGTTGTGCTCCACCCAGCCGGGCTGGGGGAAGATCTGCTCATGCTCCATCTGGCCGGAGGAGACGATGCTGCCGCTGTGGTCGAACACGATGGCTCGGGTGCTCGTGGTGCCCTGGTCGATGGCGACTACGTACTGGTTCATATTGACGTCCTTGTCTTTTTAGCGTGGCAGTTGAACTAATGGTTAGAGCGGGAGTACAGGGGGGATGATCGGCACGACGGCTGCCACAAGTCCGGCAAGGCCTCCACCGATCAGGGGTCCCACGACCGGGATCCAGGAGTAGCTCCAGTCGGAGGACCCCTTGCCCTTGATGGGGAGCAGGGCGTGCGCAACGCGGGGGCCCAGGTCACGAGCCGGGTTGATGGCGTACCCGGTGGGACCACCGAGGGAAACACCGATGCCGACAACCAGCAGGGCGACCGCCAGCGGGCCGAGCCCGGAAGGTGTCCCGCCGAAGGTCAGGATGACGAACACGAGGACAAAGGTGCCGATGATCTCGGTGGCCAGGTTCCACGGATAGGAGCGGATCGCGGGGCCGGTGGAGAAAACGGCCAGCTTGCCGGCGGGCTCGGACTCGACGTCAAAGTGCTGCCGGTAGGCCACCCACATGACGACGGCACCCAGGAAGGCACCGGTCAGTTCACCGCCGAAGTACGTCAGGGTCGAGGCGAAGTCAACCGGAACGCCGGGAGCGTACAACCTCTTGCCGTTGAGCAGCAGACCAAGGGTGACCGCGGGGTTCAGGTGCGCACCTGAGATGGAAGCAACATAGACACCGGAGAAGACGGCAAGGCCCCACCCCCAGGTCACCATCAGGAACCCGCCGTTGTTGCCCTTGGTGCTTTTGAGCACAACGTTGGCCACAACGCCGCAACCCAGCAGGGTCAGCATTGCGGTTCCGAATACTTCGGACAGGAATACTATTCCAAGAGACATCTTTGACTCCTCTATTTTCTGTTGTCGGCCCTTCGCGAGTTTGAATGGCCGTGGAGCCGGCAGCATGTTGGTGCTGCCGACCAGCCACTGCGCCGGCCGCCGGGGCGGACCGCGCAGTGCTTGCACCCGGGCTTCCCTGCCCGGGCACGCAAGCTGTATCAGGCGACCAGGCTGTGGAC
>NZ_JBFUJJ010000026.1:0-45381 GCF_056401435.1 Arthrobacter sp. P4_F10
GGTGAACCCTTCCTCGCGCAACCGCTCCGCCGCGCGCAGCCCCGCCATCGATGCCCCCACGATGACGATCCGTCCAGTCCTCTTAAAAGTTCTCCCGCTGTCTTCGACCGGAGTAGCCGTCGCCGGTCGTGGGGCCGGGTGCAGCGACGTGTCCTGCCCGTCCGGCTGTTCAAGCCGGATGGCCTGAACCGGACACGCAGCGGCGGCCCGCCGAAGCCTCGTGAGATGCGCCCCGTCAGGGTGCGGGTTGTAGGTCAGTGCCTCGTCCCCCTGAATCGTGAAGACGTCCGGGGCGAGGAAGGCGCACTGGGCGTAGCCCTGGCATTTAGTGAGATCGACGAGGATCCTCATGCCGCACTTCTCCCTTTTAGCGCGCTTGCGTCGGCCGTCCGCCAACCAGTCGGCGCCTCTTCCGATCCAACCGGGCGGCCCCGGGCCTGTCAAAACTTCCGCTCCCCAAAGCTGGGCAGCGGAACGGAGCCTGCACTCGATTCGATTTCAAGAGTGTAGGCCCCGTGGGCACGCGGCGGAAGAGGCCTGCGACCGGACAGGGCGGGGCAGGGTCTGCGGCTGAATCCGGTCGCGAACGTTCCGACGTCAAGGCGATCGTTGACCAGTCGGCAGATCGTCAGGTGCCCGGGCAGCCCGGTTTCGCGCTCAAGGTAGCGGGGCGACTATTCCTGCGCCGTGATTCTGGACTCGTTGGCTGCTGACGAGGAATAGCCGGCGCTGCAGAGGTCTTGTCTAGATTGGGGCGTCGATGAACGGCTGCCTCGTGAAAGGACCTCCTTGCCCACTCCCTTTATCCCGTTCACCATGCGCGCTACCGTCCGCGAAGACCACAGGCGTTCCTTCCGCACGGATATAGAACGTCTTACAGGCGGCCACCGCGGGTGGGCGCCGCTGGACGTCGTCAAGTCCACCGACACCCAGGCGGTGCTGTGCGGAGCGATCGCGCAAAGCGTGCACACCGCCACCGACGCGAGCCTTGCCCGCTACCTCCAGGACCGCTTTGTCGCCGATAACGACATCTATCTGGATCTCACTGTCAGCATCGGGCGCTAACAGACGCCCAGGCAAGCCCCGGACCATGCTGGTCCGGGCTTTTCCATGCGACCAGCGGCCGCCCTTTATCGGTCGATCAACCGGCCAGGGACTATATCTTCTGGTCGAGGACGTCGATGGATTTCATCAGAAGGCCCGAGCCGCGGGCGGAACCTCCGTGATCGAGCCCGAAGACACGCAACCGGGCACGTGGCCGTGCGCGGCACACGGGGGGAGCGATGGCGATACGCTGGCACTGCGGCGACTGCGGCCGCGGCACAGGCAACACCGCCTTGGTGCGCGAGTCCGCATATCGATCGCTCTCCCACATCTGCAGGGTCGCATCTGGGGCGGGTCGGGCCAGCGAGTCGCCGGGCTGCAGGACGCGGCATGTCGGTCCCGCGACCCGGGAATAGGGGAGCCGTGGTGTGCGTTAAAGTCTGGTCAGAGAAGAACACCCGAAAAGAGAAGACTCAAGTGGCAACCGATTACGACGAAGTCCGGTCCGACGTCAAGGAATCACAGGACCGGTCCCTGGAGGCGTTGCAGTCCGCTAACGCACCGGATGCCCGCAGCGTCGTCCGTGAGCTGGACGAGTCCGACGCGCTGGATGAGGCCATGACCCCTGGCGGGGAGTTTGTCGCCGAGGAACTGACCGTTCAGGTCATTCCCCAGGCCGAGGACGAGTTCACCTGCTACTCCTGTTTCCTGGTCCGGCACCGGTCCCAGCTGGCGCGCGAAAAAGACGGCCACTCGTACTGCCTCGAGTGCGAAAGCTAGGACGCCCTCGCTCCAGATGACGGGACGCAACAGCGGCCTCAACAGCGTGACTTGATCCGCCCTACCGCAGTATTCGAAACGGAGAAGAGCGGAGCAGCAAGCGTGCGCGGAACGCGGCTGTCATTGCTGACTCGTTGGAACCAATGCGCCAAAAGCGTTGGCCGCATGAGGTTGGCGGTCATGAATATATTGATTAGGGACAGCGAAGTCACGGGGGTGACAGGATGGGCATGCCAGGGCTTTGTCATTTTCAGCAGACCATTGCACTGGTTGATTCAAAGCCTGCGGCACAGCTGACTTTAGGACGAGCCCCATAAGCTGGTCCGCAGGCATAATCCACGACAGAACGCTTTCTTCCAACGCCGGGGAGCTCAGCATGGACACCGAATTCGCTGATGTCATAGATCATGACGTCACCACCATCACCTGCGTATGCGGCAATACCGTCAGCAACGAGGGATTGATTCAGGCCAACTCACAAGGCATCCCCGTTCACATCGGCGGAAACGCGCCAGCGCCCGCAGGACTGGCTACGTGGCCTGACGACGAGGATCTCTACACCCTGTGTCCCTCATGCGGCCGCGTTTACCATGACGTGGTCATCGAAGAGACAGGGACCGCGCCCGTTGCTTTCCGAGTCGATATCACTGCTGGACCGATTGCAGAGGCGATCCGTGTCCACTGGGACCTCAACACGTAGTCCTGTGACCCTGTCCCACGTATGCCGGGGACCGGTGCGGGGGAACCCCCTCCACAGGGGAAGTTTGTGTACCTTGACGGCCGGCCTCGAGCTTGGCATCGTGGAAGTCGGATCGGGGAGGCGAGCACCATGCAAGAGAAGAGTTGGTCGGTGAACATCGTTATCGACGAACATGAAAACCAAACGCGGGCCACGGCACGATTGAGGGCCGAGAACCGGGCCGAACTGGAAGGTGTCGGGTTGGCCAGGCTGAATCCGATAGACTCCGATGTCCCGGAGATCGGGGACGAGTTGGCGACCGCACGCGCCCTGGCCGACTTGGCGCATCAGCTGATCGAAGTCACCGCGGCCGATATCGAGAAAATTACCAAAGAACCTCCGCATCTCCGCGCTTAGCCCTGCTTTGCTGAGCGCTGGTCCTGCTGGCCAGCTGGAATCCCCGTGATGAACTCGGCGACGCACCCGGCGATCCTGCTGACGACTGGGACATCGACCCCGCGATCGTGAACCGGCGCGGCGGCACAATCGCGTCGGCCTCGTTGGCGGTTCTCTCCTGTCAGGATCCCGGGCGAGTGGAGGTGGCCAAGCGACATTGCTGACGGCGTCGCCCGTATCCTTGATAGATGAGTGACATCGCGCATTCAACCGCCACATTTGATGGCCGCTTCGCCCGGGAGTTCAAGGAGATGGCCATTCCTTGGCGCGCGGAGGAAGCTCCCGACCCGCACCTTCTGGTGCTCAACGAGCGCCTCGCCACCGAGCTAGGTCTCGATCCGGCTTTTCTCCGGAGCCCTGAGGGTCTGCTTCTGCTGATCGGCAACGCCATCCCTGCGGAGGCCCGCCCGGTGGCGCAGGCCTACGCCGGCCACCAGTTTGGCTGGTACGCACCCCGTCTGGGCGACGGGCGCGCACTCCTGCTCGGCGAAATCGGCCACGCGGACGGGCAGCTCCGCGACATCCACCTCAAGGGATCAGGGCGCACGCCGTTTGCGCGAAACGGCGACGGCCAGGCAGTGGTCGGCCCTATGCTGCGCGAATATATCGTGAGTGAGTCGATGCACGCGCTGAATATCCCCACCACACGATCCCTCGCCGTCGTCGCGACGGGGCGTCCGGTGCAGCGCGAGACGCTCCTGCCAGGCGCCGTTCTTACCCGGGTTGCCAGCAGCCACCTGCGCGTGGGCAGCTTCCAGTACGCCCGGTCCACGGGCGACATCGGCCTTCTTCGCCGCCTCGCGGAATACGCAATTTCCCGTCACCACCGGGCCGCCGCGGAGGCCGAGAACCGTTATCTCGCACTATTCCAGGCGGTCATATCAGCCCAGGCTTCACTGGTGGCCCGGTGGATGCTCGTAGGGTTCGTTCACGGGGTCATGAATACCGACAACATGACGATTTCGGGTGAAACCCTCGACTACGGGCCGTGTGCCTTCATGGAAGGCTTTGACCCTGCCGCCGTCTACAGTTCGATCGACGAGACCGGACGCTACGCCTACCGCAATCAGCCGGTGGTGGCGGAGTGGAACCTTGCCCGGCTCGCGGAGTCCCTCCTGCCTCTGCTTCACGATGACCAGGAGCAGGCGGTGGACCTCGCGGTGGAAGCGCTCAGTGAGTTCCGCCTGCAGTACAGTGCGGCCTGGTCGGCAGGCATGAAGGCCAAGCTTGGGTTCCGTGAAGGGCCCGACGACGAAGTGACGTCGCCTCTTGTGGACGAACTTGTGGCCCTGATTCAGGAGTCACGGGCGGACTACACATCGTTCTTCCGGCACCTCGGCAAAGCCGCCCGCGGCCAGGCTGAACCTGCGCGGGGCCAGGTTCTGGACCCGGCAGGGTTCGATGCCTGGGTAAGGCGCTGGCGCGCCTTGGCGCCAGATGCTGACGCCATGGACGGAGTCAACCCCGTCTACATCCCGCGGAACCATCTGGTGGAGGAAGCCCTGACCGCCGCTACCGGCGGGAACACGGGTCCGCTGGAACGGTTGATGGACGCGGTAGCCTTACCCTTCGACGAGCGGCCCGGTCTCGAGCATTACGCCGCTGCCGCCCCGGAAAGCTTTGGCCCTTACCGGACCTTCTGCGGAACCTGAATGCTGAGGCAGGCAAATTACTCCAGTCCTCCCTTCCGGCAGACCCCATGGATGACCAGAGCTCAGGAGGCCCTGTGGCCCTACTCCAAGGGGACGCCAATAAATAGCATGGCGTCATGGAACAGCTGCAGGACACGGGTGCTGAAGAACCGCCGTTGTCTGCCACCACCGTTTTCGCCAGTCTCGCGGAGTTGAGGGACGCCCCTGGCTATAGCCCGGCAGCAATAGCCGAACGGCTAGTAAACTCGCTGGGCATGGATGCTGCGGCACCCCTGCTGGGCGTCGATGTGGAACTTCTGGATCGCTGGACATCGGGCCAGGATGCGCCGAATGCGGTTGGCCGGCTCCAGCTTGCGGACCTGGACGCCCTCATAGGGCACCTCCACTGTGCTTTCACGCCGGCCCAGGCCATGCTCTGGATGTGCAGCCCCAACGTGCAGCTTGGCTCCAGACCAATCGATGTTTACCGCACGCAGGGATCGGCGCCGGTGATCGGCGCCATCCGGGCCCATGTGCAGGAGGCCTTCGGCTGATCCGCTCACCAGATGGCGGGTGGGTACCCGGCCGGATCGTGGCTCGCTAGGCTTTGTCCATGGACGGGAGCGAGACATGACCCAACGGACCTACCCGCAGGGCGTTCCGTGTTGGATCGACACCGGGCAGCCTGACGTCGAGGCGGCCGCCGTGTTCTACGCCGGAATTTTTGGCTGGACGTTCGAGGACGCCATGCCGGCGGGAGCGCCGGGCCGTTACTTGATAGCAAAGCTCGACGGCCAGGACGTCGCTGGGGTGGCCAGCACTCAAGGTGCCGCGGCGTGGAGTACCTACGTATCCGTCGAGGACGCGGATGTCGCAGTGCAGCGACTGGTCGCTGCCGGCGCTGCGGTGCGAACGGCGCCTGCTGATGCGGGAGAGGGCGGCCGCAGTGCGGCGCTGACCGATCCGGAGGGCGCCGAGTTCCGCATCTGGCAGGCCAGGCGACGCTTCGGGGCACAAGTGGTCAATCAGCCAGGGGCCTGGAATTTCAGCGATCTCCACACGCCAACCCCCGGCGCGGCCATAAAGTTTTACGAGGACGCGTTCGGCTGGCAGGTCGACGACCTCGGCTTTGCGATGATGATCCGCAGGCCCGGTTATGGTGATCACCTTGAGGCGACAGTCGATCCGGGCATCAGGGCCAGACAGTCAGGGCTGGCCGCCCCGCCTGGCTTCGAGGATGCGATCGCCTGGATCGCGACCACCGCCCCCGCGGAACTGTCGCGCTGGCACGTCTCCTTCACCGTTGCCGACCGGGACCAGACGGTGGTTGATGCGGAGCGACTCGGCGCCCAAGTCCTTAGCCAAAACGACACCGAGTGGACGCGCACGGCACTGATCCGGGACCCCCAGGGAGCGGAGTTTACCGCCAGCCAGTTCACGCCCCCGTCGGGATGAGCGATCCTTGACGGCCGGCCGACTACTTCACGTCGTGGAGTGCTCCCGCACGCGCGCGAGCCATTCGACCACTAGGGCCTGCGTGAGGGCGGGCTGCTCGTGGAACAGAGCGTGGCCGGCGCGATCGAGTACAGCAAAGGTGGCGCGGGGGTAGTGCTCGGTCAGCTCCCACGGACCCGTGTGCCCGGCAGTTGCATCCTGTCGCCCTGCAAGTATTAAGACAGGATGAGGATAAGTAGTCGCCGCGTCCGGGCGATCCTGTAGCTCCCAGTTCGAAAAGATTCGCATCAGGCCCGATTCGTCAACGAGTGACGCTGCGGGAGCCACTAACTCCTGGAACCGGCTCAGCGTTTCAGACGTCTGCACCACGAAGTAGTTACGGTAAGAGGCCTCGAGCTCCGGGCCCAGTTCGCCGGTCGGGTCGGCCGCCGAAACAAGAACCTCGTGCTCAGGCACGTTGCCCGTATGCGCGCCCACCGGGCAGATTAACGCCAGTCCCACAACCTGCTCGGGTCGCCGATCGGCAATCGCACGGGCTAAGTACCCACCGTACGACTGGCCCATCACAAGCAACGGTTCGTCACCAATGGTGCTATCGATCAGGCCGAGCAGAATGTCCAGGACGTCATCGTTGCTCGTGATCGTCTCGGGCGCCGGGGTTCGGCCCATCCCCGGCAGGTCCGGATACAGCCGCCGAAAGCCGGGAACGTTGCAGAATATCGGTTCAAGAGCGCCGGCGATCTCGCGATGATCCACCCCCGCGCCGTGCAGGGCGAGAACCGGCGTGCCCCTGCCGTACTCGGCATATTGCACAGGCACTCCGCCGACCGTAGCTTCCATCCAGATAGTGTAGATCGCGCCGGCCCGCTAACCAGAGGGGTTTGAGAACATGGCGGGTACCGGTACAGAAGCGTCGGCGTCGAATGCCCAGGGACTGGCTACCCGCGCGTCGAATTTTTGCATGTTCGGGCCTTGCCCGGCTGACGGTCCTAGTCCGCTGCGAGGTCCGGCGGCACTTCGTTCACCATGAACTTCACGAACTCCGGCACCGCCGTGTGGGGCACCGGTTCCAGCCATGCCAGTGACACGGTGACCGGTGGCGCGTCGACAAGCGGCCGGTACACCACCCCAGGGTGCTGGTAGGTTTCCGCAGTCGAGATGCCGCTGATGCCAATGCCACGGCCGGAGGAAATCGCGAGCAGCCAGTCGTCAGTATTGTCCGTGGCCACCGTGTGCTTCGGACGTATCCCCACCGGCCACAGGTCCAGCCTTGTGAGCCCGGTGAGCGTATTGACGACCACAACCTCGTGGGACAGGTCAGCCAGGCGCACCTCGTCGCGGCCGGCCAGTTCGTGGTCGGCAGGCAGGACAGCGAAGCGGGGCTCCTCGGCCAGTTCGCATTGCCGCATGCCGGCCGGGCCCCCGGCCACGGGTGTATCCCCCCGTATCAGGGCGACGTCGGCACGCCCGGAGGCCAGACCGCCGAACCGGTCATCCACGCGGTGCAATTCCACCGGCGTTCCAGGGTGCAGTTCGCGCCAGCGGCGTAGCAGGGGTCCAGTCCGGCGGCCGAGCGCGGACCACGGATACCCCAGCAGCATCGGCCGGACAGGTGTCCCTGCGGGGTCCAGTGCCGCGTCGAGGGCGGCGATCGCGGCGGCGGCGCGCGGACGCAGGGCCTCGCCGGCAGGGGTGATGGCGACGTGTTGGGTCGAGCGGTCAAACAGAGTGGCGCCAAGGTGTGCTTCCAGTTGCCGCAGCGTCCGGGACAGCGCTGGCTGGCTGACCCGCAACACGGCCGCAGCGGAACTGAATCCGCCCTCTTCGGCGATTGCCAGGAATGCCCTCAAGTGCCGCGCCTCAACGCTCATGCGTCTAGGTTATAACAGCAACTCAAATGGCATTTCCCGCCGCCTGCTGACTTTCCTAACGTTGGAACCATGCAAATGACGACTTCCCGGGCCTTGCCCGGCACGCCGGCCCCCGGTTACGCCCCGGCGACCGTGCTGGTGATGGCCGCGGTGCTATGCCAGCAGCTCGGTGCAGCGGTGGCTGTGCTCGTCTTTCCCGCAGCCGGGCCGTTAGGCATCGTGACGCTGCGCCTGGCGTTCTCGGCCATCATCCTTCTTGCTGTTGCCCGGCCTAGGCTGCACGGGCACAGTGGAAGGGCCTGGCGGGCTGCAATCGGGCTCGGAGTGACCATGGCAGCGATGAACTCACTGTTCTACGAAGCCATCGCACGGCTGCCCCTGGGCACGGCAGTCACCATCGAAGTGCTGGGCCCGCTGGTCCTATCCGTCGTGGCCAGCCGACGCGCCAAATCCATGCTGTGGGCGGCGCTGGCCTTCATCGGGGTCGCCCTGCTGGGACAGGAAGGGCTGGCCGATCTCGACGTCGCCGGTGTCTGCTTCGCCCTCGGTGCGGCGGCGTGCTGGGCCTTATTCATCCTGTGCAACGCCAGAACCGGAGCAACGTTCCCACGGCTCGGCGGCCTGGCCCTCGGAATGGCCGTCGGGGCGATCGTCTCGCTGCCTGGCGCGATGCTAACGGCGGGGACTGCCCTGTTGGAGCCGGCGATCCTTGGCCTTGGCCTCGGCGTCGCGCTGCTCTCGACGGCTGTCCCATACTCCTTCGAGCTCATGGCCCTGCGCCGAATCCCGGCCGCCACGTTCTCGGTGCTGACCTGCACGGCACCGGCCGTGGCGGCGCTGGCAGGCTTTGTGGTTCTCGGGCAGCAGTTCGGATATATCGACGTCATAGCGGTTGCCCTTGTAGTGGCTGCCAGCATAGGCGCCGTCCGGTCAGCAGGGCCGATCAAAGCTCCTGGGCCCGCCGAGACATGTTCACCGCAGCAGCATTCCGGCAAGGCGCCGGTTCGAAGGGACCGCGCGGACCAGAGAAAGGCCACACGGAAGGATCCCTAGACGGCGTCGGGCCGCTGGTCTCCCTTGTGGCTGCGCAGATTCTCCTGCACCTTGCCAAACAAGTCCTTGATGGTCGACTCCGTATTGGTGAGCATGTCCGGCTGGACGTAGACCTGTTGGGCGGGAGGCAGACTGAAGTGGGAAGGCAGGCCACCCGTGCCGTCCACTCCTGCAAGCGCGATGGTCACGCCGCCCTCCTTGCGCGCAATGGCGCCGATCCGGCCGAAGACCACGGTGAATTCGTCCGGCTGGAAGCTCACGGTCAGTCCGATATGTGTCCGGTTAAGGTCGCTTGCTGCGACGGCCTTCTCGTTACCGGTGCCCGCATAGCTCATGTCCATCTCCTGCGACAGTTGGTGGCGTTGTACGCGAGCAGTCTACGTCTGTGTCCGGAAGCCGGGTAGGGACCCGCCGGCTGCCCGATGCCGGGCGGGACCGTTCCTGGTGGAGAATGCGTTCATGACCAATGACGATCTTCGGCCCGTCTACTTCCTTTCGGACAGTACCGGCATCACCGCGGAAACGCTCGGCAACACCTTGTTGACGCAGTTCCCCGCTAATAACTTTGACCGCATTACGGTCCCCTTCATCACGACGGTCGAACAGGCCAAGACCGTGGTAGGTACCATCGACACGCTGGCCGCAACCGGCCCGCGGCCGATCGTCTTTTCCACGGCTGTCAGCAGCGACATCCGCCATGTCCTGGCGACGTGCCAGGGGATTATCGTGGATCTCATCGGGACCCATGTCGGACAGCTGGAGCAGGCCCTCGGCTCACTGGCCAGCGGGGAACCCGGCAGGGCCCACGGCCTCGGCAATGCCGAGCGGTATCAATCCCGGATGGCCGCCGTCGAGTACGCCATGGAGCACGACGACGGCCAGAGCCTGCGCGCGCTGGAAAAGGCCCAAGTCATCTTGGTGGCACCCTCCCGCTGCGGCAAAACACCCACCACCATGTACCTGGCGCTGCAACACGGAATCTTCGCCGCGAACTTCCCGCTGGTGGACGAGGACTTTGAGCGGGAGGGGCTCCCCAAGCCGCTGAGGCCTTTCGTTGAGAAATGTTTCGGTCTCTCCTCCAACCCCCTGCGCCTGAGCCAAATCCGCACCGAACGGCGCCGCGGCTCACCCTACGCGTCGCTGCGGCAGTGCGGCTTTGAGCTTCGCAGCGCCGAGCAGCTGTACGTCTCCCATAGGATTCCGTACCTGAATTCAGCCACGGTGTCCGTGGAGGAAATGGCCGCGACCATCTTGCAGCGGATGAATCTCAAGCATTAGGGAAAAGTTTCACAAACCCAGTGTGGCGCACGTCATATGGAAAGAGCGCTGGATACCTGTCAGTGTGGACAGGACTTGCGCCCAGCAACCGGCCATCGCCGCGAGCGGGGCGGCGCACTTGCGTGCCATCATCTGCAAAGGAGCAGTAACTATGACGACAGACATCCTGTGGTTCTCAGAACTCGGACTCAAGGACCTGGACCGGGTGGGCGGAAAGAACGCTTCCCTTGGTGAGATGGTGCAAAATCTGACCTCTGCCGGCGTCCAGGTTCCCGACGGCTTCGCCACCACCGCGGATGCCTACCGCAACTTCCTGGCAGATTCCGGCCTGGACCAGAAGATCGCCGACCGGCTGGTCGGCCTGGACACCGATGATGTCACCGCCCTGGCCGCGGCAGGGCAGGAAATTCGGGCCCTCATGCGCGAGACGCCCTTCCTGCCGGACTTTGAAGCGCAGATCCGGGACTCCTACCGGAAGCTGGTGGACAAGCACGGCGGTTCTGAGGACCTCTCCTGGGCCGTCCGTTCCAGCGCTACCGCGGAAGACCTTCCCGATGCCTCCTTTGCCGGGCAGCAGGAAACCTTCCTGAACGTCCGCGGCATCGAGAACATCCTGCTCGCCATCAAGGACGTGTTCGCGTCCCTCTACAACGACCGGGCCATCGCTTACCGCGTGCACCACAAGTTCGAGCACGCCGAGGTGGCGCTGTCGGCCGGCATCCAGCGCATGGTGCGATCGGACGTCGGGGCCTCCGGCGTCATGTTCACCATGGACACGGAGTCCGGGTTCCAGGATGCCGTGTTCGTCACGTCCTCCTACGGCCTGGGCGAGGCGGTCGTCCAGGGCGCCGTGAACCCGGACGAGTTTTACGTCTACAAGCCCGCGCTGCAGGCCGGCCGGCCCGCCATTCTCAAGCGCGGTCTGGGCGAGAAGGCCCTCCAGATGACCTACACGAGCAGCCGCGAGATCGGCCGCACCATTGACTTTGTGCCGGTTGAGGCCTCGTTGCGGAACCGCTTCAGCCTCAGCGACGACGACGTCGAGCAGCTCGCCCGGCACGCCGTCGCCATCGAGAACCACTATGGCCGCCCGATGGACATCGAATGGGGCAAGGACGGGATCGACGGCGGCCTGTACATTCTGCAGGCGCGCCCTGAGACCGTGCAGTCGCGCCGGGCCCCCGGCAGCCTGAGCCGCTTCCGCCTCAACGGAACCGGCCGGGTGCTGGTCGAGGGACGCGCCATCGGCCAGCGCATCGGCGCCGGCAGCGTCCGCATCCTCACGGCCATCGACCAGATGGCCGCCTTCAAGACCGGCGATGTCCTCGTCGCCGACATGACCGACCCGGACTGGGAACCGATCATGAAGCGTGCCTCCGCCATCGTGACCAACCGCGGCGGACGCACCTGCCACGCGGCCATCATTGCCCGGGAACTGGGGATTCCGGCCGTCGTCGGCACCGGGGACGCCACGGACGCCCTCTCCGACGGCCTCGACGTGACCGTCTCCTGCGCCGACGGCGAGACCGGCACCATCTACGAAGGGCTCCTGGACTTCAGCGTCGAGGAAACCGAGATCACCCAGCTGCCCGAGGCCCCCGTCAAGGTCATGATGAATGTCGGGACACCGGAGCAGGCGTTCACCTTCGCGCAGCTGCCCAACCACGGAGTGGGCCTGGCCCGGCTGGAATTCATCATCAACCGCCAGATCGGCATCCACCCCAAGGCACTGCTGAACCTGGACGAGCAGCCGGCAGACGTCGCCGCGGACATCCGTGAGCGGATTGCCGCGTACGACAGCCCGCGCGATTACTACATCAAGCGACTGGCCGAAGGCGTGGCCACCATCGCGGCGGCCTTCGCGCCGGAACCCGTGATTGTGCGCATGTCCGACTTCAAGTCCAACGAGTACGCCAACCTGATTGGCGGACCCGCCTACGAGCCGCACGAAGAGAACCCGATGCTCGGCTTCCGCGGGGCCTCACGGTACCTGGAGCCGTCCTTCCGGGACTGCTTCGACCTTGAGTGCGAAGCCCTGTCCTTCGTCCGCAACGAAATGGGGCTGACCAACGTCAAGCTGATGATCCCGTTCGTGCGGACCCTGGACGAGGCCCGCGGCGTCATCGAACTGTTGGCGGAAAACGGCCTCAACCGCGGCGAGAACGGGCTCGAGGTGATCATGATGTGTGAGATTCCGTCCAACGCGCTGCTCGCCGATGAGTTCCTGGACTACTTCGACGGATTCTCCATCGGCTCCAATGACATGACCCAGCTGGCCCTCGGCCTGGACCGGGATTCCGCGATTGTCTCCGGCGGCTTCGACGAACGCGACCCCGCCGTCAAGAAGCTCCTGAGTATGGCCATCAAGGCCTGCAGGGCGCGAGGCAAATATGTGGGCATCTGCGGCCAAGGTCCCAGCGACCACGAGGACTTCGCCGAGTGGCTGGTCGAGGAAGGCATCGATTCCGTCTCCTTGAACCCCGACACCGTGGTGGATACCTGGCTCCGGCTCGCCGGTGCGGCCGTCGGGGCAGGGGTCGGCGCCGAGGCGAACTGACAGCACGGCGCCGAGGAAAGGACAGCAGGACACCCGACGGGCAGCACGGTCTCGAATTCCGGACCGTGCTGCTGGGGCCGCATCGGCCGCTGGGCGGGGGAGYGCACACGTGGCATTAGGCCGCCTGGCTCCATTGGCCACAGTCAATGAAGTTTCGCGGCCTGTGTCGATTAACCCTCCCGTTGTTCGACCTGTGGGTGGGAAGGTCGGAGGGCGACCTTCCAAAACCTAGGAGATTGAAATGGCAAAGTACATGTTGATCATGCGCGGAACCGACGAGTCGTACGCCAATCTTGAGAAAGCCGACTTCAACGAAATCCTCGAGACCATGGGCAAATTCAACGACGAATTGATCCGCGCCGGAGTCCTGCTGGCAGCCGAGGGCCTGGATGATCCGAAAGAGGGCGTCGTGGTGGACTTTACCGGCGAAACCCCGGTGGTCACTGACGGACCCTACGGCGAAACCAAGGAACTGTTCGGCGGCTACTACATCCTCGATGTCGCATCCAAGCAGGAAGCCATCGAGTGGGCCAAACGGGCTCCCCTCACGGCGGGAACCAAGACCGAGATCCGCCGTGTGCCCGCCATCGACGAGTTCCCGCAGGACAACGAATGGATCCAGAAGGAACGCGCGTGGCGTGAGCAGACCGGCCAGCTCTGAACCGGCAGTGAGCAGCAACGAGGCAAGGGCCGCCGTCGAAGCGGTGTGGCGCATGGAGTCCGCCCGCGTCGTCGGCGCCCTTGCCCGCTATACGGGCGATTTCCTGTTGGCCGAGGACCTGGCACAGGAGGCGCTGGCCGAGGCCCTCGTGTCCTGGTCGGTGAACGGGATCCCCGCGGAGCCGGTGGGCTGGCTGCTGACCACCGGCCGGCGCCGAGCGGTGGACACCTTCCGGCGCCGTGCCGCCCGGGACGAAAAGTACGCCCTGCTGGCCCGCGACCTCTCCGAGGAGCTTCCGGGAGCCGATTCCCTGTTCGACCCCGACGCGATCGACGACGACGTGCTGGCGCTGATGTTTATCTCCTGCCATCCGGTGTTGTCCAGGGAAGCGCGGATCGCCTTGACGCTGCGCGTGGTGGGCGGCATGGGCACCGACGAGATCGCGAGGGCGTTTCTGGTTCCGGTGCCGACCATCCAGGCACGGATCACCCGGGCCAAGAAGACCCTGGCGGCCGCCCACATTCCGTTCGCCGTGCCAGAAACGCGCGACGTGCCAGAACGGCTGGGGTCGGTACTCCAAGTCGTGTACCTGATCTTCACGGAGGGTTCCTTCGCGTCCGGCGGTGACTCCTGGATGCGCACGGACCTGGCCGGCGAAGCGCGCCGCCTGGCCCGCGTGCTCACGCGGCTCACGCCGGAACCCGAAGTGTTCGGCCTGCTGGCCCTGATGGAACTGACAGCCGCGCGCTTCCCCGCGAGGCTCGATACGTCCGGCCGGCCGGTCCTCCTGGAGGACCAGGACCGACGGTTGTGGGACCAGTCGGCGATCCGGCGCGGCCGCGCCGCGCTGGCGAAGGCTGTGGCTGCCGGCCGCGGGCTCGGCGCATACGGGCTGCAGGCTTCGATCGCCGAATGCCACGCGGTGGCCCCGTCCGTTGCGGAAACGGACTGGCAGCGGATCGTCATCCTGTACGAGGCCCTGGGAAGGCTGGCGCCGTCGCCGGTCGTCGAACTGAACCGCGCCGTGGCCGTGGCCATGGCATCGGGCCCGGCGGCCGGGCTGGAACTGGTCGACGCGATCGCATCCCGGGGCGAACTCAACGGCTCGCACCTGCTGCCTGGGGTCAGGGGCGAGTTGCTGACACGGCTCGGCCGGCTTGGGGAGGCGGAGTCCGCCCTGCAGCAGGCGGTCGCACTGTGCACGAACGCGGCCGAACGCGCTGCGCTGGAACGAAAGATCGACGAGCTTGCCCGCCCGTAGTCCCGATGTGGGCATCTATTGACACCCCGATGTCGTGACTGCCATATTTCAAGTACGCGCTATGTGAATCGCGTTGTGTAATACGCAATTCACGAAGGCGTATGCGGGACGTGCCGTCACCCTCGAAGCCTAAAGCTTCGAGCGACGGGCAGAGGATTCCGAACCGCAACGAGTCGGCCAGACTGGCAACGCGTGTCCGTCGCCAAAGAGTCCCCCCGGGGACTCAGGAAAGGAACACAGGAACTATGGTTCACAAAGTAAGAGCGGTCATCGCCAAGGAAAAGAATGCCCCTGTTTCGGTCGAGAACATTCTCGTGCCGGATCCCGGACCCGGTGAGGCGCTCGTGGACATTCTGACCTGCGGCGTCTGCCACACTGACCTCCACTATAAGCAGGGCGGAATCACCGATGATTTCCCCATCCTGCTGGGCCATGAGGCCACCGGCGTGGTCAGCGCCGTCGGCCCAGACGTCACCGAAGTCGCCCCCGGGGACCGCGTGATCCTGAACTGGCGCGCCGTGTGCGGCGAATGCCGCGCCTGCGCCAAGGGGCAGCCGCAATACTGCTTCAACACCCACAATGCAACGCAGAAAATGACCCTTGAGGACGGCACGGAACTCTCGCCCGCGCTCGGCATCGGGGCCTTCGCCGAGAAGACGCTCGTCGCCGCCGGGCAGTGCACAAAGGTTGACGAGGACGCCGATCCCGCCGCCGTCGGGCTGCTCGGCTGCGGTGTGATGGCAGGCATCGGCGCCGCCATCAACACCGGTGAGGTCAAGCGCGGCGAATCCGTCGCCGTCATCGGCTGCGGCGGCGTGGGCATCGCCGCGATCGCCGGCGCGAAGCTGGCCGGCGCCACGACGATCATCGCGGTGGATATCGACGCCAACAAGGTGGAAATGGCCAAGTCCCTCGGTGCCACTCACGGCGTGGACTCCAGCAAGGAAGACCCGATCGAAGCCATCCGGGCGCTGACCGGCGGCAACGGTGCCGACGTCGTGATCGAGGCGGTGGGACGCCCCGAAACGTACAAGCAGGCGTTCTACGCCAGGGACCTCGCCGGTCGCGTGGTGCTGGTGGGCGTGCCGACGCCGGAGATGAAGCTTGAGCTGCCGCTGCTGGATGTCTTTGGCCGCGGCGGGTCCCTGAAGTCCTCCTGGTACGGCGACTGCCTGCCGTCCCGCGACTTCCCAATGCTCGTGGCGCAATACAAACTGGGCAATCTGGACCTGGACGCCTTCGTCACCGAGCGCATCACCATCGACCAGGTAGAAGAGGCCTTTGGCAAAATGCACGAGGGCAAGGTGCTGCGTTCCGTGGTTGAAATAGGCCCGGCCGTTGCCGGCGCGGACGGGGCGGCGTCCGCATGAGCGTCGTCATCGAGAACCTGGTCACCTCGGGCACGTTTTCGCTCGACGGCGGCACCTGGGACGTGGACAACAACGTCTGGATCGTGGGAAACGACGACGAATGCGTGATCATCGACTCCCCGCACGACGCGGAACCGATCATCCGCCAGGTCCGCGGCCGGAAGGTCCTGGCCATCCTGCTCACGCACGCGCACAACGACCACATCGGCGCGGCCCGGGCTGTGGCGGAGGCCGTGAAGGCACCGATCTACCTGCACCCCGACGACCTGGTGCTCTGGGAACAGGTCTATCCCGGCGTCAACCCGGACCGGTACCTCGCCGACGGCGACGTGTTCCAGGTGGGCGGGGCTACCCTGCGCGCCATCCACACCCCCGGCCACTCGCCGGGATCCACGTGCTTCCACCTCGAGGACGAAGGGACGGTCTTCACCGGCGACACCCTGTTCAACGGCGGCCCGGGCGCCACCGGCAGGTCCTACAGCGACTACCCGACCATCCTCACTTCCATCCGCGAACGGCTGCTGACGCTGCCTGCAACGACCGTGGTGCGCACCGGCCACGGGGACAGCACCACCATCGGGGCGGAGCGGGACACGCTGGCCAAGGTCAGCCAATGAAGGGCGTTCCCAAGCTCGGCCGGCAGCCCGCTCCCGTCGCGGACATCAACGAGGACGAGCTCGAAGTCCACGCACCGAAGAAGCAAGCCGCTGGCGTCAAGGCGGTGATGGTGGCGCTGGAGCGCGCCGTGGCCCAGGCCGGGGTATCCCGGACGGCCCAGTCGCTGCTGCGGCTGAACCAGCGCGGCGGGTTCGACTGCCCGGGCTGCGCGTGGCCGGAATCGGACAGGAAGCGCAAGACAGCCGAGTTCTGCGAGAACGGCGCCAAGGCGGTGGCCGAGGAAAACACCCTGCGTACCGTCGGGGCGGAGTTCTGGGCCCGGCATTCCATCGCCGAGCTGGCGGGGAAGACCGAATACTGGCTGGGTAACCAGGGCCGGCTCAGCGAGCCCGTGGTGATCCGCGAAGGGGAGACGCACTACTCGCCGATCTCCTGGGCCGACGCGTTCGACCTCATCGGCGAGCACATCCGGGCCAGCACGCCGGACCGCTGCGTCTTCTACACCTCGGGCCGCACGGCCAATGAGACCGCGTTCATGTACCAGCTGTTCGCGCGGGCCCTGGGCACCAACAACCTGCCGGACTGCTCCAACATGTGCCACGAATCTTCCGGCTCCGCGCTGAACCCCACCATCGGCATCGGCAAGGGCACCGTGTCCCTGGACGATATCCACGACTCGGAGCTCATCTTCGTCGTCGGGCAGAACCCCGGCACCAACCATCCCCGGATGCTGTCGGCGCTGAAGGAATGCAAGGACAACGGCGGGAAGGTGGTGGCGGTGAACCCGCTGCCCGAGGCCGGACTGTTCAACTTCAAGGATCCGCAGACCTTCTCCGGGGTGCTCGGAAACGGCACACCTCTGGCCGACGAGTACCTGCAGATCAAGGTCGGCGGGGACCTGGCCTTGTTCCAGGCCCTGGGCCACCTGCTGCTGGCGGAGGAAGAGCGGAACCCCGGCACCGTGGTGGACGCCGCGTTTATCGAGGCGCAGACGGACGGCTTCGACGCCTACCGAACCGCCCGCCGGGAGCTGGACTGGGCGGAGACCGAGCAGGCCACCGGCCTGGCCCGGGCCCAGATCGAGGACGTCGCCGGAATGCTCATCCGGTCCAAGGCCACAATCTTCTGCTGGGCCCTGGGCGTTACGCAGCAGCCGCACTCGGTGGACACCATCAAGGAAATGGTCAACGTCCTGCTCCTGCAGGGCAACTTCGGCAAACCCGGGGCCGGCGCCTGCCCGGTCCGCGGGCACTCCAACGTCCAGGGCGACAGGACCATGGGCATCTGGGAGAAGCCCAAGGAATGGCTGCTCGAAGCCCTGGACAAGGAATTCGGGATCACCTCACCGCGCGGCCACGGATTCGACGCCGTGGAGGCCATGGAGGCCTTCGAACGCAACGACGTGGATGTCTTTGTGTCCATGGGCGGCAACTTCTCCCTCGCGTGTTCGGACACGGAGACCTTGGAAGCCGGGATGCAGCGGATCGGGTTGACGGTGCACGTGTCCACCAAGCCGAACCGTTCGCACGTGGTGCACGGGCGCACCTCGCTCATCCTGCCCACCCTGGGCCGGACGGACAAGGACGACAAGCACGCCAACGGCGCCCAGTTCCTGTCCGTGGAGGACTCCATGTCCGTGGTCCACTCCACGCAGGGCCGGCTCCAGCCGGTATCCGAGCACCTGCTCGCCGAGCCGGTGATCATCGCCCGAATGGCCGACGCCACGTTCGGCGAGGACCATCCGGTCAACTGGAAGGCCATGGCCGGGGACTACGACGTGGTCCGGGACCACATCTCCCGCGTCATCCCGGGCTTCCAGGACTTCAACGCCCGGGTCCGGACCAGGAACGGCTTCGTGCTGCCCAACCCGCCGCGGGATACCCGGTCCTTCAAGACGGACATCGGCCGCGGCCGGTTCACGGTCAGCCCGCTGGAGTACCTGACTGCGCCGGACGGCCACCTGGTCCTCCAGACCATCCGCAGCCACGACCAGTACAACACCACGTTCTACGGCGTGGATGACCGCTACCGCGGGATCTCGGAGGGACGCCGGGTGATCCTGGTGCATCCGGAGGACCTGGCCGAACTCGGCTTCCGCGACCGGGACCTGGTGGACGTGGTGAGCACGTTCCGCGGACACGACCGGCAGGCGGACAAGTTCCGGCTGGTGGCCTACCCGACGGCCAAGGGCTGCGCCGCGGCCTATTTCCCGGAAGCCAACGCCCTGGTCCACAAGGAGAACGTGGCCAGGGAATCGAACACCCCCGGCTTCAAGGCGATGTTCGTCCGGTTCGTGCCGCATCCTGCGGAAGCTGAGGCCGCCGGCGTGCTCGGGGCGGCCACGGTGGGCTAGGCACTACCAGAGCGGCCCCGCTTCCCGGTTGGAATCCAGTCCGGGAGGCGGGGCCATTCTGTTGCGCTTCTTTTGCTCCAGGTGGCAGATGACGGCAGTGTCCGACGCCGGGACTGCCGTCAAGTGCCATCTGGCGGCGGGAAGCGGGGCCTTTGCCTGTTCGCGCGAACGGCCCGCCGGCCTGGGGGTTGCCGGTCTTCTAGCCGGCAACCCCCGGTTCGCGTCAGCCGCGGAGCCGCTCCATGCCGGGATCGAAGAGCGGCTCGGCCGTGACGGTCGCCGCGATGCGCTTGCCGAAGTACTCAACTTCCACGGAATCACCGATCCCCACGGCGGCAGGCAGCCAGGCGTAGGCGATCGGCTTGCGCACCGAGTAGCCGTACGCCGCGCTCGTGACGTATCCGGCGGCTTCACCGTTGACGTACACCGGTTCCTTGCCCAGCACCACCGACGTGCCGTCGTCCACGGTCAGGCACCGAAGCGCCCTGGTGGCCGGCTGTTCCTTGCGGGCGGCCAGCGCCTCGCATCCCACGAAGCCTTCCTTGTCCTTGGCGATAGAGAAGCCCAGGCCGGCCTCGTGAGGGTGGTGCTGGGAGGTCATGTCCGTGCCCCACAGTCGGTAGCCTTTCTCGAGCCGCATGCTGTTGAACGCGCCGCGCCCGGCCGCGATGATGCCGTGCTCCTTTCCGGCCTCGAAGAGGAGATCCCAGAGCTTCAGCCCGTAGTCCGCCGTGGTGTAGAGCTCCCAGCCGAGCTCGCCGACATAGGAGAGCCGCATGGCCGTGACCGGGAGGCCGCCCACCGAAATCTCCTTGGTCCGGAAGTATTTCAGGCCGTCGTTGCTGAGGTCGTCCCCGCTGACCTTGCCGATCACCTCACGGGCCAGCGGGCCCCACAGCCCGATGCAGCACGTGCTGCCCGTGATGTCGGATACGTGCACCCACCGGGCCGGATCCGCTGACGATTGCTTCCTGGCTTCGACGCGCAGGTAGTCGAAGTCCACATTGCTGTTCGCGCCCAGCTGGAATTTTTCCTCCGCGAGGCGGGCAACGGTCACGTCGCTGCGGATGCCGCCGTCGTCCGCCAGCAGGAGGCAGTACGTCACGGCACCCGGCTTTTTGGCGATGTTGCCAGTGCTGAGCCGCTGCAGCAGGCCCATGGCCCCGGGGCCGGTGACCTCGAGCCGCTTCAGCGGCGTCATGTCATAGAGGCCGACGGCGGTGCGCGTCTTCCACGCTTCAGCCGCCGAGATGGGGGAGTGGAACATGGCGGACCACTCGTCCCGCTCCGGTGCCTGCCATTGCGGCGGCAGCTCATCGAGCAGGCCGCGGTTGGCCTCGAACCAGTGCGGGCGTTCCCAACCGGCGGACTCCAGGAAGAACGCTCCCAGCTCCTTCTGCCGGACGTTGAAAGGGCTGACGCGCAGGTCACGGGGGGATTCCTTGGGCTGCAGCGGATGCAGGATGTCGTAGATCTCCACGAAGTTTTGCTGGGACGTTTCGCTGACGTACTGGTCGCTGGTCTGGACCTTTTCGAAGCGCGTGAGCTCGCAGCCGTGCAGGTCGGTGCGGGACTGTCCCTCGATGAGCAACTCGGCCATTGCCCTGGCGACACCGGCCGAATGCGTGACCCAGACGGCCTCTGCCACGAAGAAGCCCTCGACGTCGGGGGACTCGCCCATGAGTGGCCCGCCGTCGGGAGTGAAGGAGAAGATGCCGTTGAAGCCGTCGTCGATCTGCACCCCGCGGAGGGCGGGAAGGAGGTCCTTGCTGTCCTCCCACGCCGGCAGGAAGTCCTCCATGGTGAAGTCCAGGCGGGAGGGCATGCGGTGATCGGACATCTCCTCCGCGCCGACGCGGGGCAGCTGTTCCATGTCCACGGGCATGGGGCGGTGCGCGTAGCTGCCGATGCCGATCCGGTCGCCGTGCTCGCGGTAGTACAGGTCCTTGTCCTGGTAGCGCAGGATGGGCAGGCGGGCGCCGTTGGGCAGTTCGTTCCGGCCCTCCAGCTCCGGAAGTGACGTGGTCTTCACATACTGGTGCGCCAGCGGCAGCAGCGGCACCTTCAGGCCCACCATCTTGCCGAGTTCGCGGCCCCAGAATCCGGCGCAGGACACGACGATGTCCGCCGGGATGACGCCGTCGGCCGTTTCGACGCCCGTGACCTTGCCTGCGGTCTGTTCGATGCCCGTCACGGTGGTGGAGCCGAGGTACGTCACGCCGGCTTCGCGGGTGCGGCTGATCAGCAGCTGGACGGCGCGGGCCGCGGAGGCCAGGCCGTCCGTGGGGACGTAGAGGCCGCCGAGGACCTTGTTGCCGCCGGAAAAGCTGCCGGTGTTCAACAGCGGGTAGTGCTTCTCGCACTCGTCGGGGTCGATGATCCGGCCTTCGATGCCCCAGGAAGTGGCGTACCCCAACTTGCGCTTGAGGTCCTGCAGCCGCGCCTCGGTGGTGGCCAGCTCGAGCCCGCCCAGCTGGTTGAAGCAGGACTCTCCGCCGGCGCTGAGGGAGAGCAGCTTGTCCACCGTGTAGCTGGCGAACTCCGTCATGGTCTTGGAGGGGTTGGTCTGGAAGACCAGGCCCGGGGCGTGCGAGGTGGAACCGCCGGCCAGTTCCAGCGGCCCCTGTTCGACCACCGTGATGTTGTTCCAGCCTCGGCTGGCGAGTTCATCCGCAAGGTTGGTGCCGACGATGCCGGCGCCGATGATGACGACGCGTGGTGATGCGCTCATAGTGTTTCTCCTGGTTCGCGTTAGCGGAATACGACGGTGCGGGTGTTGTTGAGCAGGACACGGTGCTGGCAATGCCACTTGACCGCCCGGGACAGAGCCTGTGATTCAGCGTCCCGGCCCACCGTCACCAAGGCATCGGGGTCCAGGCTGTGGTCCACGCGGAAGACCTCCTGCTCGATGATCGGGCCTTCATCGAGGTCTGGCGTCACGTAGTGCGCGGTGGCCCCGACCAGCTTCACACCGCGGTCATAGGCCTGGTGGTACGGCTTGGCGCCCTTGAATCCGGGCAGGAAAGAATGGTGGATGTTGATGGCCCGGCCGCGCAGGCTAGTGCACAGATCGTTCGACAGCACCTGCATGTAACGTGCCAGGACCACCAGGTCGGCGCCGTACTCGGCGACGAGTTCCAGCAGCCGCGCCTCGGCTTCCGGTTTGGTTCCGGGCGTCACCGGAACGTGGATGAAGGGCAGCCCCGCGTTTTCGGCCATTGACCGCAGGTCCTCGTGGTTGGAAACCACGACGGCGATCTCCGCACCCAGGCTGCCCGCCCGCCAGCGGAAGATCAGGTCGTTCAGGCAGTGGCCGAACTTGGAGACCATGACCAGCAGCCGCTTGGGCCGGCCGTCGTGGAAACTGAAATCCATGCCAAACTCGTCGGCCGTCGCCCCGAAATCGGCCGTGAGGAGTTCCACGTCCTTGTTGTCGGGCTTGTAGTCGAGACCGTCGAAACCGGGCTCACGACGGACCCGATCACCGTTGCCGGAACCCCTCCAGTGAAGGCCGTGCGCAGGAAGAGGTTCCCGCTGACGTGGTCATCGAACTGCTGATGCTCCACGATGTCGAAGCCGCGGTCGGCCAGGAAACCGGTGACTGCCCGGACGATGCCGGGTCTCTCCGGGCAGGCCAGGGTGAGGACGAAATCGGCCGTGCGGGTCCCGCGTGCTGAGCGGGCGGCAGCGGCCTCGGCCGTCACGGGGGGAATGGCGCCGGCTTGGCGGCTTTCAAGAATTGTGGTCACGATTGACTCCTAGTTGGTGTCGACTAGTTGGTGGCGCCGGCGGATTCGCTGCGCTGGGCCTCGTTGACTTGGGCCTCGTTGACTTTGGCCTCGCCGGGGCAGCGCGTGTCCTCGGCACACCGTCCGTCGCATTCATGCTTGGTCACCAGATCGAACTGCACGCCTCCGTGCTGTTCCACGCCGGTACGGATGGCGCGTTCGACGACGGTTGTGGCGAGCCGCTGTCGCAAGGCCAGCGGATCGCGGCGCAGGTCACGGGCCAGGGCGATGCAAAGCAGCAGCATGACCACCACGAAGGGCAGGGCGGCTACGATCGTGATGCGCTGCAGGCCGGACAACGCTTCGGACGGTTCATCTCCGCCGGCAAGGAGCATCACTGCGGCCACCCCACCGGTCAGCAGGCCCCAGAAGATCACCAGCCCGCGGCGGGGTTCGCTGGATCCGTTGGAGCTCAGGGAAGCCATGATGATGGAGGCTGAGTCCGCTCCGGTGATGAAGAAGATCGCCACCAGGACCATGGCCAGGACGATGACTGCAGCGGTGGCCCAGCCGGGCATGTTCAGGTTCTTGATCAAGTCAAAGAGGGCGCCATCGAAGGATATGGAGGGTGCGCCGTCGACCATTTTGACGAGGCCGTCGGCGGGGTTCTCCGTCTTGTCGGCTTGCTGCTGGATGCCAAAGGCAGTGCCGCCGAAGATGCCGAACCAGATCACGCTGACAATGCTGGGAACCAGCAGTACTCCGGTGACAAACTGCCGGATGGTGCGGCCCCGGCTGATGCGGGCGATGAACATGCCAACGAACGGTGTCCATGACAGCCACCAGGCCCAGTAGAAGATGGTCCAGCTGGACATCCAGCTCCGCAGTGCCTCGTCTCCCACAGCCTCGGTCCGGGAGGACATTTCCGCCAGGTCCCTGGCGTAGTCTCCCACCRCGGCGGGGATCAGGTTCAGGATGAAGAGGGTGGGGCCGGCAACAAAGACGATGAGGGCCAGGACGACGGCCAGGACCATGTTGATGTTGGACAGCCACTGGATGCCGCGGCTGATGCCGGATACCGCAGAGGCCACGAAGCAGGAAGTCAGGATGGCGACGATCACCACGAGCACAGGGGTACCGATTTCCCCGACCCAGCCGTTGGACGTCAGGCCGCTGCCGATCTGGAGAGCGCCAAGGCCCAACGAGGCAGCGGTGCCGAACAGCGTGGCGAAGATGGCCAGGATGTTGATGAACTTGCCGACAGGGCCTTCAACCATCCTGATGCCAAAGAGCGAGGTGAAGGCCGCGGAGATGAGCTGCTTGCGGCCCAGGCGGTAGGTGCCGTAGGCCATGGCGATGCCCACCACGGCGTACATGGCCCACGGGTGCAGGGTCCAGTGGAAGATGGAGGTGGCCATGGCGGTCTGGATGGCTGCGGGGGTCCGTCCATCCACGGTTCCGGGCGGCGGCGAAACGTAGTGGTAGAGGGGTTCGGCCACGCCGTAGAACATGAGCCCGATGCCCATGCCGGCGGCAAACATCATGGCTACCCAGGAGATGGTGCGGAATTCGGGTTTTTCGCCGTCTTTGCCCAGCGGGATGTTGCCGAACTTGCCGAGGGCCAGCCACAGGACAAAGACCACGAAGAGCGAGGCCAGGACCATGAAGAGCCAGCCTGTGTACTCCATGACCCAGTCAAGAACGCCTTGCGATGTGGCAGAGAGGCTGTCCCTTCCGAGGAAGCCCCACAGCACGAAGGCGACGGCGCACGCTCCCGTGATTCCGAAAGTGACCTTGTCGAGGGTGAGCTTGCGGTTCCGGCGTTCCGTCACCGCCCGCTCGGTCTTGGTATGACRCAGCTCCTGCAGGAGCTGCTCACAGTCTTCCGTGTCCAGGGTTGCGGGAGGGAGGAGGGCGGGGGCGTTGGTGCCGGTGTCCGCGTCGATGTCGATGTCGCTGTCTATGCCGATGTCACTGTTCAATGCCATGAGGAAGTCCTTTGTTCGGATTCATGGGCTGGTGCTAGACGTGGCCGTCCACGGTCAGGCCAGGAGGGAGGTTGGGAACCTCGTCGGATTCGGTGATCATGATGTCGCCGTCGATCACGCTGACTTCGTGCCGGCGGACGGGCAGTTTGGCGGGCGGGGCGTCCACCCCGCCTGTGCGCAAATTGAACCTGGAGGCGTGCAGCGGGCATTCGACCCAGCAGTCCTCCACCCAGCCGTCGGCCAGGGAGGCGTCCTGGTGGGTGCACGTGTCGTCGAGGGCAAAAAGTTCGCCGTCTTCCGTGTGGAACACCGCGATGGGCGGCGACGTGTTTAGGCGGAGCGCTTCCCCGGGTGCCAGTTCGCTGAGCGGGCATGCCTTGTGCATGGATGGACCTCTTTTCCGGTAGGGGGATCCTGGGCAACCGCCGGAGCGTTGTTCCGCAGGGATCAACAGCGATCGCAATAAGCAACAGAGTGCGGTAGGTCACAGGGGTTGTCAAGACTTTTCCTCTCTATTGCGGACCCTTGTCTTCTCGGCAGGAAGACCCTTGACAGTGCCCGTGGCATAGATCACTCTGTTGCATATAGCGATTCTTGTTGCGTAAGAAGCAATTGAAAGGAGGCGTCGAAGTGCAGACGCTTGCGATTGTGGGAGCCTCCCTGGCAGGCCTTTCGGCCGCACGGGCAGCCCGCGCCCAAGGCTTCACCGGACGGCTGGTCATCATCGGCGATGAGCCGCACCGTCCGTATGACCGGCCGCCGCTGTCCAAGGACTTCCTACTCGGTGCCATCACTGCCGCGGACCTCTTCCTGGAATCCGACGCCGACGAGCTTCAGGCTGAATGGCTGCTCGGTGCCGAGGCCGTGTCCCTGGATTCCTCCTCTCGGACCATCGTCCTTAAGGACGGCCGCACCGTTGAGGCCGACGGCATCGTCATTGCCACCGGCGCGAGGGCCAGGCAGCTGCCCACCCTGGCCGGACTGAGCAATGTGTTCACGCTGCGCACGCTCGCGGACGCGCAGAGCCTCGCCCCGGAGCTCGTGCCCGGCAGCAGGATGGCCGTGATCGGCGCCGGCTTCATCGGCGCGGAAGTTGCATCGGCCGCCGCATCGCGTGGCATGGAAGTCACCATGATCGACACCAAGCCGGTTCCGTTCGCGGCCCAACTCGGCACAGAGATGGGCGGCGCCGTGGCCGGGCTGCACGCCGCCAACGGCGTGGAACTCATTTCCTCCGCCGTTATAGAGGACTTCCATAGCGGCGAAAGCAACGTCACCGGACTCCGGCTGGCCGGCGGACGCTATGTGGCCGCCGACGTCGTCGTGGTGGGCATCGGCGCCGAACCGAACACCAGCTGGCTGGACGGTTCGGGAATTGCGCTCGACGGCGGCGTTCTGTGTGACTCAATGGGCCGCACCAATATTCCGGGAATCGTGGCCGTAGGGGACTGCGCCGCCTGGTTCGACCAAGTAGCGGGCACTCACCGCCGGGTGGAGCACTGGACCGGCGCCCTGGAACGTGCGGCCCTGGCCGTTGAGGCGCTGCTGGACGCTGACGCCGCGCCGAAGCCGGCCAAGCCACACTATTTCTGGTCCGACCAGTATGGCGTCAAGCTGCAGTTCGCAGGCCACTGCGCCGGCTACGACCGTCTGGAGGTCGAAGTCGGCGACGTCCTGACGCACAGCTGTCTTGCCGTGTATTACCGCGGTGATGTCCCGGTGGCGGTCCTCGGGATGAACCAGCCGCGGCTGTTCACCAAGTGGCGGCGCCTGCTCGCTGCACCCGTCCGGCCGCTCGGCCCGCCCAGCGGGCAAGCTGCCTGTGCGGACGCCTCCGCGCTGGTGGGGGCCGCCGTCGTGTCCTGAATACCGTGTTCCTGAGACCTGTCCCTACAATTTCCGCTGCGTTGTTTCGTTGATCTTTTGTTCGTTAGGAGGACATATTGTCTGTTGAGGTAAGTGCCCCGAGTCTGATTCCCACGCTGCCCGGTTACACCTACGTGGATGAGGCCGTGTTCCGGGCCGAGCAGGAGCGGATCTTTGAGCAGATGTGGTTCTGCGCCGTGCGGTCCGCCGACCTGGACAAGGCAGGCGCCTGGCGGACAGTCCAGATCGGGCGGGAGAGCGTGCTGATCAGCCGCACCCGCAAGGGCGGAATCCGTGCCTTCTACAACATCTGCCGGCACCGGGGCGTCAAGCTGTGCATGGAAGAGCAAGGCGAAGCCGCACGCTCGTTCCAGTGCCCATACCACGCCTGGACCTATGACTTCGAGGGCAAGCTCATCGCGGCCCCCAACCTGACCAAGATGCCGGACATCGACCGGGACGAGTACGGCCTGGTGAAGGTCCATATCCGTGAATACCTGGGTTACGTATGGGTGTGCCTGGCCGATGAGCCGCCGTCATTCGAAGAAGAGGTTATGGGTGCCATCGAGGAACGGCTCGGTGACCTCAAGGCGATCGAAGGCTACGACGTGGCCAACCTCAGCCTGGGCCGCCGCATCCGCTATGACGTGAAGGCGAACTGGAAGCTCATCATCGAGAACTTCATGGAGTGCTACCACTGCGCCACTATCCACCCGGAGCTGACGGAGGTCCTGCCGGAATTCGCTGACGGCCTGGCTGCGCAGTACTTCGTGGGCCACGGGGCCGAATTCGGCGAGGATGTCAAGGGCTTCACGGTGGACGGTTCGGAAGGGCTGGACCTGATTCCCGGGGTGAGCGAGGACCAGGACCGCCGGTACTACGCCATCACCATCAAGCCCACAGTGTTCGTGAACCTGGTCCCGGACCACGTGATCATCCACCGCATGTTCCCCATGGCCGCGGACCACACGATCGTGGAGTGCGACTGGCTGTACGTGCCCAGCGTTGTGGAGAGCGGCAAGGACGTCAGCGCTTCTGTGGAGCTGTTCCACCGCGTCAACCAGCAGGATTTCGACGCCTGCGAGCGGTGCCAGCCGGCCATGGGCTCGAAAGTCTACGCCAAGGGCGGGGTGCTGGTCCCGAGCGAGCACCACATCGGCGCCTTCCATGACTGGGTGCAGGAGAAGGTGGGGGACATCGTGCCCCGTTCCTGAAGCTTCACCGGGTTGCGGCGCTTCGCCGTCGCTTAGCGCGGAAGTCCCTCCCCGACACTGGCAAGCTCGCGTCGGGGCCCTCGGGACGCCGCTTCGGCCGAAAGGCGTCACGAAGGTCGCTGGGCGACCTTCGTGGCGCGTTCGACCGCGATGCGCTCCTACGCGAAGGACCGCAACCCGGCTTGGGGCTCGATCACCGATGCCCGGTGTAGCCCATCTTCGCGCTGATCTGCAGCCCCGCCTGTTTCAGCGCTTCGAGGAGTCCCGGCGCCGTCTCCGGATCAAAACGGAAGGCCGGCCCGGAAATGCTGACTGCGCCGATCACGGCCCCCACATGGTTGTACACCGGCACAGACATCGAGTTGAGCCCGATTTCGAACTCCTCCCGGACCACTCCGTAGCCGTCTCGGGCCACGTCCAGGAGCTGGGTTTCGAGCTTGTTCCTGTTGGTGATGGTCCGCGGCGTCCGGGCCGGAAGCCCGGTCTCCTTCAGGACGCGGTCCCGCTCGTCCGCGGACAGTGCTGCCAGCAGGACCTTTCCGCTGGAGGTCGCGTGGAGCGGCGTCAGGCTGCCCACCCAGTCGTAGGTGGCTAGTGTTGACGGGCCCATGGCCTGGTCCACGTTGACGGCGTAGTTGGAGCGCAAGACGGCGAGGTTCACGGTCTCCTTGAATTCCTCAGCCAGGCTTTCCAGTATGGGACGCGCCTCGCGGACCAGGCTGAGCCGCCCGGGAATCGAGCTTGCCAGCCTCAGGATGCCGAAGCCCAGCTGGTACTTTCCGCGCTCAGTGTTCTGGTGGACCATTTCCCTGCTCACCAGCGAACCCAGCAGCCGGGAGACTGTGGACTTGTGGATGCCCATCTCGTCGGCGATTTCGCTCACGCCCGCATGGCCGTCCCGCGCCAGGATTTCCAGGACCATAAGGGCCCGGTCCACCGACTGGACGCCGCCGTGCTGGCCTGACTCCCCATCGATGTCGGATTCGGGGTCATTTTTCGAAGCCATGATCCATACTCTCAAGTAGTTTCTGCGGCTTGCTTACCCGCCACAAGGCCGCCTGTAGCGTCCTCTCGGTTAGTTCCACAGTTTCGATCCTATGCCGTGAGGTGTGACGGGGCCGACATTGCGTTAAGTGGATTGACGCGTCCTGCAATCAAGGCAGTTCCAGGTGCATGAGCACGCGGGGAAACCCATTAATCACGGAGTCGGTGTCGGCAGCCTTCGTGAACCCGGCCCGTTCGAAGAGCTTCCGGGTGCCAACGTAGGCCATGGTCAGGTCGACGTGGCTGCCCTGGTTGTCGACGGGGTAGCCCTCGATGGCAGGCGCACCGTGGCTGCGGGCAAAGTCGACCGCACCGTGTAGCAGCTGATGGGCGATTCCCTCGCCGCGGTGCCCGGGCCGCACCCGGATGCACCACACCGACCACACGTCGAGGTCGTCCACGTGGGGGATTTTGCGGTTGCGGGCAAAGTTGGTGTCGGAGCGTGGATGGACGCCGGCCCAGCCCACCACGTCGTCGCCGTCGTACGCGAGTACCCCGGGCGGCGGATCCTGTCCCACGAGTTGCTTCATGAGCGCGCCGCGCTCCGTGCCATGCAACTGCACGTTCTGCTTGGAAGGGATGCGGTAGCTCAGGCACCAGCACACGGTCGCATCGGGCCGCTTGGGTCCAACCACTGTTCGTACGTCCTCGAACTGCGTCGCCGGACGAATCTCGATTGCCAATATCGTGGATGCCTCCCGGTCCCGGGCCTAACGCAGGCCGTCGCTGTGGGCCATCGCGATGGCTTCGGTGCGGGAGGTGGCGCCATGCATCCCCTGCAACAGGTCCTCGCGCAGGCGTTGGAAGGCGGTGGCGGTGGATGCGTCGGTAAGGATTACCACCTGCCCAGTTTATGCATTCTCAGGAGTAGGGTTTGCCTTGGCAGACGAGGGGGTCCAAATGAGCTATAAATATCGAACCGTCCGGGTTCGCGGCACCGACTTGATTGGAACCATTGCGCGAAAGCACGGGAGCGCGCCCGAGATCTACGAGACCTCGAAGGACGCGAACACTTCAGTAGTTCCAGTGTTTTTCCAGGCGACGGGCGAGCTCCGTTTCTTCGACAGGTCAGTGCTGGAGGACGTCGTGACGCCGGCCAGTTAGCCGCGGTGGCGCATCGTTGGAACTGACCGAGAGGGTCGAAACCCGGGTCAGTCGGTGCCGGTTTCCGGGGGAGCGATGCCCCGGTATCTTGTGGCTCGTCGCACCCCTCCGTTCGAAGCGCAGGGCGGCCCAGAATGGCCTTTTGCATAGGCCGCCGCCCAGCGTTGACACTGCTCAGGGCCGCGAGGAGACTTTCTTTTGGGGGTGCCACTTCGAAAGGAGCCCCAAATGCCGTGGCATGTCGAGGGTACATATTTTGAGAATTGCAATTGCGACATGGTCTGCCCGTGTTCGACTTCAGGGCTGACCGCACCGGCGGATAACGAACGCTGCAACGTGGCTTTGGCCTTCCACGTGGAAACGGGCGAAGTAAACGGTGTCGACGTCGGCGGTCTGACAGTCTGYGTCGTAGCCGATACTCCGGCCGTGATGAGTGACGGGGGCTGGAAAGTCGGAGTTCTGATGGATGCCGCTGCCTCAGCTGAGCAGGCCGAAGCGCTCGGTGGAGTCTTCGGTGGTCAGCTCGGCGGACCCATGGAGGGCCTCGCCCCTTTGATCGGTGAAATGGCGGGAATGGAGTCCCTGGAAATGGCCTACGCCGACGACGGGCGTATCCACCAGGTCCGTATTGGCAGCGCCGTCGACATGGCGGTCGAGGACTTCGTGTCTCCCCTGGATCCCACAGGACGAGGAGTGAAAGTCAGCGGGATCGGATTCCCGGCCGACACTCTGGCAGCCGGCACATCCAGCACCGCCCGCGTCGACGTGTTCGGGATGACTTGGGATAATGCCGGGAAGAACTCTTTCTCGGCTCCCTTCGCCTGGTCCGCTTAGGTGGCGGGCAGGAGTGGCCTGACAGTTAGCCACCATGCCGGTGAGTTGGCGTTGATCGGGTGCGCTGCACTGGCGTGGTACCTCACTTTCGTAGGCCTCGCCGACATGTCCACAGGCCCGGGAACCATGGGACTGAGGCTCTGGGGTTTCCTGGGCGTGTGGGCGCTGATGATGGCAGCCATGATGTTGCCGGCGCTGGCACCTCTCACTTCGGCGTACCTCAGGTCCATCCGTGCCGTACGCAGCAGCAGGGTCAGGGCCATCCGGACAACTGCCTTGGTCGGCGGTTATCTTCTGACATGGATCGGATTTGGAGTCGTTGCCTACGCGGCCGCGGCGTTGTCTGCGCTGCTGGCTGAGGATGCGCCGGATCTAGCACCTTGGGTGGGGGCTGGAGTGCTGGTGGCGGCGGGCGTGTACCAGCTGACCCCGCTGAAGGATTTCTGTCTCCGGCACTGCCGGTCGCCCATAGCATTCCTGTTGCACGTATCCGGATACAAGGGCCGCCTGCGGGATGTCCGCGTGGGCGTGTACCACGGCGTGTACTGCGTCGGATGTTGTTGGGGGCTGATGGTCGTGCTGATCGCTGTCGGCGTGATGAACCTGGCATGGATGGCGGCGATCACGGTGGTCATCTTCCTGGAGAAGACGTGGAAATACGGACCCGCCTTCAGCCGGATCACTGGAGTCTCGCTGATCGTCTTCGCGTTCTTCGTCCCGGCGCACCCTGAGCTGCTGCCCGGGCTCCACATGGCTGCGCCCATGTGAGAGGGAGGCGGCGGGGGAGCGTGTCAGGTGATCTGAGTGGTGGGCCCCTTTCGAAGGGAGGACACCGTCGACGTCGGCCTCGCCCCCGCACCATCGGCGAATCTCAGCTATGCACCCTGGGCGGGGCCGCGCGAAAACAGCGTGCTGACGAGCCGGACCCCAAAGCTTTCATCCAGCGGTGAACCACTCAGGAAGAATCGATAGTAGATCGGCCCCAGCAGGAGATCGGTGAGCATCTCGGCGTCGACGTCCGGCCCCAGGTCTCCCCGGGAGATGCCCCGCTCCACCAGACGGCGCACATCCGCCACCCGGCGGTTCACCACCCGCTCCCGGTAAGCAAGGGCGAGCTCAGGGTCCGCAGCGATCTCCGATACGAGGCCCTGCATGATGCGGCCTATCAGGGTGGAGCTAAGAAGCTCGATGGTGCGGTCAACTACTTCCGCCAGTTCGGCGTAGGTATCCCCAACATCCGGCGTGGTCCCCAGGTATTCGACCGAGTCAAGCAGGACGGCCAGGGCGAGGTCGGTTTTTGACCGATACCGGCGGTAGATGGTCGTCTTGGCCACGCCGGAACGGTTCGCCACGCCCTCGACAGTCAGGCCGTTGACTCCGACCTCCGCGAGCATCTCCCGCGTGGCGTCAAGAATCAACTTCTCCGTCCGTGCGCGCCGACCCGTGTCTGCGGGTCGGGCGGCCTCGACGATTCCGTCTTCGCCCGCCCCTGTGGGACTAGCCACATCCACGCCCCTTCCAGTTGTGCGCCTGAAGCGCTAAAGTTAATACTAACGCTACGCAACGTAGCGTTGCTAAATTGGTTGAAGCAGGCCGGCACCCGACACGCCCACAACCACCCTACGCAATTTAGGAGCACCGACATGGCCACAGATCGATACCAGCGCGGACTCGACCGCATGATGGAGCTCGTCTCCTCCGAGCACACCAACACCTTCGACCACGTCAAGCTCGTGGAGTCTTACAAGAGCTTGGACGAGGACCTGTCTGACTACATCGTCTCCTTCGCCTTCGGAGACATCTACTCCCGGACCGGCCTGACCCAGCAGGAGCAGACGATGGTGACCATCTCCACGCTGGTCGCCCTGGGCACCGAGCCCCAGTTGAAGCTGCACATCAACACCGGCTTCAACGTGGGCCTGACAAAAGAGAAGATCGTTGGTGCCCTGATCCACTGCATCCCCTACATCGGGTTCCCGCGCGTGCTCAACGCCCTGACCCTCGTCAAGGAAGTCATGGCAGAGCGCGGCCTGACCCCGGAGACCCCCACGGACTGAGGCGGTTCCCCCGCTCCGACGTCCTCATGACACCCGCCGATCCAGCTGGCAACCTGGATAACCCGTCAGTCCGGCCCGGCATCCCCCCGCACAACCTCAACTCCCACACATAAGGAACGCTCATGCATCTGGTAATTGGACTCGGACCCATCGGTGGAAACATCGGCGCACACCTCGCCGAACTGGGACAGACGGTCTACGGCTACGACTTCAACCAGGACCGCATCCGCGAGTGGTCGGAGGAGAACAAATCGCCGGCCGGCAGTGACCTGGCGGCTGTGGACTGGCCGTCCGTGGACAGTGTCCACATTGCGGTGCGGTTGGCGGACCAGGTCTCGTCCGTGTTCGAGGCCCTCCAGGCCCACACCGAGCGGCCACTGACCGTCTTCGTCCACACAACGCTCGCGCCGGCGGACGCCCGCAGGATCTTCTCCTCGGCCCCCGGCTCCTGGCGCGCGTTCGAGGCCCCGGTCTCAGGCGGCCCCCAGGGGGCACGCCACGGCACGATGACCATCTTCCTCGCAGGACCCGCCCCCACTGAGGCCGAGGACAAACTGCTGGCCGACATCTCCGGCCGTGTCTTCCGGATGCAGTCCTACGGCCAGCCCGCACTGGTGAAACTCCTCAACAACGCCCTGGCCACCTACAACCTGGCCGCCACCGCACGGATGCTCAACCTCGCAGCCGAGCACGGAGTACCCGCCTCGGACCTCTTCGAGGTGGTAGGCGTGTCGACCGGACAGAGCTGGATGAGCGATAACCTCGTCGACGTCCAGTACGATCTGCTGCTCAAGGATGTCGGGCTGCTCCGCGGTGAACTCGGCTCACTGCCCACCGGAGACCTCAACGACGACGTCGAACAGGCAATCCTCCAGGCGCGTTCACTGCTGGGAACCGATTCTGCAGACGGGTGAGCCGGATGATGGCCAGCGGGGACACGCCGCGGGGGAGCGGGATCAGGAGGCTGTGGCGGAGTCCAATTGACGCGCGTGGTCCGCCGCTCGTGGGCCACCGAGCAGTTCCGTCGGGGTCTTGGACGTCTCGCGCAGTCCGATCACCGCGATCGCGGCGATTCCGGCGGCTACGGCGCCAAAAATTGCCACCGGAAGCCAGCCCGACGGGCCAGGCTTAAGGAGAATTGCAGCGACCATCGGAGCGAAGCCGGCCAGGAGGTTGCCGAGCTGGTTGCTGACGGCCATGCCAGTGAACCGAACGGGTGCCGGGAATTGCTCGGCGAAGAACGACGTCCACACGCCGTTATAGCAGCTAAAGAACAGTGACATGTTGAGGAACGCGAAAATCGCGATCAGCAAGATATCCGTCGTCGAGATCGCCCAAAGATACCCGAAGATCGTGAGCGAACAGCCCGCAGAGGCGATCAGCATGGTTCGCTTCCGGCCGATGACGTCGGAGAGGTAGCCGGCCGCCGGGATGGTGACAATCGACAGGGCAATTGCTCCGGAGATGATGGCGAGCATCGCGCTCCGGTCCACCCCGACTGAAGTTGCGTACGAAAGGCTGAACACAGCGAACAAAGTCTGCATCGCTGCCATCAGTGATGCTCCGGCGACACGGATCACGTCGCGCCAGTGATGCTTGAACACGTCGTTCAGCGGCAGCTTGCGAACAGCGCTTTCTTCCTTCGCCTCGGCGAACACCGGCGTTTCGTCCAGGTGGCTCCGCACGTAGTAGGTAATAACGACGACGACGGCGCTGAGCCAGAACGGAATCCTCCAGCCCCAGCTGTAGAGCTGTTCGGCGGGCAGGAGCGCCACCGGCAGGAATACGATGGTCGCCAGCGAGCAGCCGACTGCGTAGCCAACCATAACGAAACTGGTGAAGAACCCACGGCGCCCGACCGGGGAATGTTCAACGGTCAATGTTGAGGCTCCCGCCGACTCGGCCCCCGCGGAGAAGCCTTGAACCACGCGCAGGACCACCAGCAGTGCCGGAGCCAACAGGCCTACCTGGTCGTACGTCGGGAGACAGCCGATGGCGAAGGATGCGATGCCCATCATGACGACTGTGGCAAGCATGACGCGTTTGCGGCCGATTCGATCGCCGAAGTGTCCCATCACCACCGCACCGACAGGCCGTGCCACGTAGCCCACCGCGAAGGTGGCGAACGATGCGATCAGCGCAACGGTGGGGTCGCCGGATGGAAAGAACAGCACGTTGAAGACGAGGGCGGCCGCGGCGCCGTACACGAAAAAGTCGTAGTACTCGAGGGCGCTGCCGAGGAGCGCGGCTATCGCTGCTCGGCGGGGAGTCATCGCGGGCCGCGATGCTGTTGTGCTTGTCATTTGCTTCTCCTTTGAAACAGAACCGTTGGGGGGAATTGCCGGCCAGTGTGGCCTCGTGCCTTTGGGGGAGCGCACGACGCAGGCGTCGTTTGCGCGGTGTTTCGTGCGGCAGCGGGCTCTGGTGTAACCGCCGCGCTGTGCCTTCTTCCACCATAGAAGTGTGGTGTAGCTCACAGGTGTTCCACTTTGAAACACCGGCGGCATCCAGGCCTGCTTACAACCCGTGAGCCCTTAACGACAAAGCACGGCCATCCAGTGCGGATGGCCGTGCTTTGTTCTAGAGAAAACGAAACAGATCAGGAGAAGGCCGAGACGCCTGTGATTTCCCGCCCCAGGATCAGTGACTGGATGGAGTCGGTACCTTCGTAGGTATGGACCACTTCCATGTCGGTCAGGTGGCGGGCCACATGGTTTTCCAGCAGGATTCCATTCCCGCCGAACATGTCCCGGGCATCCCGGCAGAGCGTTCGTGCCTTGTCCCCGGTGAACATCTTGGCCAGGGAAGCCTGCTCGTTGCTGAGCCGGCCCTCGTCCTGAAGCGCCGCCGTGCGGAAGCAGATCAGCTGCATGGCTGTGAGGTCCGCGAGCATGTTGGCGAGTTTGTTCTGCACCAGCTGGTAGCTGGCAATCGGGTGACCGAACTGGACGCGTTCCCGGGCGTATTTGACCGCCATCTCGTAGGCGGCAGTGGCATGGCCGAGCGATTCCCAGGCCACGGTGCTGCGGGTGGTGTTGAGCACCGCTCCGACGTCGCGGAAGGACTTCGACTTGGCCAGCAGGTTTTCCGCAGGGATCCGCAGGCCCTCGATCTCGATCTGTGCCTGCTGGATGGCCCGCTTCGCCATCTTTCCCGTGATGGCCTCGGCGTGGTAGCCGGCGGGGTAGGTGCCGTCGTCGTTCTTTTCCAGGACGAACGCCTTCACCTTCTGGTCCGCGGTGTCCCGGGCCCAGATGATGACGAGGTCCGCAACATGGCCCAGCCCGATCCAGCGTTTGGATCCGTTGATGACGTAATGGTCGCCGTCCAGCCGCGCTGAGGTTTCCAGCGCCACAGAGTCCGAGCCGTGCGCCGGTTCCGTCAGCGCGAATGCGCCCAGCTTTTCCAGTTTGGCCATGGGCGGCAGCCAGCGCTGTTTCTGCTCGTCGCTGCCGAGCAGGTTGATGCTGCCCATCGCCAGGCCTGAATGGACCGCGTTGAAGGTGTTGATGCTCCCGTCCCCGCGGGAGAGTTCCATCGCGACGAGGCCGGTCTGCAGCCGGGTGAGGCCCGGGCAGCCGTAGCCCTGGATGGCGGTGCCGATGATGCCCAGCTCCGCGAACTTTGGTACCAGCTGATACGGGAAGTCCGCTTTCTCCCAGTATTCGTTGATGATGGGGGTGACGTCCTGCTCGACAAAGGAACGGACCCGGGCGATCAGGGCACGGTCTGTGTCGTTGAGGTAGTCGTCCAAGACATAGAAATCGGAATTGACGGACAGGTCCGTTGCGGTGGTCATCAGTGCTCCTGTGGGGATCGTGTGGGAGTGCCGGCAATGGCGCCGGCCAAAACGTGTTCGTCCGCGCCGAGCCAGGTCCGCACCAGCTCCGCGCCGCTGTCCAGGTCGGGCGGTGTGAGGTCGTAGCTCACCGGGGTCTTGGACAGCCGGATGGGGTTGCGCACGCCGGGCTGCGCATTCTCTCCGTGGCCCACCGTCACAACGGGCTCAAGGCCGATCCGCTCGGCGAACTCGATCCCGGCCTTCAGATCCTGGATCGGTGCGCAGGGCAGTTTCGCTTCGGTGAGGATGTCGAACCACTCGGAGGCGGTCCGGGTGGAGAGGCACTCCACCAGGAGCGGCCGCAGTTCCGTTCGGTTGGCGCTGCGCAGCGGCGCCTTCTCGAAACGCGGATCCACGGCCAGCTCCGGCCGGCCGATGGTGGCACAGAAGGTGCGGTACTGGGAGTCGTTGCCGATCGCAATGACAAGCTTCCCGTCGCCGGTGTCGAAAGGTTCGTACGGGTAGATGCTTGGGTGTTCGTTGCCCAGCCTGGCCGGAGCGGTTCCACCCAGCACCACTGCCGCTGTCTGGTTCACCATGCCGGAGAGCGCGGAGGACATCAGGTTCATTTCCACCAGCTGGCCTTCCCCGATGCGGTCCCGGTGCCGCAGGGCAGCGAGGATGCCGATGCAGGCATGAAGGCCGGTGATGACGTCGAACACCGCAACTCCGGATCGGAAGGGCTCGGTGTCCGGCGCCCCGGTGAGGTCCATCAGTCCGGACAGCGCCTGGATCAGCAGGTCGTAGCCGGGGAGCTGTGCGCCGCCGGCGGTCCCGAAGCCCGTGATCGAGGCGTAGACAACGTCCTTATTGGTCGCGGCGACGGTGTCGTAGTCCAGCCCGTAGCGCACCAGGTCACCTGGCTTGAAGTTTTCGACCACGACGTCGGCCCGTTCCGCGATGCGCTGGGCCGTCCTGCGGTCGTCCGGATCGCGAAGGTCGAGCTTGATCGAGGTCTTGTTGCGGTTGATCGAGAGGAAGTACGTCGAGTCATTTCCGCGGGTGGGCGGGCGCCATGCCCGGGTCTCGTCACCGGCCGGGCTCTCAATCTTGATGACGGTGGCGCCGAGATCGGCCAGCAGCATGGTGCAGTACGGCCCGGCCAGCACCCTGCCGAAATCTGCGATCAGGATGCCGCTGAGCGGACCATCTGAACTGCGGCCGAATGCCGACGTCTCAGAGGTGGCGGAGTGTTGGCTGTCCATCAATGGGCTCCTCGCATAGTGTTCTCTCCATCCACCATGACGGACGGCATTGCTATCCGTCCAATACTTATTAATGGCCCTTTTGTTGCGTCAGGTGCAATAATCACTTGCATGGAAATCCAACAGATCCGCGCCTTCCTGGCGGTGGCAGAAGAGCTGCACTTCGGCCGTGCCGCAGAAAAACTGCACATGGCGCAACCTCCGGTCAGCCGCAGTATCCAGCAGCTGGAACGTGAGCTGGGAACCCGCCTGTTCGACCGAAGCACCCGCAGCGTCAAGCTCACGGGCGCCGGAGAAGCGTTCATCGGACCGGCAACGGAGATCATCGATGCCACGCGCCGGGCGAGCATCGCGGTCCGTGCCGCGGACAAGGGAGAAGTCGGGCGCGTCCGGGTTGCCTATGCCGGCGCCTCTACCCACACCCTCGTGGGCCGGCTCGCCCGGGAGGTCCGGCGCGACCACCCGGGTATCCAGATCGAGCTCTTCAGCCAGAATTTTGCGCAGCCCGCCATGGACCGTGTCCTCAGTGGCGACATGGACATCGCCCTCGGACGCTGGGACTACATTGCTGCCGGTATCGAAACGCGGCTGCTTGCGGCGGAGGACCTCGTCGTCGCCGTACCGGCAAGCCACCGCCTGGCCGATGCCGCCGAGGCCCGGATGGCTGACTTCCAAGGCGACACCTTTGTTTCGCTGCCGCCGCATGCAGGGGCCGTGTTGAACGACCGGCTCCGCCGGCTTACGCACGCCGCCGGGTTCGAGCTCGACATCGTTCAGATAGTCCCGGATTCCTGGACGGCACTCTCACTGGTAGCGGCGGAGGTGGGCTGCACGCTCACGCTGTCCTCCGTGGCTGAATCGGTGACGGATTCCCATGTGCGTTTCGTGAAGCTTGTGGACAAGACGATTCCGGTGGAGCTGCGTATGGCCTGGCGCCGGGATAACTCCAGCCCTGCCTTGCGGGCGGTCCTGGAGTTGGCTGAGAGGATCCTGCCCCGCGCCGGATGACACGTCAGGTCGCCATGGACTCGGGTGTCTCGATCCCCAGAACGCGGAGTTTCCGGTAAAGCGTGGTTCGGCCCATGCCTAAGGATTCCGCGGCGACCGAGCGGTTCCCCCCGCTGTGTTCGAGTGCGGCTACGATCGCGTCGCGCTCAAGGGATTCGAGTTTGGAGAGCTTGCGCCTGCCCGTGTTCCTGAGATGTTCAGGGAGGTCATTGGCTTGCAGTACGCGTCCGGGATGTGCTCGCGACAGCGACTCGAGGGTGGCTCGCAGTTCGGCAACATTCCCAGGCCACCGCCAGCGCATGAGTCCCTGCAGTGCCACTGCGGAGAGTGTGGACCTGTCTGCAGGTGCGGCCGCGTCCAGGAAATGTGCTGCCAGCACGGGGATGCGTTCCTTGGTCGCGGATAGGGACGGCACATCCACACGCGCAGCGATTTGGGACACCACGTCCGAGACGAAGTCCGGGCACGCCTCGGGATTCATAGTAAGAACCAGGCGGGCCGGAGAAGGAGCGGCAGTGGCTGTCGGCGGCCCATCCGGCCGCTGGCGCACCGCCGCATCCAGGGCCTTGAGCCTGTTCAGCTCGCTCCGGGGAAGATCCTCAAGGTGCCGCAGGACAACGCTTCGGCCTACTGCGATGGCCTCGCGGCAGTCAGAGAACCAGGTGGCGTCCTTTTCCCCGGGAAGCAGGCAGGCATCGAGGATGAGCGGGTTCGGACCGGAGTCCTGCCCATTGAGCCAGGCGAGTGTGTGGTGGAGCTTGCCGGAGCCGCCCTGCCCGCAGACGGCAATCGCCCCGGGCCCCTGACCTGCCCGGTCAAAGGCATTGCGCATGACGTGTGGAAACGCTGCTCCCACGCCCGAGGAATTGCCGCCGGACCCTTCTGGCTCGGCCTTCCGCGGATTACTGGCGGCGTCCGGAATGCGGGAGAGCTCCAGGGCGAAGGCCGAACTCCCGCCGGAATCGTCAATTCGCTGGACCGTGGCATCCACGTTCAGGGACGGAATTTCGATGGTTTGTTTGGCGCCGGTCCACTCAAGGCCACGCAATTGTTCCCACAAGGTGGTGTGCAGTTCGCTGCTCATAACGGCCAGGCCGGAGACGTTGGTCATGACTGCCTGGGCGTCGAGCATGATGACCGGGGCCGTGGAGGAGCTCAGACGCAGTTGCGACATCCCCAGGGCGAGTCCCGTTGCGCTGCCGAGATCGAGCAATCGACGTTCGATCTGGCTGCCGGCCTCCCGGGCCATGGCCAGCATGAGCGGGTTGTCCAAACCGGTATCGCAGGCGAAGGAAATGGACCCGATCACCCGGCGTGTGACGGGGTGCAGGATCGGTGCCCCGGAACACGACAGGGGTGCCAGTGCCTCGTTGAAATGCTCGGCTCCGCGGACAAACACGGCTTGGCGCCCTTCGATGGGGGTACCCAGCCCATTCGTGCCGACAGAGCGTTCCGAGAAACTGAATCCTTCGGCGGCAAATGCCTCGTCGAACCGGTTGCCGTGCGCCCTGTCACCGAGCCTGCGGGCAATTATCTGACCGGACTGGTCACTGAGGAATAGGGAAATGCCCATACCGTTGAGGCTTTCCAGCCAGTGGTCCATCACGCTCTTGGCCGCCCGGATAAGGATTCCGTCCGGATCGAAATCGTTGACGAACAGGAATGCCTCAGGCCTTGCCGAAGCCTCCACACCGATAGAGCGGCGCCAGCTGTTTTCAATATCAGGGGAGACGATTTCCGTCAGCTGGATCCCATCCCGGAGGCCACGGCGGATGAGATGTTCCCGGGCAACGCGCAGGGCATCATCGGGCACCTTCCGGGGATTTTGCATGGCTGGTCAGCCCCGGGCTCCGACTGCCGCACGCAGCACAACGCGTCCGGGGACGCTACCGTGCGTCAGCTTGTCCAGGCTCTCGCCAACAGATTCGGCGGAGAGCTCGGCATCGATGATCGGGATGTGGGGAATGGCGTCCTGCTTGGCCAGGGCGATGAGCTGGTTCAGCTCCTCCGGGGTCCCCACGAAGCTGCCCTGGATCGTGAGCATCTTGAGGGCCATGAGCGCGGTGGGTACCGTCAGTTCTCCGCCGAAGAGCCCGACCTGGATCAGCCGGCCGCCCTTGCGCAGGGAGTCGAAGGCTACCGGTGCCGTCTGGCTGTTGTTCACGAAGTCAATCACCGCTGCCACGGGGCCGTCGGTGGCCGCGACGATCTTCGCGCTGAGGCCTTGATCTGTGGTTTGGACCGTGATCGTGGCGCCAACCTGCCGCGCCAGCTCGAGATTCCGTTCGGAAAGGTCGACGGCGCAAATGGCCTTGTGGCCCAGCGCGCTGAGGGTCGCGATGGCAGTGAGCCCCACTCCGCCGGCGCCGATCACCACGACGGGTTCGTCGGGTCCAAGCGGAAGGACCTTGTTCACGGCGCTGAAGGCCGTCAGCCCGGAGCAGGCCAGCGTGGCCGCCCAGCTGAGGTCCAGGCCCTCGATATCCACCAGGTACTTTTCGTCGCGGACCAGGATCTTCTCGGCGTAGCCTCCGTGCTCCGCGACTCCGAGGTTGCGACCGTTGGCGCAGACGTTGTCGCGGCCGGCAAGGCAATCCCGGCAATGGCCGCAGCCGATCCACGGATAGACCAGCCTGATGTCCCCGGCTTTGGACCCGTGCACGCTGTCCCCGACCTGCTCGACGACGCCGACGACTTCGTGCCCCATGACCAGCGGGTAGGTGACGCCGCGGTCAACCAGCTTCAGGGCCCCCCGGCTGCCTAGATCGTAGGAGCCCTCGCGAAGGTGGGTGTCCGTGTGGCACACGCCGGAACGGATGACCCTCAAGAGGACTTCGGTTCCTGTCGGCACGGGGTCCGGCAGTTCGATGTCCTGGATCTCGGGGCTGTCTTGGAAAACGGCAAAAGCGTGCATGGTGACCTCGCATCGTTGCGCAGACTGTATTGATTCAAGAATGACACCGGTTCTGATAAGTATCCAATACTAAATCGCGGCCCCTTTTATGCGCAGGCGGCAATAGTCCATGGGCAGGTCGCACGCACTTCTCGTCGGTACCGAAGAGGCTGCTAGTCGCCGCCGAAGAGGCCAAAGTCGTTGTCACCGACGTCAGGGAAGCCGCCGGGAAGGCAGTGGCCGAGGAGATCAGCGGACGCCGGAGGTTCCGCTCACTTCATCACGCATGACGTCACCCGGTCAGCCGACTGGCAGCAGCCATCTACGGGCTCATTGGGGCACCCGGTACAGCGGCTTCCCAGGCTTCCAAGGGCGCAGTGCGCCTGCTCTCCACGGGCTGCAACCGTTGACCCGGCCCGGTGTTTCAAAGTGGAACACTGAGCCGGCACAGATGTGATCCACGCTATATCTAGCGGCAAATCGCACCAGGATTCCGATCCACTTCACCTCCGGGCCACTCCCGGGATGTTTTCCATACGAAGGAGTATGAGATGTCAATCTCAACCGACGCAGACGTCACTGAAACAGTTCAGGCGACCGACCCCCTCCGTGACCTGTACGCCGACTGGTCCGAAATCATGGCCACCACCCCGGATCTGACCATGCGGCTTTTCCGCAGCATGTTCGACGAGTGGCACCAGCCCACCCGGGAACCCGAAGCGGTCACGTACAAGGAAGACGTCGTCGGCGGCGTTCCGGGCATCTGGGCATTCCCGGAAGGCGCGGACCGAACGAAGGTGCTGCTTTACACCCATGGCGGCGGCTTCGCGGTCGGGTCCGCCGCAAGCCACCGCAAGCTGGCCGGCCACGTTGCCAAGGCAGTCGGCGTCGTCACGTTTGTCCTTGACTACCGCCGTGCACCCGAGCACCCGCACCCGGCCCAGGTTGAAGACGGCGTGGCCGTGTTCAAGGCCCTCGTCGAGAGCGGAATCCACCCGCAAGACATCACCACAGTCGGCGACTCTGCCGGAGGCAACCTGGCGATCGCCATTGCGTTGGCGCTCAAGGAGCAGGGCGAACCGCTTCCCGGCCAGGTCATCGCTTTCTCACCATGGCTGGACATGGAGAACAAGGGCGAAACGTTGGTCACCAACGACGCCACGGACGCACTGATTAGTGCTCCGCTGCTCGAGGGCATGATTGCCGGTGTCCTGGGAGCTTCCGTGAGCCCGCAGAACCCTCTGGCCAACCCTCTCTATGCCGACTTCACCGGGTTCCCCCGCCTGTACCTGACCGCAGGCTCGGCCGAATCCCTCCTCGACAACGCCACCCGGCTGAACGCACTGGCCGAAGCGGCCGGCGTCGACGTGACCCTCTCCATCGGCGAAGGCCAGCAGCACGTCTACCCGTTCCTGGCCGGTAACTCCGGAGTCGCCGACGCCGAACTCGCCCGCATCGCCGGCTGGCACAAGTACTGAACCGTACTGAGCCCGGCCACTTCACAACACAAGACTTGAAACACAAAGGAGTATTTCATCATGGCTGAAGAGCAGGGGCGCACTGCCCCCAGCACTGAACTCGACGCCGTCGTCGTTGGCGCAGGCTTTGGCGGCATCTATATGCTGCACAAGTTGCGCAACGAACTGGGCCTCAGCGTCCGCGCCTTCGACCGCGCCGGTGGCGTGGGCGGCACCTGGTACTGGAACCGGTACCCGGGTGCCCTGTCGGACACCGAGAGCTTCGTGTATCGCTACTCGTTCGACGACGAACTGCTGAACGAATGGAACTGGAGCCACAAGTATGTGACCCAGCCGGAAATCCTCAAGTATCTGGAACACGTCGTGGACCGGTACGAACTGCGCAAGGACATCCAGCTCAATACCGGAATCACTTCGGCCCGGTACGACGAATCGACTAACCGATGGGTGATCGGCACCGACACCGGCGAAACCATCACCGCGAAGTACATTGTCAACGGCCTCGGCCTGCTCTCGGCCACCAATGTTCCCAAGATCCCGGGCATCGACTCGTTTGAGGGCAAGATCTACCACTCAGGTGCGTGGCCCGAAGGAGTGGACCTTACAGGCAAGCGGGTCGGAGTCATGGGCACCGGATCCACCGGCCTGCAAATCATCACCGCAATCGCGCCCAAGGTGGGACACCTCACTGTCTTCCAGCGCTCCCCGCAGTACAGTGTGCCGGTCGGCAATACCCTTGTCACGCAGGAGTACGTCGATTCCGTCAAGAAGGACTACGGAAAAATCTGGGAGCAGGTCCGAGGTTCCGGCGTCGCCTTCGGATTCGAGGAAAGCACCGTGCCGGCCATGAGCGTCTCCGAAACAGACCGCCGGGCCGTCTTCCAGAAAGCCTGGGAAGAAGGCGGCGGGTTCCGCTTCATGTTCAACACGTTCGGCGACATCGCCACGGACCGGGAAGCCAACGAAGCCGCCGCATCATTTGTCCGCGGCAAGATCGCCGAGATCGTCAAGGACCCGGAGACGGCCCGCAAGCTTACTCCCACCGATCTTTACGCCAAGCGCCCCCTCTGCGACAGCGGCTACTACGCCACGTTCAACCGGGACAACGTCGAGTTGGTATCGGTGAAGGAGACGCCGATCGTCGAGCTGACGCCCAAGGGCATCAGGACCTCGGACGGGGTGGAGCACGAGCTCGATGTGCTGATCTTTGCCACCGGCTTCGACGCCGTCGACGGAAACTACACGCGGATGGACATCCGTGGCCGCAATGGTGAGACCATCCAGGAGCACTGGAAGGACGGTCCCACCAGCTACCTCGGTGTCACCACCGCAGGATTCCCGAACATGTTTATGATCCTGGGCCCCAACGGCCCCTTCACCAACCTGCCGCCGAGCATCGAGGCCCAGGTTGAGTGGATCTCCCAGCTGATCAACGACGCCGAAACCGGCCAGGTGGCGTCCGTGGAGCCGACGGCCGAGGCCGAAGAAGCCTGGACCGTCACCTGCCAGCAGATTGCCGACATGACGCTCTTCCCGAAGGCCGACTCCTGGATCTTCGGTGCCAACATCCCGGGCAAGAAGAAGACCGTCATGTTCTACCTCGGCGGCCTTGGCAACTACCGGAACAAGCTTGCCGAAGTCCGCGACGCGGGCTACGAAGGCTTCGATCTGAAGGTGCTCGTTCCGTCGGAGTAACCACAATCAAACGCTAGCGACGGCGGCTGCCACACCTTGGGGGAGTGGTGGCCGCCGTTCTGCGTTGGGCGCTACCTCCGATAGGCATTTCCCGGATCTGCCGGATCATGACGGGGAGCTCAGCGACCCGGCCTCAGCCTCTAGACCGTAAACCAGTCTCGGTGCCTTGGCCGGGGCCGGCGTCGCGCTGCATTGCAGACAGTGTCATCTTTATTGTCGGTGCGTCCTGAGATGCTGTGGGTATGGACAGCAGGACAGCTCACAGCAGGACAGCTCACAGCAGGACAGCATGGAGTGCGGAGAGCAGGGCGGCCGTGGAGGCCGTCGCCGCGTCCGCTGCCGCGCTTGCTGGCCTGATC
>NZ_JBFUJJ010000027.1:0-42432 GCF_056401435.1 Arthrobacter sp. P4_F10
CCCGGTGACCAGCATCGGGACGAGCAGCACTGCGATGGCGGGGACCCAGTGTGCGGTAAACCCATTGCGGCGCAGCACGGTCGTTACGGTAGCGACAAAGCCTGYGAGCAGCAGCAGCTTCAGGCTGTCGAGGCGGTCAATTGCCTGCACGAGTCCGAGTGTGTCCTCGGCTGTCATCGCGTCGACTTCGAGGACAGTCACCGCGGCGATGGCGGCCTGCACCAACGACGCGACCGCCGCGCCAACTCCTGCGGCGAGGGCCCATCTATTTGGACAGTCGGATCACCGTGAGAATGATGCAACGAGGCGGGCCAGCGGCGCAGGCGCATGTCCGGCCGGCAATGCGTCGACCAGCAGTGGCGCGTATCGGACCTTGTTACCGCTGCGTCCTCCGAAGAACCGGCGCAACTGCGCCGTTATTGGCCGATCTCGCAATGACGGCTGGCGTTGGAGGAGCCGGAACGACGCGAGCTCGCCTTGAGCCGCGATGACATTGAGCACGGCATCGATCCCAAGGCAGCGGATGAGTTCGTCCTCTAGATCGGCGTCACAGACGTAGAACCCAAGCTCGGCCAGCGAACCGGACCCGATACCTGCACGGCCGAGCGCGCGGGCGACGCCACGAGATTCCCCTGCATCACACAGGCCCAACAACCGGTGGCCTGCACCATTCGGGCCGTAGCGGTCGATGAAGTGGACGATGCTCGTCGCGCCTCCCATCGGTACGACCGACACCCGCAAGGCTGTCAGGTCATGGCCAAGGCGTAAGGCCAGCGTCTCGACCGCCAGCCGGTCACTCTCGCCCTCGACTAATACCGTCGTCGCCTGCATGGAACTAGTATGTCGGACGCCCGGCCGCGACAGGATACTCCCGGTAGATGGGTGCAAGGATTTCGCGAGTCGTCTTTCGGTGCGACCTGAATTCAGCAGTTTCACGCTCAAGGGCTGGTGAGGGCTCGCTTCGGGTTTCCGAATTCCAGCCGTTCCCGGTGATAAGTTGGTGAGCGTGACCACTGCCGACAACGAAAAATATGCTGGGCCTCGTCGGCAAGCGCCGGGTTCCCAACGCACGCAGGCTCCCAGGCAATCCCTGCGTGAGGTGCAGAAACAAGTGACCCGCGAGCGGCTGATCGAGGCCGCTTCGGAGGAATTCCGCAGCCGCGGCTTCAATGAGACGACTGCCGAGAACATCGCGAGTGCGGCCGGCGCCAGCCGCGCCACGTTCTACGTCTATTTCCGGACCAAAGCGGAGATCGTTGCCGAGCTGATGAGGCGGAGCCAGTCCGACGTGATGGCCGCCTACCGCCGCCTGGACGATTTGGAAGATCCGGACCAGGCCAGCATCCTCGACTGGCTGGACGACACCATCATGTTGTGGCGAGAGCGCTCCAGCGACTTCACCACCATGGAGCAGGCTCTGGCGAACGATGACCTGGTGACCGAGACGTGGATGACTATCCTCGGCGACACCTACAAGGTCATGCCGAGGACCTTTGCCCGGTATACGGATCCGGTGCAGCACGAACGCGCGCGGCTCCATTTGCTGACACTCCAGATGGCGCTGGACAGGACCATGTTCTTTACGATCCTTCGCGGCAGGCCACTGGACATGGCCCTGCTCAAGGACGTGTTGGCAATGCAATGGCTGGCCTTCGTCCGCGGTGACGCCACCGCCAGCTAGACGGACAGAACCACACGTTAGAACCAGACGCCAAAGGCGCCGGACCATGGGCCCGGCGCCCTTGTTGTGGTTCAAATGCTCAGCTGAGCTGATTCAAACCGCGGTGATTCAACCTGCGCTGATCCATGTCAGCGGATCCTTCGACCTCAGTGGCTGGCCACTTCGGTCAGCTGCACGCGCTTGGAGAGGGTGAATGCCGCGATGATCGCCACGATCGAGACGATGGCCGCCGTCAGGAAGCCGGTGGCATAGTTTTCGGCCGGCGGAAGCGGAGCCGCGGGGGTTGTGTTCAGGCCGATGATGGCGGCGTAGACTGCCGTGCCGATTGCCGAGGCGGACAGCGCAATCCCCACGTAGATGGAGGCCRTGCCGGCGCCTTTCCCGGCCGGCGCTTCGGCGGCGATGATCGAGATGGCGATGGTCAGGACCGTGGTGTAGGCGACGCCGTAGAAGAGGATGCCGACGACGACGGCCCACAGCTGAGTGTGCATAAAGTACAGCCAGACAAAGGACAGCATCAGCAGGAACGCCCCGACGGCGAGGGGGCCGCGCGGGGGAACACGGTGCAGCAGCCGCGGGATGACGGTGGAAACGACGATTCCGGCCAGGGTCATGGGGATGAACAGGAAACCGGCGGTCAGTGGATTGAGTCCGAAGCCGTAGCCGRCCAGCTCGGCAGGTGTCAGTGCCCAGCCCATCACGAAGTTGAACATCATGATGCCGGCGATGCCCAGGGTCACGAATACGGCGTAGGCGGGCATCAGTCGCGTGCTCAGCAGCAGGGAGATGTCAACGAGCGGCTGCTTGCTGCGGGATTCCGCTACAAGCGCCAGGCCAAGGCCCACGACGCCGGCGATCACCCAGGTCAGGGTGGCGGGCGAGGTGAAACCCCAGGCCGGGCTCTGGCTCAAACCGATGCAGATGGCCGTCAGGGAGAAGCCGAGCAGAGTGACGCCGGCGACATCGATGCGCTTGCTCTTGCCCCGGTTCCGCAGCGTGGCGTCCGAGTCCGAGCCCCATAGCAGCATTCCCGCCATGCTCAGGACGGTCAGGGCGGCGCCGATCCAGAAGGCGTGGCGCCACGTTGCGCCGACGACCACCATGAGTCCGCCCACGCCGAAGCCCAGCGTGACGCCGACGGCCTGGCCGCCCGCGATGATGCCGATGGCCTTTTTGCGGTCGAAGTTGCTCAGGCGGTCGTTCATGATGCCCACCACCAGGGCCTGTCCGGCCATGATGCCGGTCAGCGCGCGGCCGATCACCAGGACGGTGAAATCAGTAGCGAGTGCTGACATGACATAGCCCACGAAGATGCCGACGATGCAGATGATCATCACCTTGCGGTGGCCGAAGACATCGCCCGCCTTGGACAGCAGGGCGATGGAAGCCGCCCCCATGAGGAGGGTGGCCAGCAGTGCCCAGGAGACCTGGGACGGCGTGAGGCCAAGATCCATGCTCATGGACTGGTAGAGCGGGATGGCCATCATGGCGCCCACTTCGTTGAGCATCTGCAGGCCGGAGAACGTCACGGCCATGAGCATGCCGGCGCGCTTCCAGGGGAGCTTTCTCTGCGTATCCGGCAGCTCTGCCGGGGCCAGTTGGACGGCCGGGGAGCCCGTCGTGGGAACTGTCATGCTTCTCCTTTGAAGAGAGGCCCGGGGGCCTCGAAGTTCTGTCTCTGGTACGGGGTCCCCGCAGCCGGCAGGCTCCAGAGCGAAGCGCCGGGAAGTGTGTTCAGACCCGGCCGGTGATGTGTGACCGTCCTCACGGGGATGAGAGAAGCAGAACACATTGGCTGGACTGTTGTCTAGTGATTCAACAAATGCTTTTTTATTTATCGAATGTCCAGCATTTTGGCTGGACATGTGTCTAGCGAACTGCAACACTGGTGCCCTACATCACAGCCCACGACCGCACTGCGGGGTGGACAGCAGAAAGGCACAACGTCGTGACTCTTGAAGGAAAAGTGGCATTCATTACCGGAGCGGCCTCCGGAATCGGCCTTGCCACCGCAAAGGCTTTCGCTGACGCGGGTGCCCGGGTGGTGGGTGCGGACATGTCCGATGAGGCGTTGTCCCGCGAGTTCTCCGCCATCCCCGGTTCACTCGCCATCGCGCTGGACGTCACCAGCAGCACGGCGGTCAACGATGCCTTTGCCAAACTCGACGCAGAATTCGGCCGCCTCGACGTGGTCATCAACGCGGCCGGCATCAACGCGCCGTCCAAGGCGGCGAACGACAAACTCGTTGACACCAACGTCCGGGCCTTCCGGGCAGCACGGGAAGGCGAGGAGTTCTTCCCCGACTTCCTCGGCGACATCACTGACGAAGACTTCCGCCGTGTCCTGGAAGTCAACCTGTTCGGTCCCTTCTATGTCATGCGGGCAGCGGCGCCCCTGCTGAAGCGCACTGGCGGCGGCTCAATCGTCAACGTCTCCAGCTCGGCAGCCCTGCTCGGCGTTCCGATGCCGCTGTACTACCCGGCGTCCAAGGCCGGAGTCCTCGGCATGACCAGGGCAGCGGCCGCCGAACTTGCCCCCTTCAATATCAGGGTCAACGCGATCGCGCCCGGCGCTGTGGACACCCCGTTGTTCCGCCAACAGCCCGAGGAAATCACCGGAATGCTGATCGGCATGCAGCCCATCAAACGCCCCGCAACCCCGGAGGAAATCGCCGCCACGATGGTGTTCCTCTCGAGCGAAGCGGGCGCCTACTACACCGGGCAGACCCTCTCGCCGTCCGGCGGCCTCCACATGTAGGGCTGCCGCTGCGCACCGTGGCAACGGTCCGCCGTCGGAAATTACGACGGCGGGCTGCCGCCACGCTTTTCATCCCCCCGTTAAGCCAGGCACACAGGAGCAGGACCATGACCCACGGACTCAACGCCGAGACCATCGGACTACTAGAGCAGACCATCCGCAACGACATCAGCGCCGGCGACTACGACGGCGCCCGCATCATCGTGGCCCGCCACGGCGAAGTGGCCCTCGACGCCACCCTCGGATGGGCGGACCGCGCCGCCGGCCGCGCCATGGAAGCGGACAGCATTTTCAGGGTCCTCTCGCTGACCAAAGCCTTCACCAACGCCCTGGTGTACCAGGCCATTGGCGAGGGCAAGCTCGCCCTGAGCACCCGCGTGGTGGACATCATTCCCGAGTTCTACGGCAGCGACCGGTTCCGCGCCGGACGCAAGGACCGCGTGAACCTGGCCCACCTGCTGACCCACCGCTCCGGGATGCCGGCCACGCCCGAACCGCTCCCGAACGCCCGGCTGGGCAACCTCAAAGACGTCATTGCCGCCATCTGCGAACTCGACGTGGTCCACGAGCCGGGCACCAACCTCACGTACTCACCCGCGGTCAACCATGCGCTGATGGGCGAGATGCTCCGCCGGGTCTACGGTGCCGACTCGTTCCGCGACCTGGCCGGCAAGAACCTGTTCGGCCCGCTGGGCCTCAAGGACACCCGGTTCGGTCCGCTGGAAGACTGGAAGGACCGGATGGTTCCGCTCAAGGCCTACATCCCGGACTCCGGCTGGCTCTCGGCCAAGGACATTGAAGTCCTGGACGACGTCATCAACGAGGAAGCCGAGATGCCGTGGGTCGGGTCGGCCAGCACCGCTGCCGATGTCTTCGCCTTCGCCGAAATGATCCGCCGCAAGGGGGCCCATGACGGCCGCCAGCTAATTGCGCCGGCCGTCCTGGACGCCGCCACCACACTGCAGACCGGCGACTTGACCAACGACCTGTACGCCATGATCGCCCGGATGCGCGGCTGGGAAGAGCCCCCGGGAAACTTCGGCCTGGGCTTCTCGCTGAGCGGCACCGGAACCCACCCCTCCTTCTTTGGGCCCTTTACCAGCCCCCGGACCCACGGCAACTACGGCGCGGGATCCACGCTTTTCTGGATCGACCCGGAACGCGACATGACCTTCGTCTGCCTGACCGCCGGCGTCATGGACGAGGGCGACAACGTCCTGCGCTTCCAGAAACTGTCCACCATCGCCGCGTCCGCGGTCCTCTGACACCCCTTCCTCCTGGAGCACACCATGTCCATCAACACGATCGCCCCTGCCCACCCCGGCCCGCTGGCCCCCGGCTTCGACGCCATGGGCGACGACTACTACCGCGATCCGGCCCGGCATTTCGCTGACGTCCGCGAGGGCAAGCCTGCCTTCTTCTACCCGTACCTGAACGCGTGGATCATCACCCGCCGCGCCGACGCGGAAACCATCCTGCCCGACTGGCAGAAGTTCTCCAGCGCCAGCAACGGCGGGCTGATCCCGGTCCCCGAGGCCTATCAGGAAATCATGCCGGCCGAGCTGATCTCCCGGATCCTGGTAGGTTCTGACCCTTCAGGGCACACCGTGGCCCGGCGCGTAGCCCAGAAGGCCTTCCTGCAGGAACGGATGGAAGCCCTTCGGCCCGAGATCGAAACCCGCGCCCACCGCATCATTGACCGGTTCGAGGCGGAGGGTCACGCCAACCTGATGGACGCCTACTGCCTGGAGCTCACCACGCAGACGCTCCTCGCCCTGATGGGTCTCGGCCCGGAATTCGATTCCATGATGCGCGGCCTCCGAGACGACTTCTTCCAGGTGCTCGCCAGCGCCCAGGAAAAGCTTGAAGAACCGCGCCGCTCGGAAGTATGGGACAGCTATGTCACGGCCCAGCTGACCCTGCGCGGCATTGTCCGCGAACGGCGGGGCAGCCAAGCTGACGACCTCATCTCCGTCATGGCCCGGGACAAGGACAGGGAAGGGAACTGGTCCCTGTCCGAGGAGCAGATCGCCCTGCACCTGAGTGAATTCGCCGCCGCCGGCACCGACACCACCGCCCAGGCCATGGCGAACGCGGTCATCTTCCTCAACGAAACACCGGCCGCGCTCACCGACGCCCTGGACGACCCCGCGCTCTGGCAGCGGGTCTTTGACGAGACCGTGCGGCGCCGCCCGTCGTCGACGTTCGCGTCCCGCCGGGCCAACGTGGATGTCACCATCGGGGACGCCCACATCAAGGCCGGCGATATGATCTGGATCGCCCTGGCCAGTGTTAATACGGACCCGGAATACTACGACCGGCCCTTCGAGTTCGACATCCACCGCGAGGACGCCCGGGACCACCTGGCGTTCACCAAGGGACGGCACACCTGCCTGGGCCAGCCACTGGCCCGCGCCCAGGGATCCACCGGCCTGAAGGTGCTCTTCGAACGCCTGCCCAGCCTGCGTCCCGCCAAGGACTGGGGCCTGGACTTCATCCGGTTCGCGCTGCTGCCGGTCCGCCGGAGCCTTGAGGTGCAGTGGGACGTGGCACCCAAGGCGGCGCAGCACGCCGTCGAGCTTCCCTCGGACCCGACGGCCACCCTGGAACTGACGGTGCGGGAACGCCGGGAGGAATCCGACGGCGTCGCATCCCTGACACTCGTGGACCCGGCCGGCCGCCCGCTGCCCACCTGGCACCCCGGTGCACATATCGATGTCCACGTTGACGGGCATGTCAGGCAGTACTCGCTCTGCTCGCCCGGCGGGGACCAGTCCAGCTGGCGCATCGGTGTGCTAAAGGAAGCCAACGGGCGCGGCGGATCGCTGGCCATCCACACCACCGTGGAGGCCGGATCGACGCTGACGGTCAGCCAGCCGCGCAACAACTTTGTGCTCCAGCACTCCCCGAACTATGTTTTTATCGCCGGCGGGATCGGAATCACCCCGATCCTGGCCATGGTGGCCCAGGCCGAACAGGAAGGCGCCGACTGGAGCCTCGTGTACGGCGGCCGGTCACGGGCCACCATGGCCTTCCTGGACGAGCTCGCAGAATTCGGTGACCGGGTGCGGCTCGTCCCGGAAGACACAGACGGCCGGGTGGACTTCGCTGCCTGCTTGTTGGACGTCCGGCCTGACACCCTGATCTACTGCTGCGGCCCGGAGCCGCTGCTGAACGTCGTCGAAGGCGCCTCGGCGCACTGGCCCGCGGGCAGCCTGCACGTGGAGCGCTTCGTGCCGAAGAAGATCGATGCCACCGGCGACGTTTCCTTCGAGGTCGAATTCGCGGACAGCGGCGTGACGCTTACCATCCCGGCAGACAAATCCATCCTCGAAGTCGCCCAGGCGGCCGGGCTCCCGGCCCTGTCATCGTGCAGCGAGGGGACCTGCGGCACCTGTGAAACCCCGGTCATCTCGGGTACTCCCGACCATCGGGACTCCATCCTGACGGACGACGAGAAGRCCAGCTGCGAGAGCATGTTCATCTGCGTCTCCCGGTCCCAGGGCGGCTGCCCGCTAAAGCTCGGACTCTGAGCCATGGGAATGGAGCAGCTCCCGTGTGATGCCCCGGTGCTTCGCTGGGGTATCAAACGGAGCTTCATCAGTTACCTGTCACGCCTTCCCGACGGGAGCGTCTCAGCAGATGCCGGGGCATCCATCGTCAGCGGGAGCTACTTCCAGTTTGCGCCCGACGGCGGCGGGCCGGCCGGTGAGGCAGGGTCACCGGCGGATCCGCGAACAGCAGAGGATCCGACGCCGGCGGGCATTGGAACAGCGGGCATCCGCAGGTTCCGCGGCCAGGTGCGGCTCAGCGGCCACCACGGCATGATGAGCCTGTTTGTGGCGGACCCGTGGCTCGAATTCGATGCCGAGGGCGCCGTCCTGAGCGTTGCGGACCCGGGGCAGGCGCCCGGCAGCGGTGCCCGGCTGGAGCTCCTCCGGCTGGCCGTCCCAAAGGTTGCCGGAACGCAGGTTGCAGGGCCGGAGGCTGCCGGGACGGGCTGGACGGAACTGCCGGCACAATTGGCTCCGGCCGCCGTCGACCTTTTCAACGGCCAGTATGCGGCCGGTGAGGAAATGGATCCGGTGTTCCTGGGTCCTGCCTGATGCGGCCGTCCTGATGGGACCTGCGGGGGAGTGGCGTCAGTGCGCCTCGGGGCCGGTCCTCATCCGCACACTCTTTGCACGGGGACCCAGGAGCACCTCGGCGAAGGTTGCGGCAACCTCGGTCAGCTCGCGCTGGGCACTCCATACCGCCACGGCATGCAGCGGCGGCAGGGGCGGCTCCAGCTGGCGGGTCACCACGGTGGTCTTGGCGATCTGCTGGATCTCCGGGGGCATGATGCTGATGCCCATGTCGGCCGCAACGAGCGGGAGCGTGGTCTGCAGGCTGGTGACCGTCTTGAGCCGCGGCATGGACAGGCCGTTCTCCAGCCAGTAGTCAACCAGTAGTTCGGTGATGCCTGGCACGCGGATGTTCGGCGCGGGCAGGAGCCAGGTCTCATCCATCAGGTCTGTCAGGGCCACCGGCTTGGGTGCATCCCGAAAGCGGGTGGGCAGCACCGAGGACAGGGACATCTTGGAGATCGGTTCAATCACCACGTCGTCCTGGTACATGGTGCGCAGCCGGTCCGGCGCTCCCGTGGCAACAATGGCCACGTCCAGGGCGCCGGAGCGGACGCCCTCAATCACCGTGCCAGGTTCGACGTCGCTCAGKGTGACGTCCGCGTGGGGCGACAGTTCGCGGAAGCGTGCCAGGACCCGGGGCAGGTAGGCCCAGGCGAACGGCAGAATGACCGCGAGGTGAAGAGTGCCGCTGAGCCCCTTTCCCTGGCGGCTGAGCTCACGGGCGAGCTGGTCGGTTTCGTCCACGAGCCGGCTGCCTTTTTGCACCAGGAGTTCACCGGCGTTGGTGGGCACAATCCCGCGCGCGGTCCGTTCCAGGAGCTTGACTCCGAGTTCCTCTTCGAGGTTCTTCAGGGCGGCGCTCAGCGGCGGCTGGGTCATCTGCAGCACCTTGGCCGCCTTGGAGATGGACCCTTGCCGGGTGATCTCCAGAAAGTATCGAATGTGCCGAATGTCCATATTCAAAGTGTATACCTGCGCCGTGTGAGTTCCATGAAACATATGACTGAGGCGCCTTGGCCGCCTTACGGTGGGGAACAAGCAGTGATACCTATCACACGAGGAAAGCAAGGAGGCTGCATCGTGAGCGTTGATGCCGATACCCGGATCCCCAACGATGACTGGAACCCCATAACGGTGACCGACTACCCGGCAGAGTACACCAGGCTGCGCGCCGAGCGGCCGCTGGCCTTCACCAGCGACTACGACGGTTTCTATGGATACATGCGCTACGCCGACGTCCAGAAGGGCTCGCGGGACTGGCGCACTTACACCAGCGGCCAGCCGTTCCTGGAGTTCCCCGAGTTCATGCGGTCCATCCCCATCCAGGAAAATCCGCCCACCCACACGTTCTTCCGGAAGTTCCTGGCACAGTACTTCACCCCCGAACGGGTGGCGCTGCTGGTGCCGGATATCGAAGACCTAGTGGCCAAGAACCTGGACCCGCTGATCGAGGCCGGTGAAGCGGACATGATCGAACAGTTCGGCATCATCGTTCCCCAGCAGGTCCTCGCCAGGTTCCTGCTGCTCCCGGACGATGCGTGGGAGACCATGGCCGTGAGCCTGGCCAAAGCCGACGCCGTCCGCCACGACATCGCAGCAATGCGGGAAATCAACAAGAGTCTCTGGAACCCGACGGTGGAGGCCCTCATCGAGGACCGTCGGGCCAACCCGCAGGATCCTGCCATCGACATCATGTCCGGTGTGCTGGAACTGATGCCCGAAGGCAGGCCCGTGACGCAGGAGGAAGCCGTCGCCATCGGTGTGCAGATCTTCTCGGCAGGCGCGGACACCACCACCGCGGCGATCGGGTCCATCCTGTCCTACCTCGGCAGCCACCCGGAAGACCAGGCCGACCTGCGCCGCCGGCCCGAGCTCGTGGACTCCGCCATCGAGGAAATCCTGCGCCTCGCGCCGCCCCTGCACCACACCGGCCGGAAGGCCACCAAGGACGTCCAAGCCTTCGGTGCGGTCATTCCCGAAGGCGCCAAGGTGGGCCTCAACGTGTTTTCGGCCAACCGTGACGAAGACAAGTTCGTCCGGGGCAACGAGTACATCGCGGACCGCTCGCCCAACCCGCACCTGACGTTCGGGCACGGCCCGCACCAGTGCATGGGCTCGCCGATTGCCCGCGCCGAGCTCCAGGGGATGCTCCGGCAGATCCTGGCCAAGACCAGCAACTTTGAACTTTCCGGCCAGCCGGTATCCAACGGCAGGCCGCTGCGCACCGGCTGGACCTCCGTGCCCATCCGCTTCGAGAAGTAAAGGACAACCACCATGACATCGGAAACCATGCTGAGGACGCCTGCCACGCTCACCCGCCAGCCACTCCAGGTCCGGAGCAAGCGGTCCGCGTCCGACTGCGTTGTGGAACTTGAGCTGGTCCATCCGGACGGGGCCGCCCTCCCTGGGTGGCAGCCAGGCGCCCACATCGAGCTGCACCTGCCGTCCGGGCTGTCCCGCCAGTACTCCCTCTGCGGGAACCCGGACGACAACTCCAGCTACCGCCTCGGGATCCTGAACGACCCCACCAGCCGCGGCGGATCCAGCTACGTGCACACCGGCCTGGCCGAGGACGACAACCTGGAGGTCTCCGGACCCCGGAACAACTTCGAACTGGTGGAATCGCCGGAATACCACTTCCTCGCCGCCGGTATCGGCGTCACGCCCATGATGCCCATGCTGGACGAGGCCGAACGGCGCGGAGCCCGCTGGAAGCTGACCTACATGGGGCGCTCGCGATCCTCCATGGCCTTCTGGCAGGAACTCGCAGCCAAGTACCCCGGCAAGATCGACATCCACCCCGACGACGAGTTCGGTTTCCCGGACCTCGGCGCCTTGCTGGGAAAGCCGCGGGACGGCGTCAAGGTCTACGCCTGCGGCCCCGAAGGCCTGCTGCGCGCCCTCGAAGGAATCTGCGCCGGGTGGCCCGCCGGAACCCTGCACCTCGAACGCTTCGCCCCCAAGGACCCTGCGGCGGCCATGGCCCCGGCCATTTCATTCCGGGTCAAACTCGCCCTCAGCGGCATGGAACTCGAAGTGCCTCCAGGCCGCAGCATCGTGGAGGTGGCCGAGGAAGCCGGCGCGCCGGTCATCTTTTCCTGCATGGAAGGCACCTGCGGCACCTGCGAGACCCGCATCCTCAGCGGCGAGGCCGACCACCGCGACTCCGTCCTCAGTGACGAGGAAAAAGCGGCCAACGAGATGATGATGATCTGCGTCTCGCGGTCCAAGTCCGACGTCCTCGAACTCGAACTCTAGAAAGCCCGGAGACACATAGTGCGCACTGAACAGCAGAAACCCGAACAGCAGAAACCTGAACAGCAGAAACCCGTCCTTATTGTCGGTGCCGGACCCGTGGGCATCCTCAACGCCCTGGGCCTGGCAAGGGCCGGGGTTCCCGTCCGCGTCTTCGAACGGGCCAGTACCGTGGCCAACGCGCCCCGCGCCATGGTCTACCACTGGTCCGTCCTGGACGGGCTGGAGCGCCTCGGGCTATTCGAGGACGCCGTGGCCCGCGGCTTCCTGAAGCAGGACTACACCTACAAGGTGCACAAGACAGGTGAAGAGATCAACTACGGGCTCAGATCGCTCGAAGGACGCGTCAAACACCCCTACAACCTGCACCTCGGCCAGAACGCCCTGGTGGAAATCGCCCTTGAACACCTGGCCCGTTTCCCCCACGCCGAAGTGCTCTGGGACCACAAGTTCACCGGCATGGACCAGGGGCCGGACTCCGTCACGGCACACTTCGCCACCCCGCAGGGAACCACCACGGTTGACGGTTCCTGGCTGATCGGCGCCGACGGCGCCCGCAGCAAGGTCCGCGAAAGCCAGGAGATCGCCTTTGAAGGCATCACCTGGCCTGAACGCTTTGTTGCCACGAACATCCGCTACCCCTTCGAAGCCGCCGGCTACAGCCAGACCACCATGCTGATCGATGACCGCTTCGGCGCCATCATCACCAAAATCGACAACAGCGGCGACACCGGGCTGTGGCGCTACACGTACTGCGAGGACGCAGCACTGCCGGAAGGCGGAATCGAAGAGCGCATGCCGGACTTCTTCGCCTCCATTGTGCGCGATCCCCAAAACGTGGTGGTGGACGCCTACTCGCCGTACAGCATGCACCAGCGGGCGGCGGCAACGTTCCGCGCCGGGCGGGTGCTGCTGGCCGGCGACGCGGCGCATGCCACCAACCCCACCGGCGGGCTTGGACTGACCAGCGGGCTCTTCGACACCTACGTGCTGTCCGAGGCGCTGGCCGCCGTCGTCAAGGGCACGGCTCCGGAATCGGTATTGGACGAATACGCCGCAGAGCGGCGCCGCGTCTTCGTCGACATCGTGAATCCCGCCGCGAGCAACAACAAGCGGCTTGTGTACCACTCTTCTGATGAGGCCCGGCTGGAAGAAGACCTGGCCGTGCTCCGGCAGCTCCCACTGGATGAGGATGCCGTGGTCAAGCGCCTGATGTTCCCCAAGAGCCTGGAAACCCGTTCCCTGATTGGAACGTGGTAGCGATGGCGGGCATCACCGAGTTCAGCGGTAAGACTGCCGTGGTCACCGGCGGCGCAAGCGGCATCGGCTTCGCCATGGCACGGCGCTTCCTGGAAGAAGGCATGCGCGTTGCCATTGCCGACGTCGAACAGGCAGCACTGGACACCGCCGTGCGGGAACTCTCCGCCTTCGGTGACGTGATGGGCCAGCGGACAGACGTCCGCAGCGTCGGGGACCTTGAGGCGCTCGCCGAGGCGGTGCTGGGCACTTACGGCCGGATCGACGTCGTCTGCAACAACGCGGGCGTGGAAACGGGTGGCAGCTTCCTGAGTATTCCGGAAGAGGCGTGGCGCTGGGTGATGGATGTGAACTTCTTCGGCGTCCTCAACGGCTGCCGGGTGTTCCTGCCCCTCCTGGAGGCCGGCGGCGGAGGACACATCGTCAACACCGCCTCCGTGGCTGCGTTCAGTTCCGGCACGGCGACCATGACGCCGTACTGCGCCTCCAAGTTCGCCGTGCTGGGCATGAGCGAATCGCTCGAGGTGGAACTGCGCACTGCCGGCAGCCCCGTGGGTGTTTCGCTGCTGGCGCCGGGCCCGGTCAGGACGCGGATGGTCGACGCCGAGCGGAACCGCCCTGCCGATGTGCCCTTGGCTGCCGAGCCCGGGAGGCTGGCGGTCATGGAGCGGCTGGCGGCCACCACCGCCGAGGTGGGGATGGACCCGGCAGAGGTGGCCGGGCAGGTACTTGACGCCATCCGCACCAACACCTTCTTCGTCCTGACGCACCCGGAGATGGCCCAGGCCGGCGTGCAGCGGCGGCTGGACTGGATGGCCACAGGCACCCCGCCGCCGGCACGCCAGGCCGGAAAATAATCCCCCACTACCGTTCAACGAGGAACAGACATGACTGAAACGAACATCCTCCCCGAGGTCATCGAGGCACCGGTCTCCGGCTACGATGCATTCTCGCTCGAAACGCTGCAGGACGTGCACACGTTCGACGGGGAACAGCGCGAGATCGCTCCCGTGGTCTACATGGAGAAGTATGGCTACTACGCCATCACCCGCTACGCCGAGATCCAGAAGGCGCTGCGCGACTGGCGTACCTTTTCGTCCACGGACCGGCCGTTCTACGCGCCGTCGGCATTCCGGCCGCGCACCCTGATCCTGGAGGATCCGCCGGAGCACACGGCATCGAAAGCGGCCGTGTTCAAGGTGTTCGACGCCGAGAACCTCGCCAAGATGTCCACCTACTTCAAGGCCGAGGCCGAACGGCTCATCGATAATCTCCTGGCGGACGGACCGGCGGAGATCAACGCGTACACCGACCTGTCCGTGAAGTACGTCCTCAAGGTCTTCCCGGACGTCCTGGGCCTCCCGGAGGAGGGACGCGAGCTGCTGCTGAAGTTCGGCGACGCCGTCTTCAACGTCTTCGGTCCGCCCAGCGACCTGCAGGCCGCCAAGCTCGCCAGCGGCACCGAGGCCATGGAATGGGTTGAATCCAACACCGCGCGCGACGTGCAGGCCGACGGCGGCATCGGCTGGCAGCTCTACTCCATGGCGGACGAGGGCAAGATCTCCGAGCACACCGCCCAGCAGATCCTCAAATCCATCTTCGCCGCGGGTTTCGACACCACCACCGCGTCGATCGCCTCGATGATCCGCGCCTTCGCGGACAACCCCGGGGAATGGCAGAAGCTGCGTGAGAACCCGGGCCTGGTGGACAACGCCTGGGAGGAAGCCATCCGTCTCTATCCCGCCTCACGCTACGGCGGACGCTGGGCCACCAAAGAGACGGTGCTGGGAGGCGTCCGCATTCCGGAAGGCGCCAAGATCCTCACCATGTGGCTGGGCGCGGGGCGGGATCCGCGCCAGTACGACGCCCCGGACGAGTTCCACGTAGACCGCGACCTCAAAAACGCGCACCTGTCCTTCGGGTTCGGGATCCACACGTGCGCCGGCAACCAGGTGGCCCGGCTCGAAGCCCGCACGCTGCTGCGCGCCATGGTGGAGCGGATCGAGAAGATCGAGCTCACCGGGGAACCGCGCAAGACCGTCAACTACCAGGCCTTCGGACATGATCATGTTCCCGTGCGGCTGACGCCCGCCGTGTCGGCGTAGGTCCCGTATGCCCACGACGACGACGGGTCCGTGTCCGGGCGCCGCTCAGCTGTGGTCCACTGAGCCGGGCGCCCCGCACCTGAACAAAACAGCGCGGACCGTGCGGACCGGCGGCTTCTTCCTCCCGGGAGACCTCCAGCAGTCCGACGCCGGTCCCTGTCAGTTGGGACCCGCCTGGGTCCAGTGGGAGGCGCCGGCTGACGGCACCGCCAGGACGCCTTGGGTTTTGGTGCACGGCGGCGGCGGACAGTCCACAGACTGGCTGGGGATCGACGACAGCGCGCCGGGCTGGGCGCCGCGGCTGGTGGATGCCGGGTTCCCGGCCTACCTCCTGGACCGACCCGGCCACGGGCGGTCACCGTACGATCCTGCACGGCTGGGCGGGCGTACCGGGTTTCCGGACTACGCCGGTGCCGGAGCAGTTTTTGCGCCGGAGCCCGGTTCCGATGCCATACCGGGTGCCGGCTCCGAACACTCCGCCTGGCCGTGGGGCCGCCGGCCCGGTTCGCCGGAACTAGACAGGTTGGTGGCCTCCTCGTCGGGCATGCTGACGGACACTGCGCTCGGCCAGGAACTCGATGCGCGCCGCATCGTGGACTTGCTCGAACAAGCAGGTCCGGCCGTGCTGGCCACGCATTCCGCCGGTGCCGCCGGCGGTTGGCTTGCCGCGTCCCGCTCCCCTCAACGGGTCCGGGGAATCGTCACCTTCGAACCCCTCGGCCCACCCTTCAGGGATTTGGGACCGCGGGGCAGCCTCGAACACGGGCTGACAGCTGTGCCGCTGGCCGGCGGCCGATCACTTGAGGGCCTGCCGGTGTTGGTGGTCTCCGGGGCGGCCTCGGGGCGTGCCGGTGGCGACGCCGAAACCGTCGAGTTCCTTAACCGCTCCGGTGCCACGGCAACGCACCTGCGGCTGGAAGGCCTGGGCATCGCTGGCAACGGCCATGGCCTGATTTTCGAAAACAACAACAAAGAGATCCTCGAACCGGTCCTGAAATGGCTGGCGGGGAACAACATCACCTAGGAGCACGCAATGACGCAGGCTACTCATCTGGCGGCACCAACCGGGAAGAACCCGGCAGCCAACATCCGCATGTGGGGGCTGGACGCCCCGAAGATGGACATCGACGCAGCACACCTGGTGGTCGGAGCCGAAGGGGCTGTCCGCATTCCCCTGCCCGCCTACCTGATTGAGCACGAGCAGGGCCTGGTCCTGTTTGATACCAGCATGAACCCGCTGGTGTGCGACGACCCCGCCCTGGTCTTCGGGGACCGGCCGGAGACCTCGATGATCGTGTCCAACCCGGAACAGCGGATCGACCGCCAGCTCGCCAAGCTGGGTTACCGTCCCGAGGACATCACGCACGTGGTCCTGTCCCATACCCACTCGGACCATGCCGGCGGCCTGTACCTGTTCCCCCAGGCCAAGTTCTTCGCCGGTCCCGGCGAATTCCAGTGGGCCGCGAACCCGGGCCCGGAATCGGCGCACCTCTTTAACCCCACCGATCTCACGGCCGAGGTCAAGGAGTTCGATTGGACCACCGTCCAGTCACCCAGCCAGGACCTGTTCGGGGACGGCGCCATCATCATCCACCACACTCCGGGCCACACTCCTGGTGAGCTCAGCGCGCTGGTCCGGCTGCCCAGCCAGAACATCCTGCTGACCGGCGATACGGTGCACCTGCGCGAAGCCATGGAATGGGGCGCCGTGGACGGTTCCGACTGGGACCATGACGAGGCCCGGCGCTCCATCGCGTCCCTCAAACGGATCCGCGACGAGGAATCGGCCTCCGTCTGGATCGCCCACGATCCCAGGGACTGGGAAGACTTCGGCGGCCCCCTGAAAGAGCTCGTCTGATGGCGCGCCTCCTCTTCGACTACCGCTGCACCGGCTGCCGCGCCGACGTCGAACTTTTCATGGACACTCCCGCCCCGGCAACCACGGCCTGTCCCGCCTGCGAGGGGGAGGCCCGGCGCCGTTATACGAGCCGGGGCCTGGCGCTGACCGGCCAGGGCCTGCGGGCCGTGGCCCCGGCGGCCGGCGGGATCGATTGCCGCGACAACCCGGACGTTCCCGGGCTGTGCCATGTTGCTCCGTCGGCCCGGCGCCGGCTCATTGCCCGGCACCGGGGGGACACTGACACCTACGAGGCCGAAACGAAACGCCAGACACGCGAATTCGAGGCCAAGGGCCCGGCCCCGCTGGACCAGGTGATCAGCCACGGCCACTGACTTGGCCTGAGCCACTGATCAGACATAAGCAAAGTGCCGCCCGGTGAGCGTAACGCTCTCCGGGCGGCACTTTGCTTGCCGGACACTTCCGACGACGGCGATTTCAGGGTCAGGACGTGTGTCCCGCCCAGCGCGCAATTTCCGTGTGGTCGGCACCGGGGTTCAGTTCGCCGTACGCTTCGCTCCACAGATCCACTGCGCGGCTTCCCAGCCGGCTGGGCCGACCCATTCCGTCCGCCAGGTCCGTGGCAATCCTCATGTCCTTGAGCATCAGGCCCAGGCCGAAGCCGGAGTCGTAGCCGCCGGGCAGGACGAAGTTGGGCCACTTGTTTTCTGTGGACCCGCTGCGTCCACTGGAGGCGTTGAAGACCTCCAGCATGGTGGACGGATCCAGCCCGAACTCCTGGCCGGCCACCATCGCCTCCGAGGTGGCCAGCAGGTGCGTGGCGGACAGCAGGTTGTTCAGGGCCTTGAGGGCGTGTCCTGACCCCACTGCGCCGGTGTGGCGGACGCGGCCCAGGACGGCCAGCACGTCGGCGAGTTCCGCGACAGTGTCCAGGTCGCCGCCGGTCATGATGGTCAGTGTCCCTTTTTCGGCGCCGCCCACGCCGCCGGACACAGGGGCGTCCACCAGGCGGGCCAGCCCGTCAGCCGCGAGCTTCGCGGCGAGGGCCCGCGTGCGCAGCGGCTCCGAGGAACTCATGTCCACGATGACCGCAGCCGGCGGCAGCGCCGCGGCCACGCCGCCGTCGTGCAGGACCGTTTCCACAACGTCAGAGTTGGGAAGCATCAGGATGAGGACATCGGAGCCGGCCGCCACCTCGGTGGCGGTCTCGACGGCGGTGCCGCCGGCCTCTGCCAGGCGCTGCCTGTTGGCGGCCGCGAGGTCGGTGCCGGTCACTGCGTAGCCGGCTTCCAGCAGACGGCGGGACATGGGCGTGCCCATGTTGCCCAGGCCGATGAAGCCGATGCGGGGCTTATACGGTGACATTCATTTCCTTCAGGGTTGCTTCGGCGATGCGGAATGATTCGAGTGCTGCCGGGACGCCGACGTAGATGGCCGTCTGCATCAGTACTTCCTGGATCTCCTCCGGCGTGACACCGTTGTTGATGGCCCCCTTCACGTGGACAGAGAGCTCGTGGCCGCGGTTCAGGGCGGTGAGCATGGCCAGGTTGAGCATGGACCGGGTCTTGCGTTCGAGGCCGTCCCGGCTCCAGACGGCGCCCCAGCAGTACTCGGTGACGAGTTCCTGCATCGGCGTGGCGAAGTCGCTGGCGTTGGCGAGGGAACGTTCCACGTGGGCGGCGCCGAGGACTTCCTTGCGGATGGCCAGGCCGTCCTCGAACGTTTCTTTATGCGTGTGCTGCAGTTCCATGGTGGCTTCCTTTCGTGAAGGTTTCGGTGGTGCGGGGGCTCGCGGGCGGCAGGACGACGTCGAAGCGCGCCTTTGTCCACGATTGCTCGCCAAGGTCACGGCGGTCGGGAGCGGGGGTTCCCGGCGGCTGGGCGGCGAAGTCCTTGATGAGGGATTCCTTCACGCCGAAGACCGAATCGTTGTCCAGGTGGGCGCATCCCCTCACGAAGATGTGGGTCACCAGGGTGTGCTTCTCCGGGGCGGACACCATAAAGTGCAGGTGCGAGGCGCGGACGGGGGAGCGGCCGAAGTGCTCCAGCATCCCGCCCACGGGGCCGTCGTGCGGGATGGGGTAGGGGGTGGGCGTCAGTGCCCAGAAAGCGTACCGCCCGTTTTCATCGGTGAAGAGGTGGGCGCGGGCGGCGGTGCGGCCGTCGTTGTACTGCACGTCGTAGAAGCCGTCTTCGTCCGCCTCCCACACCTCGATCCGGGCGCCGGGCAGGGGATTCCCCTCGGTGTCCGTCACCGTTCCTTCCACCCAGCAGGGCTCACCCGCGGCGCCGCCGGCGATGTCCCCGCCGATCTGGATCTGCGGGGCATCCGCCACAAAGAAAGGTCCGAACACGGTGGCCTCGGTGGCGTCGCCGTAGGCCTCGTTGTTCACGGCAATGGTCTGCATCGAGACGCCGAGAACATCGGAAAGCAGCACAAACTCCTGACGGGTTTYGGTGGTGATTTGGCCGACGCGGGTGAGGAAGTCGATTCCTTTGGTCCATTCCGCCTCGGTGAGGCGGACGTCCCTGACGAAGGAATGCAGGTGGCGGACCAGCGAACCCATCACTTCACGGTCGCGTTTGCTGCCGCCGGTAAAGGAACGGACCACCTCGTGCACGAGGCTTTCCTCCCGGGCGAATTGGGAGCCGGCCCCGGAGTCGGTTGCTACTTCGCTAAGAGTCACTTTGTTCCTCCGTTCTGGACGGCGCCGGCCGCTGCCAGTGCGGCGGACCGGGTGGTGGGTTCTGTTCCGGCCAGGGCTGCGCGAAGAAGGCCTCCGATGTTTTCCCCTGTGGCTGCGGCAGGGTTCGACGCCGGCACCACCTTGAGGATCCGCTCCACGGCTTCGGGGATATCTGCTTCGGTGAAGCCGTAGTCGCGCAGTGCGGTGGGTGCCCCCAGGGTGCCCCGGAGGCTGTTCAGGAGCGCCAGGGCATCCTCGGCGGGTTCAGCGCCGGGCTCCTGGGCGGGGGCACTGGCCAGTCCCGCGCGGAGTGCCCCGGCGAGCCGTGCTGCCGCGTCCGGAGCTGCGGGCCCATTGAAGGCCACCACGTAGGGGAGGACGGTTGCGTGCGTCTCCGCATGGGGCAGGTTGAAGGTTCCGCCCAGGACGTGGCAGATCTTGTGGTGCAGTCCGGAACCCGCCGAGGCGAAGGACACGGCGGCAAGGTATGCCCCGTACAGGGCGGTCTCCCGGCCGGTCAGRTCCGACGGGTCCGCGGCGATGCGCGGAAGCCCGTCGGCGAGGGCTCGGATTCCTTCGGCAGCCAGCGCCTGGTTGATGGGATCGGCGCGCGGTGCCCACAGGGAATCAACGCAGTGCGCCAAGGCGTTCAGGCCAGAAGCGACCGAAAGGGAAACCGGCAGACTGAGCGTCAGCTCGGCGTCGTACACCACCGCGGCGGGCAGCACGCGGTCATCAACGCCTGTTGTTTTGGTCGCGTTTTCCGTCAGGCCCCACACGTTGGTCGCTTCGGACCCGGCGTAGGTGGTGGGCACGGCGACGATGGGGATGCCGGTGGTCAGCGCCACTGCCTTCGCCAGGCCAGTGGTGGAACCGCCGCCAACGCAGACGATCAGGTCGATCCCGGCATCGGACGCTGCCTTCCGGGCCTTGTCCGCGGTTTCCGCCGGGACATGCTGGACAACATCCGTGTGCCAGAGGCCCACGTCGGCGAGGGTCAGGGCAGCCTCGGCGAAGGGCCGCTCGAATTCGGAGGTGATGCACATGATGTTGCGCGCACCGAGGCGTGCGGCCTCCTGGGCGACGTGCTCGGCAGCCCGGCCTGCTCCGAAGAGTACGCGCTGGCCCAGGGTGATGTGTTCGAACTTCATAATGTCCTTTTTCTGTAGTGCGTCGGCGAAGGGTCCGTTTAGTGCGTGGCAGCCAGGGGAAGGCTCTCCTGCTGGGCGGGGGACTCGGCGGCTTTCCGTGCCTGGGCCAGGGCCGCGAGACGGAGCAGGCAGACCAGCGACACAACCAGGGTTGCCGCGACGAACATGGGAACGGAGTGGAAGTTTCCGGTGGTGTGCACCAGCCAGACGGCGATCATCGGCGTGAACCCGGAGCCGACGACGTTGGCCAGTTGGTAGCCCAGCGACATCCCGGTGAAGCGGACCTCGGCCGGGAACGCATCCGCGAACAGGGCGGGCTGGAGGCCGTAGCAGATGGTGTAGAGCCAACCGAAACCGAGGGCGTACGCCAGGCCCACCAGCCAGGGCTGGGCACTGGCCACGGCAGCGAACATCAGGAAGATGGAGGCCGCGGCAGCCAGGGAGCCAACGATGATCAGGGTGCGCCGGCCATGCCGGTCGGACAGGTGGCCGGAGAGCAGGATCATGGGGATCTGGATGGCAAAGGCGACCATGGTGAAGGAGAGCATGGTCGAGGCGGGGATGCCCATCACGCTTTGGCTGTAGCCCACCAGATAGGTCATGACGATCACGGAGAAGGCGCCGAAGCCCAGGAAGCCGCCGGCCACCAGGAGCACGGCCCTCAGGTTGTTCTTCAGGACTGCCGCGATGGGCACCTTGACCTGCCGGCCCTCGGCCTTGGTGGCCTGGAACTCGGGGGATTCAGCGATCTTGAGCCGGATAAACATGCCCACGATGACCAGCACGAAGCTGAAGAGGAACGGAAGACGCCAGCCCCATGCGAGCAGGTCCTCCTTAGGCAGCAGCGTGACCAGCAGGAAGGCGGCGTTGCCGAGCAGAGCACCTGTGGCCGGGCCCACTTGGGGGATCGCTGCAAAGAGCCCGCGGCGGTTCTCCGGTGCGTATTCGAAGGCCATCAGGATGGCGCCGCCCCACTCGCCGCCGAAGGCGATGCCTTGGAGGAAGCGCAGGCACGTGAGCATCACTGCCGCCCACATGCCCACTTGGTCGAATGTGGGAAGTACACCGATGGCCAGGGTGGCGAATCCCATGAGGAGCAAGGTGATGACGAGCATCGGCTTACGGCCCACCTTGTCACCGAAGTGCCCGAACACGATTGCGCCCAGCGGGCGTGAGATATAGCCGACGGCGAGGGTGCCAAAGGTGGCCAGGGTGGCTACGAAGGGGTCGCTCTGGGGAAAGAACAGTTGCGGGAACACCAGCGCTGCCGCAAGGCCGTAGATCGAAAAGTCGTAGTATTCGATCGCGTTGCCGGCGAGGCTGGCGGCGGCGACCCGGCGCAGGGCATTCCGYGGCGCCGGGGTTTTCTGAGTCGGGAGCGACATTGCTTCCTCCGTGATGACAGTGGTCTGAGGGATGAACCCCGGCTGCTCAATGTGCAGCAGGTCACTGTGATCGTAAGAGGGAGGATGCATACAAAACAACTAAGTCATAACAGTCTCATATACCATTTATATATGGGTCTGAGCGCGTTCAGGGCTGCATGCTTATGAACAGACATCTTGGCTACCTGGGACTTGTAGAGGCTGTTACGAGCCCGACCTATCCACTGGACACGTTTGAGCGTACAACGATGTCATGGGTGCCTTGGCTGCTTGGCGGCGGACGCGTTTTTCTCTGCCCGGTGCCGTAGCTTTCTCCGCGGCTTTGGTTATCGCTGTGAGCGGTTGCGTGGGGGCCCCTCCCGCGCCGGCTCCGCCGAGCGTCTTCGCGATCCAGGCAGCGACGGATTCTCTGGAACGCAGGGTCCAGCACTTCATGGAGGGCGGGGCGACGTCCCTTGTTGTGCAGGTGAGATGGCCGGGCGGCGAATGGTCCAAGGCCTACGGGGTGCGAAACCTGGACAGCAAGGACCCGGCCCGGCCCCAGGACAGGGTATCCGTTGCCAGCATTACGAAGTCGATGGTCGCCGTCTCCGTCTTGAAACTCGTCGACGAGGGACTTATCGGGCTCGATGACCCGGTGAACGGTGTCCTGGAGAGCTTCCGAACCACGCTGCGGCCGCCCGGACCGATCACCGTCCGCCAGTTGCTGAACCATAACTCCGGCATGCCCGATTTCGGCGACTCGGAATACGCGGCGGGACCACTGAAGCAGGTTGCGAACACGCGGTTCAGCATGCAACGTGGACTCGAACTGGCCGCCACTCTCCCTTGGGAGTCCAAGAACGTGGACCGCTTTTCTTACTCGAACTCCAACTACCTGGCTCTCGGCCAGCTGATCGAAAAACTGCGCGGACGGCCCGTCGCCGACGTGCTCAAAGAAGACATCTTCGCGCCCCTGGGACTTCAGCACACGTCGCTGGCCGAACCGGACCGCCAGGCTCCGGACAACATCCACGCCTACGTCATTGAGGGCGGCGAACGGGTCGATCTCACCCAGCCCGAGGCTTTTGTCGGCTCCCCCGCAGGCGGCGTCATCTCCACCGCCCAGGACCTAAACACCTTCTAYCGGGCCCTCCTCCGCGGCCAGCTCCTCTCCCCCGCCATGCTTGAGGAAATGAAGAAGAAGACCGAATTCTGGGAATACGGACTCGGTCTGGAGCGGTATCCTGACGCATGTTCCGGCGGCGTCCGCTACGGCCATACAGGGCACATATTCGGCTACACGAGTATTTCCATCACGAGCGCCGACGGCGGCAGCCAGATCACGATGACCATGGCACTGCGGCCGCTGGCCTGGCAGGACCCCGCATCCGCGCGCCGCATCGACCTGCTCCAGACGCAGATGCAACAGGCTGCCCAGGAAACCCTCGACCGCCTCTGCCAGTAAACAGAATGGGGAGCCGGGCCCGAGTGGAGCCCCTACCGTTGTGAACGGGCGACCGTGGCCGGGGACCGCCTGGCACGCGGGCTTATCCCATCCCAGCAATGCCAGCCCAAGCGCCACTCGCGCCGGTTCCGCCACCGCCACGGTCGTCGTCCTTACCGCAACGCCTGCAGCGCTTGTAGCGGCCGCCATCCTCGGTGGACTCCAGGTGCCAATCATGGCGCATGTTCAACTTACACAACAAGGTCCTGAGCATGACGCTCTCCGATCTGAGGCACGATCCACGCAAACCGCGATCCCTACCCAGCCAACGCCATTTTAAGCCCGCCCCCTTGTCGCCGCCAGTGAAACCCGTCCGTAGCAGATGCTCTCCAACCACCCGATCAGGCGGTGGCCATCGGGTTCCGCTGTTCAGGGCGGGCAGGTACTCCGGACTGCGACCGGTGCCTTTCCTGGCCGCGGGCTTTGCCGTATGGGGGGAGATGGTGCCTATGTCGCAGCAGAGAACCTGTCAGCCCGAAGTCCTGTTCTGGTTCCGGGCCTGACGTCGGGACTGGGTGTTCTGTCCTGGTTCAGCGGGGGAGTGCGGCGTCCCTGCGTGGACGGCGGTGAGGGATGAGGCGGGCCACGGGCGCCATCCCTCGTGAAGCCTGCAGCTGAGGGCGGCAGCGAGGGCGCGGCAGCCAAGGAGTGATGTGGCCGATGGCCCTTCAGCCAGTTGGGCTCAGCTGCTGAGTGCCCGTGCGGTCCGATGGCCGGCAGCGGGGTAGACGCCCAGGATACGCACCTCGGTGGTGAAGAAATCCAGCTCCTCGAGGGCCAGCCGCAGCGGCAGGTCCTCGGGGTGCCCCTCAACGTCCACCATGAACATGGTGGCGGCGAACTCGTCACCCACCATGTAGCTCTCCAGCCGCGTCATGTTCACACCGTTCGTGGCGAACCCGCCCAGCGCCTTGTAGAGCGCCGATGGGACGTTCCGGACGCGGAACACAAAGCTGGTCACTGCCGGCCCGGCCAACTCATCCCGGGTGGGGAGGTTCTTTTCCCGGGCCAGGACCACAAAGCGGGTGGTGTTGGAGGGGTCGTCCTCAACGCGCGATGCCAGTACCTCCAGACCGTAGATCTGGGCCGCCAACGGGGGAGCGAGGGACAGTTTGGCGGGGTCGTTCCATTCCCGGACCTCCCGGGCGGAGCCGGCGGTGTCGCCGGCGATGACGGGCCGGAGCCCGGCGTCGCGGATCAGCCGGCGGCACTGTCCAAGGGCGTGGATGTGACTGTGGACCTCGGTGGCACCTTCGATGGTGCTGCCCGGGATACCCAAGAGGTCGAAGTGTATGGGCAGGAAGAACTCGCCCACGATCTGCAGGTGCGACTGCGGAAGCAGAATATGGATGTCCGCCACGCGGCCGGCAATCGAATTCTCGATCGGGATCATGGCCAGCTCGGCCTCCCCGCTGGAAACCAGCTCGAAAGCGTCCTCGAAGCTGGCGCAGGGAACGCTTTCGAACTCGGGGAACATCTGTTGACACGCGATATTGGAGTTGGCGCCGGGTTCACCCTGGTACGCAATCTTCTGGGCCATGGTCCGTATGGTTTCACCTCAGGGGCCAGCTCACCCAACTGGATACCCTCTGTGTCCCTTCGGGACGTCCGTCCGGGGCTGAAAATCAGCTGGTGTAGGGGACCTTCTTCCAGTCGAGCACGTTGCCGGTGGCGTCACTGTTCGCTGCCACGGTGAACTTCACATAGTTGGTGGCGTTGGCGGATCCGTCGACGGTGATGCGCTGCAGGTCATCGGCGGCGGTGTCCTGGCCGTAGACCCGCAGCCAGGGTGAGCCGTCGCCCAGGGGCTGGTCCTCGGCGAAGATGTGGCTGTCGCCGTTGACCAGGTAGACCGGGGCGTCGAAATTGTTGGCTTCTTTGACCAAAACGTCGATGATTTCGCGGAAGCCGGACAGGATTTTCGGGTCGGCCGTGGCGGCGGCCAGCAGTGAGGGGTCGAACATGTCGGCCTGGGTCATGATCACCACGGCCCGGTCGTTGCGCAGGGTGGCGTCGGTGAAGGTTGCGTGCAGTTGGTCGATGGTGGCGTCGATGCGGTGTCTGACTTCGGCCCGCTGTTCCGGCGTGGTTTCGGTCCGGCCCAGTCCGGTCCAGGGCTGCAGCGAGTTGTTGCTGCCCTGGATGTTCAGGACGGAGAAGGCCACGCGGTTGTGGGTGAAGCGGACGTTCTCGGGCAGGCCGAGGGCGTTCTGGGACTTGACCGGCATGGTCGCGCCGAGCGTCTTTCCGGGCGACGGGAAAAAGACTTCACGCACCTTGTCCAGGCGCTCCAGGGGGTTGTAACTGCCGTTGTTTTCCCGGTGGCAGTCCACCCACTCGTTGTCGCCCGGGGTGTAGACGAGGGGAAGTTCGAAGGTGTCGAAGGCGGCACGGATCCGGGCGAAGTACTCATCGGTGCAGGCCGAGGAGCCGTTCTTGATGTCGCCGACGTGGGCCACGAAGTCGAGGTCCCGGTCGGCGTTGAGATCGCCGATCCGGGACGGGAACAGCTCGGCTTCCTGCTGGCCGTAGGGGATGTCTCCGATCACGCCGAAGCTGAAGGATTCCTGCGCGGCCTGCTCGGCCGGGACAGGGGCCGCGTTGGCCGGGGCGAGTGTAGTGGTGGCCGTCAGCACGGCAAGGCCTGCGGCGGCAAGGATACGTAATGACATGGACTGACTCCTGCGTTCTGGGGGCGGGACTATTTTCAGGCTGCACGACGTGGGCGTCCCGGGGCCGGTGACCGCCAAGGTGAATCCGGATTGGATGTCAACGAAGAGCACTTGGCCGCCGGCGCCGAGCGGACGCCTGCTTCGCAGACTATGGACGCGACCTTCCCGGCCCCGGACTCCTTGGCGTCCCCGCGGTGACGCGGAGATGAACAATCAGCAGGCCGCTGATCCGTCTACGGAACCGAAGCAACCCGGACTCGGCTGTTGCAGCCGCAAATGGTCGTTGAGATCCTCGGCCGTGGCCGCCGTGGCCGCCGTGGCCGCCGTGTCTGTCGCTCATGACCGTGCCAACGCGGCGCGGTCCCGTTCTTCTGCGAGGTCCTGTTCAAGTTCCTTGATATAGGTCAGGCATGCAGGGTGGGCCGGTAGATGAGCTCTTGGATGTTGCCGTCGAGCGTCCGGCTCTCGATCAGCTCGAGGTCGAAGTCGGCCGCACCCTGGAAGATCTGTTCCCGGTGATCACAGGGAAGAGAGTCACCTGGACGCGGTCGACCAGACCGGCGGCCATCAGCGCCCGGTTCATCGACAGGCTGCCGTGCGAGCGCAACGGCACCGGGGACTCCTCCTTGAGCCGGGCGACGACGTCGACGGCGTCACCGCTCACGACGGTTGCGTTCGGCCAGTTGAGCGGTCCTTCGAGTGTGGTCGACACCACTGTTGGCGGCAGGCTTCTCATCCGGGCGACCCATGGGTCACGCACCTCGGACTCCTCGGTGCTCGAGGCCAGCATCCGCGCGAACGCCCGGTACGTGTTGGCGCCGAAGACCATCCGCTGCTCCGCGGCGTACAAGGCGAGGCGGCGCTCGAGCAGCTCGGGGCCCTGTTTGCCCCAGTAGCCGGTCCAGTTGCCGCTGGCGGCGCCGAAGCCGTCGAGGCTTGAAAAGACGTCGAAGGTGTAGGTAGCGGTCATGATGCTCTCCTCGGGTGCGGTTGACCGGGTGTGTAGATACCGACTGGATACCACGGCGAATCGCATCGCCGTTGGACTCCTGGAGTCCAGGAAAACTCATCTTCCACATCGTCCTCGTCGACCACAGACTCCGCGCCGCGAGTAGGCGCCGTGCGCGCCGGGATCGCTCAGGGGGAGCCAAACAGACGCCGGAGGGGGACAACTCAGGTTAAATGGTCGAAGTCTCCTCGCGCCCAAGCAGCGTGCCGTTGGGCGGAATCGCGCAGAACGGCCTTGGCTCCGGATGCGATGACATTGTTGAAGTTGCCGTAGATCCGGTCGAACTTGAGCTCTCCCAGCTGCGCCGCGATTCGCAACGCCACCGCGCCGGATAGCGGCAAGCGATTCGGGTAGCTGCGCATAAAGGCTATTGAGCGACGGTCTGGATTCGGAAACACGCTGTCGCCGGTCAGCAGAACTCCTCTGCCGCCCGATCCTGCGGACCAGTGCACCACCGCGCTGCCCGGGAAGTGCCCCCCGGTCTGGTGCAGTGTCAACCCTTCCGCGATAGCTTGACAGCCGGACCAATATTCGATGATCGGATCGGTGCGACCCAGCCATCGCCGGTCTGCGTCCGCCACAAGTACGGGGACACCACCGAGCCGCTGCGACCATTCGACCTGCACACCAAACATGTGTGGATGGCTAGCGGCGATGGCCAGGACCGGGCCCCGCTCGAGGACTGCCTGCACAGCGCCGTCATCGACATATCCGACCGGATCCCACAGCAGCGAACCCTCGTGTGTCACCACAAGCTGAGCGGTCTGGCCGATCCCGACTTTTGGCTCCGTCGTGATCCCGATCAGTCCCGGCTCGTTCTCCTTCGACACTGTCTGCTGGCCCTCCTGCGCCAGCCCGTCCAGTGTGAGCCACTTTTGTCCGTCCTCGGGCACATACTGCCGCTCATCGGCGCAGATCGGGCAGACTCCGGGCGTAGGTTCGTCGCGTTCGACGGCGCAAGTTGCGCAGATCAGCATGGTCGGTCCCTTCTAAGCCCCTTGTGTCCTGCTTTCCCGGCCTTCTTCACCTTCGGACGCAGGCTGGCGTGCCCAGACTATGGCACGCGAAAGTGTTCTAGGAAGAGAGATCCTTGCGGTATCAATTGAGTTGGCGGGCCGCCGTTCTCGCTGGCCGGGCGGACGGGCGTGCGTGAAGCCGGCGGGCCGGGTTATCAGCGCCCGGACGTCTTCGCGGCTTTGATGGTGGCCTTGGCTGCCTGCTTGCTGGCGCGCACTTTTCTCAGCGACTCCGGGTCCACGATGTCGGCGACAGAAAGAAATGCGCTCTCCTGGCCATAGGGGTGGGCAGCCTCACGCCAGCCTGGTGCCTGGAGTGCGCACTGCTTGCCGAGCAGTGCGAGGAAGATCTTTGCCTTTTGCTCGCCGAAGCCGGGCAATCCCTTCAACCTGCGCAGCACTTCCTGGCCGTCAGGATCGTCCTGCTTCCAGATGGCAGTTGCGTCGCCATTCCAATCGCGCTCTACGGTTGCGGCGAGGTCCTGGACGCGGCTGGCCATGGAGCTAGGGAAGCGGTGGATGGACGGACGCTCCTTGAAGACCTCAACGAAGCCTGCCGGGTCATATTCGGCGATTGCGGCAGGGGCCATGGACCCGATGCGCGTCTGGATCTTTTCCGGTCCGGCGAACGCAGACTCCATGGTCACCTGCTGGTCAAGCAGCATGCCGATGAGGAGTGCGAACGCGTCATTGCTGAGCAGTTGGTCGGCGGCGGGGTCGCCAGTGATGTGCAGTTCCATGCGCCCATCCTCCCACCTGCTCCGAGCCGCGTCATGGCACCTCCAGGGGTTGACGACGGCGGGGAACCGCGCAGGAACCGCATCCTCGGAGCGTGCGTCTCGCGCTCAGATGCCGTCGGGCGGAACGCGTTCCCCCCGTTCACCCCGGAAAACCGCGTGGTCGGTGGTTCGCATCCGTACCGCCACGACGATTCCCGAGGCCGCCGTCAGGGCGGCGACGACGGCGACGGCTGCAGGGATGCCGTAGGCGTCGGCGACGCAGCCGGAGAGCACGGCGCCGACGGCGAACCCGCCGTCGCGCCACAGCCGGTATATGCCGACGGACCTGGCCCGCCATGCGGGGTGGGCGACGTCGCCGATCGCGGCTAGCAGCGTGGGGTAGACCATGGCAGTGCCGGCACCGAGCAGGACGACAGCGGCCAGCCAGATTCCGAAGTCGTTTCCGAATGCGACCATGGCCAGCGCTGCTGCCTGGACGAGCATGCCACCGGCGATCAGGGGCTTTCGCCCGATCCGGTCCGAGAGGGCGCCGGTGATCAGTTGGCCAGCGCCCCAGACGGCGGGATACACGGCCGCGAGGATGCCGATGCGTTCGATGCTGAGCCCGCCGGCGGCGAAGAGGACGGGGAACAATCCCCAGGCCAGGCCGTCGTTGAGGTTGTTCACCATGCCGGCCTGACTGACGGAGGACAGTGACTTGTCACGGAAGCTTGTCAGCGTAAAGACGTCACGGTTGCTCAGCCCGGCATGGCTTCCGGCGTGGACCGGGACGTGGACGGCGGCTTCGGCGTTGGCATGGTGGTGTGTCTCGCGGATGGTCAGGACGGACAGCCCGAGGCCGACGGCGATGAAGGCGGCGCCGAGCAGGAACGGCCCTGGACGCAGTCCGTAGGCGGAGGCGATATAGCCGGTGGCCAGGGCAGTGCCGGCGACGCCGAGGTAACCGGCTGCTTCGTTCAGGCCCATCGCCAGGCCCCGGCGTTCGGGGCCAACGAGATCCATCTTCATCATGACCGTGGTGGACCAAGTCAGGCCTTGGCTGATGCCCAGGACGACATTGGCCGCCACGATCCAGCCCCAGGAAGGCCCGAAGATCAACAGGAGGGGGACGGGGAGGGCGATGAGCCACCCCGCCACCAGGACCGGCCTGCGTCCATAGCGGTCCGAGAGGGTGCCGGCGAAGTAGTTGGTGGCGGCTTTGGCCAGCCCGAACGCCAGAATGTAGGTCAGCGCGGAGGCGTACAGGTCCAGGTGGAAGACCTTTTCCGCGAGCAGCGGCAGGACGGTCCGTTCCTGGCCCAAGGCGCCGCCGACGAGGGCGTTGACCGCAACGAGGAGGATGAACTGGGCCAGGTTCTGCCGCAGGCCCAGCGTGATGCCATCCTGCCGTCCTGGATGCTGTGGTGAAGCGGTGATGCGGGACGTCATGAACGCGCTCCAGTTGCCGGGGTGGCAGCGTGGGCGGCGGCCGGGTGTCCCGTGCCGCCGCCCATGCTGTCCATCAATATTTTCGGATGCTGCCTGAAGTCAGTTGCTGGAGACGGACTGCCGTGACAGCTGCCAGGCCGTCCAGCCTGCGTAGCTGCCGTCGAGCTCGACGATGTCGTAGCCGGCGCGGCGCAGGGCGCTGGCCGCGACGGAGTTCCGGACCCCGCTCTGGCAGTAGCTCACGATGGTGCCCTCGGTGGGGAGCTCGTCCAGGTGCCACATGAGGCGGCCGCCGCTGAGCTGGTGGGATCCCGGGATGTGCCCGGCGGCGTGCTCGGTGCGGTTGCGGACATCAAGCACCAGGGCCGCATCGAAATCAGCGAGGTCCGCGGGCTGGATCAGCTTCGGAGTGGTCGTGGGCAGACCATCGAGGCTGGTGACGTAGCCGGCGATGTTGTCGATGCCGACGCGGATCAGGTGGTCCCACACCTCCTGCGCGGCGTCCTGGTCCGGGGCCAGGAGTACCAAGGGGTTCTTGTCGGTTTCGGGGTTCACCACCCAGGCGCCATAGCTGGCCACAGACTTGCCGGCGGGAACGTTCAGGGAGCCGCTGACGGTGCCTTCGTGGACTTCGGTGTTGGAGCGGGTGTCGATGAAGGTCACCCTGTCCCCGGCGAGGTCCTTGGCGACGGCGGCGGTGTCCAGTTCCGGCAGGGGAGCGCGTTCGCCCATGACGGCCGGTCCTTCGCGGTTTTCGCGCTTCATCCGGCCGAAGTAGGCGTGGGCGTCAGGCTGACCGTCGAGGAGCTCGTCGACGAAGCCCTGCTCGTCATTGGCGGCCAGATAAGGTCCCCACCACGCGTAAAGGCGCTCATAACCGACGGTGGAGGAGGGGATGGCGCCGAGGGCCTTGCCGCAGGCGCTGCCCGCACCATGGGCAGGGTGGATCTGGACGTAGTCCGGCAGGGTCAGGAACTTGTCCCGCAGGCTGGCGAAGAGCTGCCTGGCGCCTTCGAAGCGGGTGTCCACGCCGCCGGCTGCCTCGTCGAGCAGGTCCGGACGTCCAAGGTCACCCGAGAAGACGAAGTCGCCGGAGAGCAGGTAGCCGGGCTGGTCGCTGAACGCACCGTCGGTGACCAGGAAGGACAGATGTTCGGGGGTGTGGCCCGGAGTGTGGAGGGCCTGGATGGTGATGTTGCCCAGCGTGATCTTGTCGCCGTCGTAGAGCCGTCCGCCGTCGAATTCGTACTGCCAGTCCGGGCCGCCTTCACCTGAGACGTAAATCTTGGCGCCGGTGGCGGCGGCCAGTTCGCGGGTGCCGGAGAGGTAGTCGGCGTGGATGTGGGTCTCTGTGACGGCCACGATCTTCATGCCGTTCTTCCGGGCCAGCTCCTGGTACACCGCGATGTCGCGGCGGCCGTCCACAACAACGGCCTCACCCTTGGCCTGGCAGCCGATCAGGTAGCTCGCCTGGGCGAGGTCTTCATCGTAAATGCGTTCGATAAGCATTGGTGCTCTCCTTCGTAAAGGGGGTGGAGGGGAAATGGTGGCAGTGCTCTTGCTTCAAGGCTGGATACCACCGGGGTATCCACTACCGCGTGTGCGCCCGCGGCCCACAGCCATGGTTTCTCCTTGTCTGTCAGGCGGTGGCGGTGCTTGCCGTGACCCAGGCCGCGACGGCGAAGATGAGAACGGCAAACGACAGGCGGACGTGTTTGTCTTTCAGCCGGCGGGCGAAGCGGGCTGCGAAGAGTGAGCCGAGGACCGCCGGGACTGCGAAGGCCAGAATGGTGGGCCATTCGATGGTGAAGCCGACGGCATGGGCGCCGAAGCCTGCGGCGGAATTGATCACGATAATGGCCAGGGACGAGCCGACGGCTTGTTTCGTGCGCAGTCCGAGGAACAGGGTGAGGGCCGGGGTGATCAGGAATCCGCCGCCCACGCCCAGCAGCCCGGTCAGGAAGCCCACCAGGAGCCCGACTCCCACGGCTTTGGGGGCGCAGGTGCGGAAGGCCCTGGTGGGCCCGGTGCTGCACGAGCCCTCGGATTCGGTGGTGCTGGTCAGCATGCGGATTCCGGCGATCACCATGATCGCCGCGAAGGCGAGCATCAGGATGTTCGGGGCCAAAAGGCGGCCGACCGCCGTTCCGCCCCAGGCCGCGGGCACGCCTGCGGCGCCGACGAGCAGTACCACGGGCCAGTTAATGCCCTCGCGCAGCCGCGGGAGCAGGGCCGCCAGTGACGAGACACCGACCACCAGCAGGGACGTGGGAATGGCCTGCGCGGGGCTCAGTCCCACTCCGTACACCAGGGCTGGGACAGCGATGATGGACCCACCGCCGCCCACGACGCCGAGCACGATCCCGACGAGCAGCCCCAGTGCCAGGGCCGGGATCATGCCGCGGGGGTCAGCCGCGCCGCGGCCAGGGGCAGCTGCAGGATCGCGGTTTCGCGGGTGGGCTCCTTGGCGGCCTTGTTCCACGGCATTGCCGACAGAGCCTGGCCCATGGCGCAGGTATTGGTGGCGGCCGAGAAGGTCAGGCCCGCGCCGATTGTGCCGGCGAGCATGCGGATCTTGGGCGAGATGAATTTTCCTCCGGCCAGTCCCAGGACCACGAGCGAGCCCGCGGCGAGGCGGACCTGGCGTTCCAGATCCCAGCGGTTCTTCCCGCGGACGACGTCGCCGCCGGCCGCGGCGAATGCCGGCACCCCTCCGCTGAGGACGTACGCCGTGTCGATTCCGGCTCCGCCGAGGCGCTGGCGCGCCTGCTCGGCGCGCGCGCCGGACTGGCAAACCAGGACCACCCTGCTGCCCAGCCGGGCGGCGAGTTCCTGGGTGTGCTCGGACAGCAGGGGCAGGGGGACGTTGTAGGAGCCGCGGATGTGAACGGACTCGAACTCTGCGGCGGAGCGTACATCGATGACGAGGAGGTCGTGGTGCTCGGCGATCCAGCTGCGCAGGGTTTCCGGAGCCAGCGCCGTTACCGCCGGTGTTGCTGCGGGCGAAGGGGGTGTCATGGGTGTCCTTTCGAGACAAGCGGGAAAGCAGGGTTGAATACCCCACCGAGTATTGCAGATACCCCCAGGGGTATGCAAAACACCCCCGGGGGTATAGGATTGGGTGCATCACCCTGTGGCTTGGAGACTCCCGTGCAACTCGATTCAACCGAACTGACCCCCGTAGTGAACCGGCTCAAGCGCGCCCAGGGCCAGCTCGCGGCCGTGACCCGCATGCTGGAGGAGGGCCGCGACTGCAAGGACATCGTCACCCAGCTCGCGGCCGTCTCGAAGGCACTCGACCGGGCGGGCTTCGCGATCATCGCCAGCGGCCTGGAGCAGTGCATCGTCAGGAAAGACGGAAGCATGGACACGAAGGACCTGGAAAAGCTCTTCCTCTCGCTCGCATAGGTCGCGTCGGGTCCCTGACCGCGACCCGGCGCGGGGGGGCCGTGGGCTATGACCTCACTTCGCCAATGATCGGGTCACCGGAACGCGACTCGCGAGACTGCACATGACCATCCGGGCGCAGGTTGGCTCCTGGCGTGGCATGGCCAGCATCCTGTGGTGTCAGGACGCAGGGCGCCCCGGCCACTTTTTGCCTGCCCATGGGTTGTAGTCAGCGATGAGCTCCTGCTGTGGCGGCCGCTCATTTTCGGGGACATGCTGCAGGTTCACCCGCACCCGGTACCAGAGGGAACTCGATCCGCGCATTCCGTCGACGAGTATGTCGGCGGGATGCAGGGCCGGGACGAGGTCCGCATGCCGGGTTTTCCATTCGTCGAGCGCCGCGAGCGCCTCGGGCTTGGTCTTGGTGCGTGCCACCTCGATAAGCGGCATCAGCGACTGCCGGCGGCCCACGCCGGCGCGCGGCGGTTTTTCTGCGGGGCCGAGCTCGGCAGCCAAAGTGATGAGTTTGTCGAGTGTCCCGGCCGCGTCGTCGATGCCGGAGTGGGGGTCGCCCATCACTGCGAAGCGCTCAAGCACCGTGGGCACCGTGAATTGTTCCGGCCGGGTGGAGGTCACCTCGTCCCACGTGAGCGGAGTCGAGACTCGGGCGTCGGGCAGGGGCCGGATCGAGTACGCCGATGCCACGGTGCGGTCCTTGGCGTTCTGATTGAAGTCGACGAACACACTCTCGCCGCGCTCCTCCTTCCACCACCGCGCGGTGGCGAGGCCCGGAGCTCGGTTCTCGACCTCGCGGGCGAGGGTCTCGGCGGCGAGCCGCACGTCGCGGTACGACCACTGGGGCGCGATGCGCACGAGGATGTGGAGTCCCCGCGAACCGCTCGTCTTCGGCCACCCCACCAGTCCGACGTCGTCGAGAACCTCCCGTGCGACATACGCGACATCAACGATCTGCTGCCAGTCGACCCCCGGCATCGGGTCGAGGTCGACCCGGAGTTCGTCGGGGTGCTCGAGGTCCTCGGCACGCACGGGGTGCGGGTTGAGGTCCAGGCATCCAAGATTCACCACCCACGCCAAGCCCGCAGCATCCCGGATGACGGCCTCTTCGGCTGACGTCCCGGACGCGTAGTGCAGCGTCGTCGTGTAGATGAAGTCGGGGTGGCTTTCAGGCACGCGCTTCTGGAAGAACGGCTCAGCGCCGATCCCCTTCGGGAAGCGTTTGAGCACCATGGGTCGTCCGCCGGCGCCCCGCAGCGCACCATCCGCGACGGCGAGGTAGTAGCGAACCAAGTCGAGCTTGGTCAGCCCGGGCTCGGGGAACACCATCTTGTCCGGACTCGAGATGCGAACCTCGTTACCGGCAATGTTGAGGATCTCGGCGGGGGTCTTCGACGAGTTCATTCCGCCACGCTAGCAATGATCAGATGTCCCAGCCAGATCCTGGAGCAATGGCCCTCTGAACAGATCCTGAACAGTTCCAGGGCACTCGGGCGTCCGGGGGGCGCGTACCCCGGGAATGCCAGGGAGGCAGGGAGCAGTCAGCTCCTACGGGGTGAGCTGCACGCTGCCTTGGGGTGGTGGCCGCGGGCGTTAGGCGCGGGAGGCGTGTGCGGTGCTGTTGCGAACGACGAGGCGCGGGGTCAGCACGTCGGTACGTGGCGGGAGGGAGCGGTCGGCGATGCGGGCGAGGAGAAACTCCGCGGCGCGGATGCCTACGTCCCGGCTGACGGGGTCGACTGTGGTGAGGGAGAGGTGCCGTATCCCGGCGAGATAGGTGTTGTCGTATCCAACGAGTGAAAGTTGTGAAGGAACGCTGATGCCGTGATCGTCGGCGGCCGAGAGCGCACCGACGGCAAGGATGTCGTTGGCGGCGAAGACCGCCGTGGGCGTCCGGCCGCCGTCGATAAGGCGGCGCATTGCCACAAAGCCGGAGTGTTCGCTCATGTCCGTGGGCTCCACCCGGATGTTGTCCTGCAGGCCGTGGCGGGTCATCGTGTCCCGGTAGGAGTCGGCCCGCACCCTAGCGGATCCGGTGGGGGCGGTGAGGAAGGCAATGTCTTTGTGGCCGAGGCCAATGAGGTGTTCGACGGCCATGCGGGCGCCGGCGGCGTCGTCGTTGGTGACACGGTCCGCTGCCGGCAGGTYGAAGGCGCGGGTGCCGGCGACGACGGCTGGGGTATGCAGTGTGGCACGGGTGAGATCTTCATCGGCGTTGAGATCCCCGGCGATGACGAGTCCGTCGACGCGCATTTCCATGAACGCGGACACCGGGCTTTCCCCAGGGCGGGCCAGATATTGGGAGTCGCCGAGGACCATCCTCAGCTTTTGCTCCCGGAAGATGCTCTGCATGCCGTCGAGCAGCTCCACGAACCACGGATTGGCAAGGTCATCCAGCAGCACTCCGACTGTTCGCGTGCGTCCGCTGGCAAGTGAGCGGGCCGCGTTGCTTGGCCGGTAGTCGAGTGCAGCCATGGCGATGGCGACGGCTTCTCTTTTTTGTTGACTTACCTTTGGCGAACCCTGGAGCACCAGGGACACCAGTGCCCGCGATACGCCGGCTTCCCGCGCCACATCCTCAATGGTGGCGCGCCTGGCCGCTCCATGTTGATTTAATGCATTCCCCGACAAGTGGCCTCCTGCCAGCTAGCGTATCGCGGGAAGGGCAACGGCTCCCGGCCGCCGCCCCCATGGGTGCGGGAACCGGCACCGCTGCTGCTGGGCCGCCGCGGCCGAGGACCGCGGCGGCCATGTGCCAGCCGGACCGGTGGGCTTACAGCGCTACGGCCTTCTCGCCGGGCGCCGCGGGGGGCGCGATGATCGGTATGCCTCCGGTGCGGAAGTGCACCTCCAACTCTTCCAGCGATTGTCCCTTTGTCTCCGGGACAAATTTCGCCACAAAGATCAGGGACAGGATGTTCACCAGCACGAACACGGTGAACGTGCCGGTTGAGCCCAGGGCGACGACCAGGATCGGGAACAGGAAAGAGATCGCCGCGTTCACGGTCCAGAGTGCGAACACCGCAATGCCCATGGCGAAGCCGCGGATTGCCAGCGGGAAAATTTCGGAAAGCAATAGCCACACGCAGGTTCCGATGAAGCACTGCACGAAGGCCACGAACAGCATCATCGCCGCCAGGATGGTGTAACTGACAAGGTCCGACTGGGGGAGCGTGAAAACGACGGCGAGCAGTGCCTGCGAAGCCACGACGCCGGAGAAGCCAATAACCAGCATGCGGCGACGCCCGATGAAGCCCAGCAGCCAGATGCCCAGGACGGTCATCAGCACCGACGTCACACCGACCGCGATGGTAGCTACGAGCGATGCGCTCACGCCGAGACCGCTGCGCTCGAGGATGGTGGGTGCGTAGTAGTTCACGGTATTGATGCCCGTTGCCTGCTGGGCCACGGCGAGCCCRATGCCAACCCAGAGGAGCCGACGCATCCAGGGATTGTTCTTCAGATCGCGCCAGGCACTGGAGCGCTCATTGCGGGCCATATTCGCGGACTCGACGATTTCCTTGTACTCGAAATCGGCTTCCTCCGGGCTGCGGCTGAGGTCGAGGATGCGCCGGCTGTCGTCGAACCTGTCACGGATAGCGAACCAGCGCGGCGATTCGGGCAGGACGAGCATTCCGATCAGGAGTGCAATGGCGGGGATGGAGGCAACGCCAAGCATGATGCGCCAGACCTCCGTGTCGTGGATGACGGCGTCGAGGAGGGCGTTGATGGCAAAAGCGAGCATCTGGCCGGTCACGATCATCAATTCATTGATCGTGACCATGCGTCCGCGCAGATGCGCCGGCGCCATTTCTGCAAGGTAGAGGGGGCACGTTACGGCGGCGGCACCGACTCCTAGGCCGAGGACGACGCGGGCCACCACCATGAATCCCACAGTCGGCGCGATGGCGCAGCCTATCGCTCCGAGAAGGAAAAGCAGCGCGCAGACAAGCAGCGTGCCGCGCCGTCCGAGCTTATCGGCGAGCCGGCCACCGCTTAGCGCTCCGACCGCGGCACCGGGAAACAGCAGTGCGCTGACGACAGTGGCCTCTTCTACGGGGCTCATGCTCAGGGAGTCCTGCATGTAGAGCAGCGCACCGGATATGACACCGGTGTCGTAGCCGAACAGGAGTCCGCCAAGTGTGGAGATGACAGTGAGACGCGCGAGATATCCGCGATGTTTTGAGCCCGATGCGGGCGAGCTTGCTGTGTGCAACGACATTGTTGACTTCCTCGATTCGGCCGACCTGAATGGCGGACTTTGAATTTGGAGAGCGTTCCCGGAGTGTGCTGGATCACGTGAACTCAACGTTAGAGCGCTCTAACGCAACCGTCAATAGTTTGTGCTGACATTCGATCAAAGTAGGAATAGGCGCGCCGCGATGGACGTCCCTGGTGCACGTGCAGGGCGAAGTGGCACGGCGCCGCGTGGGGAAGCGATGCCTGCGATGCAGCAGTTTCCTGGAACTTCGGGCGCCGCGGGGCTTGTCTGACGTGAATCGGACTTGTTATTATGTCAGGACAAAGTAGGCGAAGGAGACTACGCCTTTCGTGAAAATCGATATCGACACTAAGGCGGATCTAACATGACCGGTAACCGCTCGCTGCCAGCGTCCCGGGTTCCGGACCCCCGCGACGCGCCTCCGCTGCGCTGGGGGATCATGGGGCCGGGCTGGATTGCGGAACGCTTCACGGAATCCGTCCAGGCGCACACCTCGCAGGTGATTGCCGCGATCGGATCCCGCTCGCTGGACCGCTCCGAAATATTTGCCGGACGGCACAGCATCCCTGCAGCCTTTGGCAGCTATGAGGAGCTGGCGGCCGCCGACGTCGACATCATCTATGTGGCCACGCCGCACAATTTCCACTACCAGGCTGCCCTCGTCGCGCTCGACGCCGGCAAGCATGTCCTGATCGAGAAGCCGATCGGCATCAACCGCGAACAGGCGGCAGGCATCGCCAGCCGGGCAGCCGCGGCCGGCCTCTTCGCCGCCGAAGCCATGTGGACATTCTTCCTGCCCAAGTTCGACGTCATCCGGCAAGTGCTCGACACCGGAATTCTCGGGGACCTCACGACGGTCTTCGCTGAATACGGTGAGTATTTCGACCGCAGCCACCGGATTTTCGACCCGGCCCTGGCCGGCGGGCCTCTGCTGGATCTGGGAACCTATCCGCTTTCGCTCATCACGTCCATCCTCGGCGAACCGGACCGTCTCCTGGCGCTCGGTGAACCGCACGAATCCGGAGTCAATGCCCAGCTTTCAGCGGTGATGTCCTTTGCCGGCGGACGCCAGGCCGTGATGAACACGCAGCTGCACAATTTCACGCCGACGTCGGCCACCATCGTGGGCACGGAGGCTTCACTGACCATTGACGGTCCCTTCAACATGCCAGGCAACTTCAGCGTCCGCTTTCCGGACGGAACCCGGCTGGCTTATGAGGAGCCGGCCGGAGCGCACTTTGAGGGCCTGCACTACGAGGCCGCCGCCGTCGCCCGTGCCATTGTGGCAGGGCAGCTGGAAGTCCCGCAGCGGCCGCTGGCCGAATCCATCCGAACCATGGCAGTCGCCGATGCCATCAGGAACCAGCTCGGAATCGTTTTCCCCGGCGAACGGCCACGGGATCCATGAACCCGCGTGCAAGAGGCTGTTTCGAGGCTAACGCAGACGGCGAGGGGCTCCCGTGGAGGCTTCTGCAGCAGTCGTAAGATTCCCTGGCCAGGTAACTCAAGCCGGACCGGCCCAACTCCGATACCCCGGCAAGCTTCACTTCCGCGCCGCCGCCTCCCTCGTCGACGGCATGCTTCGCTGTTGACTATTGACGAGCGGCGATGCCGTCGATGTCGATCAGGAGATGCGAGGGACCGCGGAGGAACGGGCTCGGCCGGTATGGGGGAGGATAGGAGACCAGCCGCGGGTTCTCGAGCCGGGTGGCGAAAGCGGTGAGGGCGATCTGGGCTTCGAGCCGGGCCAGGGGTGCGCCGAAGCAGAGGTGGATGCCGCCGCCGAAGCCGAGGTGTTGGTTGTTGCGCCGGTCCGGGATGAAGAGGTCGGGGTCGGTGACATGGGCGGGGTCACGGTTCCCTGAGGCCAGGACCAATGTGAGGCTGGCGCCGGCGGGGATRGTGGTGCCGGCGATGTCGATGTCGTCAAGGGCTGTGCGGAAGGGGACGAAATGGACGGGCGGCTCGTAGCGGAGCAATTCCTCGACCATCGGGATGGCAAGGTCAGGATCGTTGCGTAGCCGTTGGAGTTCGGCCGGGTGGCGGAGCAACGTCAGTGCGCCGTTGGCGATGAGGTTCACGGTGGTTTCATGTCCGGCGATGAGCAGAAGAAGCCCGGTGCTCACCAGTTGTTCGTCCGGCATGCGGCCTTCCGGGCCGTCATCGGCGGCCATCGCCGAGAGCAGGTCCGGGCCCGGTGTCCGCCGGTGGGCTTCGACCAGTTCCTCCATGAATGCGCGCAGTTCTTTGCCAGCCTCGGCCCTCTTTTCTTGCTGTGTTTCGGGATCGAGTCCGGGATCCGTGGATTGCAGGGCTACGTCCACCCAGACCCGGAAGCGCTGTTCGTCGCCCGGTGGCACCCCAAGCAATTCGCAGATCACCGTGACGGGCAGCGGATACGCCAGATCATCGACGACGTCGATCCGGGAGTGGGCCGTCATGTTGTCGACCAAGGCGGTGACAATTTCCGCCATCCTCGCCTCCATCCCGGCGACCCTGCCCGGCGTCGTAGGCGGTCCGAAGTGGCGCATGGTGATCCGTCGAAACTTGTCGTGATCAGGAGGATCCATGCTGAGGAAAGTCGGAGACATGCCCGGACCTTCCCCGTCGTCCCCGGCAGTGGCGCCCGCAGCAGCGGCAGCCGGGTTGCGGTTGATGTCGGAACTGACCCTCGGGTCGTGCAGCAGGGCGGCGATCTCCGCGTAGGTGCTTACGAGGTAGCTTCCGTCCGGAAGCCGCGTCACGGGGGTCCTGCGGAGCTCGTCGTAAAACGGGTAGGGGTTAGCCCGGTTGGAGAAGTCGAGGATTCGCTCCCAGATGCTGGCCTGGGTCATGGTGAAGGCTCCTTCGATCGGGGGGCGGTGCCTGTGGGTCTCCGTGAAGGCGTTTCACCGGCCGCGGTGTTGGTCAGTCTGGCGCGGCGTTCATTGGGATCGTGGCCGGTCACAACGACCGTCGCGTCCTGGGTGGGGCTGACCGCGGGCTTGAACCCGGCCGGCAAGGGCCGGGCTTGGTCTGACTCATCGATGTGGTGGAACGCCGGCGGGAAGGGTGCGGCCTGCTCGATCAGCGGCTCGTAGAAGTCGAGCCACTTGTTCTGGTTGAAGGCGACCGCCGCCACGATGCGGCCCTTGTAGCCATAGACGGCCAGGAATCGCCGCGTGTCCACCGATCCTTGGACGATGGCTACCTCATCGGCGACCGAGGGTACCCCGACGCTCTTTATTTCGGTGCCGAACTGGACTGACCAGAATTTCGGCACCTCCAAGTGGGGCCACCGTTCGGTCTCGCCGCTGACCATGTTGTGTGCCGCGACCTCGGCCTGGGAGATGGCGTTCCCCCAGTGCTCGACGGCAAGGTATTGATAGCCGTACATCGGCTGCGGGGCGCGCGCTATGTCGCCGGCGACAAACACGTCATCGGTGACCAACCCGTTTGCGTCGAACGCTCGGCAGCCGGCGTCGCAGGCGACGCCCCATACGCCGCACGCCAGGCCGGAATCTGCGAGCCATTCGACATTGCGGACGGAGCCCAGCGCGGCGACCGCCACATCCACCTCAAGCGTTGTGCCGTCGGACAGAATGGCCCGGCGCAGCTGTCCGCTGGCATCACCCTCAAGGGCCAGGACGCGGACGCCGCACCGCAGGTCCACGCCATTCTCGAGCTGCAGTTCCCCGGCGACTGCGCCGATCACCGCGCCAAGGGCAGCGACGAGCGGAGCCGGGCCAGCTTCTGCCACCGTGACCGTCAGGCCGAGTTCCCGGCACACGGACGCGACCTCGCAACCGATGAACCCGGCGCCGATGACCAGCACCCGACGCGGACGCCCCGCGAGGTGCTGTCGCAGGGTTGCGGCGTCCTCCCGGGTGCGCAATGTCATCACTCCTGCGAGGGCCGCCTCGACAGGGTTAGGCCATGGGCGTGCCCGCAGGCCGGTGGCGATCAACAGCTTGTCGAATCCGATTCGATCGCCGTCGGCAAGGTGGAGCTGCTTCGCAGCCAGATCCAGCCCGGTCGCCGCCATGCCCAGCCGCCAAGTGGCGCGGATGTCCCGGCGGCGTGGCAGGGAAGTGTCTTCCAAGGGTGCCGACCCGGCCAAGACCTGTTTGGACAGCGGGGGCCGGTCGTAGGGCTCGTGCGGCTCTTCGCCGACCAGAGTCAGCGATCCGGTGAACCCTTCCTCGCGCAACCGC
>NZ_JBFUJJ010000028.1:0-41915 GCF_056401435.1 Arthrobacter sp. P4_F10
GCCCTGCCCCAGACACCACCGGCTCAAACACGGCTCCGCCTGGCAACCCACCCGGGCCGGCAAGGACCACCCGCCGGGCTGGATTTCACCGTCCGGCCGGCACTACCCCAGCGAGCACCAGGACTGGGAACCGCCCCGCTGGCCACGCAATATCCCGGCCGCAGACACGCTCCCGGACCGCAGCCTGCCCACGGGTCCAGGACTTCGTCCGGACCCGGCATTCATCGGGCACCCCGGCCAGGAACCCGGCCAGGAAACCGGCCGGGATCCCGGCCAAGGTCCCGAACCGGACCTGCCCCCGGACCCCTTCCCGGAATGGCACCAATTCACCGCCGCGCACCCACTACCGTCGGTGGACACGGACGATCCGGGCTGGTCAGCACCCCTCGACGACCCGATCCGGGAATGCGTCGTGTATCAATCCGCCTGACCGACCAGTTGCGTGCCGGTTCAGTGCGGTAATCGAACTTCTTTGGTGGCCCGCAGCCCTGCCGCTGACAATCGCCCTCGCCTGCGGACAAGAGCTGCCGGGCGACTTTCACAACCGATGAACGGAAGCCCTATGGGGCCGACGCGGGGCCCGTGGGCACTCTTGAGTGAGACGTGGATCACGTCGACTCATCCAGGGAATTCACCCGGAACAGTCACGCACGAAAGAAGGACAACGATGTCTGCCGCCACCACAGAACTATCGCCCGTAGCAGAGTCTCCCTCCGGGCCGGCCGAACTGCCCCCATACTCCCATGACCTCGCGTGGCCGGATGGCATGGCACCGTTCAAGGTCGTCGACGACGGAACGCAGGGGGACCCATACGCGCACTACGCATGGATGCGCGACAACGCCCCGGTCCTCCGGGCCGCCTCACCGGTATCGGATGTCTGGTTCATCACCCGCTACGACGACGTGCGCAAAGCCATGCGCGCCCCCAAGGTCTTCTCCTCCCAGGTCGTGGACCCGGTGCCGCTGACCTTTCTGACCTTGTTCGATGCCCCGAACCACACCCGGCTGCGCCAGGTCGTTGCGCAGGCCTTCACCCCCAAGGCGATCGCCCGCTTCGAGGAACGGGTCCGCGAGAACGCCCACAAGTATCTGGACCCGATGATCGCGGCCGGCGGCGGCGACGCCGTCGACGATTACGCGATCCCGCTGAGCATGTCCACCATCAGTGCCCTGCTGGACGTCCCGGCGTCGGACTTCGAGAAGATGAAGTTCTGGTCCGACGAGACCTTCAGCTACTTCGGCCGGTTGGCCCGCAACGCGCAAGGCACGGGCACCGACGAACAGAGCACTTTCGAGTTCTTCGCGTATTTGAAAGACACCATGGAGCGCCTCTACGTGGAGGGAAACGAGTCCGTGGGCGGCCACATCGCCCGGATGTGGAAGGACGGCCTGCTCAGCGAGAAGGAAGCCAAGGAACTCTGCGCCTTCGTCTTCGTTGCCGGCCACGACACCACCACCATCCTGCTGGCCAACGCATTCCGGGTCTTCAGCGAACAGCCCGAACTGCTGGACCGGATCCGGCAGAACCCCGCCGATGCGWACCTGTTCGTCGAGGAACTGGCACGCTTCCGCGGAACGGTGCAGCGCGCCAGCCGGATCACAACCGAAGACGTCGAGGTCGCCGGCGTGTGCATCCCTGCCGGCGCCATCGTCCGGCTGCTGCCGGCCGCCGCGAACCGCGACAGCGCCAAGTACCCCGACGGCGAGACCTTCAACATCGACCGCAACACCGACGGCCACCTCGGCTTCGGCCACGGTGTGCACAGCTGCCTCGGCGCCCCGCTGGCCAGACTGGAAACCGTGGTGACTGTGGAACTCCTCGCCTCAAAGCTTGGCTCCCTGACCCTCAACAAGGACAAACCGATCGAATACGTCCGGGGCAACAACCTGACCAACTCAGGCCCGGAACACCTCTACGTGGAGCTGGAGATCTTCAATGCCTAGTCAGCAGCCCACAGAGAACCACCTGAATCCAATCATCATCGTTGGCGCCGGCCACTCCGGTGTCGCGGTGGCCGCAGGACTGCGCACCCGCGGCTGGGACGGGGACATCCTGCTGCTCGAAGCCGAAAAGGAGACGCCCTACGAACGCCCTCCACTATCCAAAGAGCTCCTGAAGGCAGGCGCCCCGGATGAGTCCACCGTGCTGCGCAAAGAGAAGTTCTACCAGGACAAACGCATTGGCCGGCGGGCAGGGCTCGCTGTCGACGCCATCGACCCCGCCGGCCGGACCGTCCAGCTGTCCGACGGCAGCCGCCTGGGCTACCATCGCCTCGTCATAGCCACCGGTTCGCGCGCCAGGTCCCTGACGGTCCCCGGGGCCCGCCTTCCCGGAGTGCAGGCCCTGCGGACCCGGGATGACGCCCTTGAACTCAAGCTGGCGCTCGTCCCAGGCGCCCGGGTTGCCATCATCGGCGCCGGTTACATCGGGCTGGAAGTCGCGGCCGCCGCTTCCGCCAAGGGCTGCGGGGTCACCGTACTCGAATTCCAGGACCGCGTGATGAGCCGTGTGACCTCCGAACCCGTATCCCGCTTCTTCGAGCAACTTCACGAGCAAAACGGCGTCCGGTTCGTCTTCGGTGCAGCGGTCACCGCCATCGAAGGGGTCGATCGGGCCGAGCGGGTCGTCACCGCCGACGGCACCTCCTACCCGGCCGACGTCGTCCTCGCCGGCATCGGCGTTGTGCCCAACCAGGAACTCGCCGCTGACGCCGGACTTCTCTGCCAGGACGGCATCCTCGTGGACGGGCATGGGCGGACCTCCGTTCCGGACATCTATGCCACGGGTGACGTCACTCGCTTCACCAGCACTATCGACGGCACCAGCCAGCGCCTCGAATGCATCCAGAACGCGATGGCGCAGGCTGACCAGGTGGCCGCGGACATCACCGGGCAGGACGCCGCGGAGACGGAAATCCCGTGGTTCTGGACAGTACAGCACGGTGTCCGGCTACAGACGGCCGGGGTCCGCCGCGCCGATGACGAGGTGATCGTGCGAGGCGCCCCGGCTGACGGCAAGTTCTCGGTTGTCTATCTCCGGGACGGGTGCCTCGCCGCCGTCGACACCATCGCAGGCCTGGCTGACTTCCGGCCGGCCAAGAAACTGATAGCCCAGAAAGCGCGGATTGACCCGTTGCTCGCCGCCGATCCCGGCACTCCACTGACCGCCGCTGTGTTCGCAGCTGCCTGAAAACTAAGGAACCACCATGAGCAACAACAAACTCACCGTCATCGACCGCGAGGGGTCCACGCACGACCTCGAATGGGAGCCGGACCAGACATTGATGGAGGCCCTCCGCGACAACGACCTCCCGGTCCTGGCATCCTGCGGCGGCACGGCCTCCTGTGCCACATGCCACGTCTTCCTGGAAAAGGAGGTCTTTGACACCCTGGCCGAACGCAGCGAGGACGAACTCGAGTTGCTGGCCGAGGCCGAGGGCTACCAGGAATGCGGCTCCAGGCTCTCCTGCCAGCTCGACTTCAGCCAGGACCTCGACGGCGTCACCGTCACTCTGGCGCCGGAAGAGTAGCCGCCGCTTCCGGCAGCCGGATAGCGAGGAGGCCGTCGTTCCATCTGCATACATTGGGGGATGGAACGGCGGCCGTTCCTACGCCGCCGGGTCGGTCACCAGGATCCGCACCGAGCACAGCTCCGCGGCAGCTTTCTTCAGGACCGCTGCGCGCGGATCCGGGACGTCCAGGAACGCGAGCCGTGCCAGGCCGGCGTAGCGTTTCAGGGCGGGTTCGGCGAGCACCTGGTCCGCCAGCGTCCGGTCGCCGCCCGCCGCGAGGTATTCGACCCGGTGCCCCGCGAAGATCCTTCCGGCGTGCTCGGCGACGGCTTCCACGAGGGCATCTGCCTGGTTGGCGCGCCGCCGGGCAAACCGCTGCTGGGACCAGCCGCCGGCGGCCGTCCGGGACTGGACGTGGCGGGTGCCGGTCTTGGACGCCAGCACGGCGCCGGCGCTGACCACAGCCACCGAATATCCGCCGCGCCGGACCAGTACGGCGCCGATGCTCCGGGGTTGCCCGGCCAGCGAGGCCAGCCGCGAAAGGGCGTCCTGGCCGCTCCCGGGCCGGCCGTCCACGGGCCAAGGCGCCCGCAGCACTGCCACGGCGCCGTCCGCGGCGCGCAGCTGCAAGCCGGCGTCGAGCTCCTCCTCCACCAGTGCGCCATGGCTCGCGGCGAAGCGGTCCACCCAGCCAGGCAGCCGGCCGCCGGAGACGAAGGCCACACGGGTCTCGGGGCTGGGCATGGCAGGTTCTCCGTTGCGGGGGCGATGGTGACAAGGCGGGCAGGAACTAGAAGTAGCCTATCTATGTGGATGATCTCTTTGGCGCAGGGCGGGACAACGCCGACGGAAGCGACGACCTCGGCGTAGCCGACGGTGCTGCCGACGGCGGCGCGGACGATTCCGGCCAAGCCCGGAGCCGAGCCCGGTCTGGCGCCGGGTCAGCCTCGCCGCGGAGCCCGCTCGCCGTCCGGATGCGGCCGCGCACCCTCGATGACGTCGTTGGCCAGCAGCACCTGCTCGGCCAGGGCTCCCCGCTGCGCCAGCTGGCCGCCGGCTCCGATGCGACCGGCCCTGCGGGCCCGAGTTCGGTGATTCTCTGGGGTCCTCCCGGCACCGGCAAGACCACCCTTGCCCACGTCATTGCCAAGGGTCCCGGCCGGAAATTCGTCGAGCTCTCCGCCATCACCGCCGGCGTCAAGGACGTCCGCCGCGTGATGGATGAGGCCCTGACCGCGCGCGACCTCTTCAAGACCACCACCGTCCTCTTTCTCGATGAGATCCACCGCTTCAACAAGGCCCAGCAGGACGCGCTGCTTCCCGGCGTCGAGAACCGCTGGGTGGTGCTGGTGGCGGCCACCACCGAAAACCCGTCGTTCTCCGTTGTGTCCCCGCTGCTGTCCCGCTCGCTGCTGCTGACCCTGAAACCTCTCACCGACGCCGACGTCGAGGCGCTGCTGCAGCGGGCCGTTTCGGATGTCCGCGGACTGAACGGGAAGGCCGAACTCAGCGCCGACGCACTGGCGCACCTTGTCCGGCTCTCCGGCGGCGACGCCCGCCGCGCCCTGACTGCCCTGGAAGCGGCCGCCGGCGTCGCGTTCGGAGACGCGGATGACATCGACGCAGTTGATACCGGCACGGTCGCAGTTGATACCGGCACAGTCGCAGCCGATACCGGCACAGACTCCCGCGCAGGAACGGCGGAGCCCGTCACGATCCAGCTGCGGCACACGGAGCGGGCCCTGGATGTCGCCTCCGTCCGCTACGACCGGGCCGGGGACCAGCATTACGACGTCGCCAGCGCGTTCATCAAGTCGATCAGGGGCTCCGACGTCGACGCCGCCCTGCACTATCTCGCCCGGATGCTGGAGGCCGGTGAGGACCCCCGGTTCGTGGCGCGCCGGATCGTGATCTCCGCAGCCGAGGACGTCGGCATGGCGGACCCGACGGCGCTGCAGACCGCCGTCGCGGCGGCCCAGGCCGTGCAGCTGATCGGCATGCCGGAAGGCCGCATCATCCTCGCCGAGGCCGTGGTGCATCTGGCCACCGCGCCGAAGTCCAACGCCGCGTACATGGGGATCAACCAGGCGATCGCTGACGTCCGGGCCGGGCTCGGGAACGGCATCCCGGCCCACCTGCGCGATGCCCACTACCCCGGCTCAAAGCAATTGGGTCATGGCAAGGGCTACAAGTACGCCCACGATGCCCCGCATGCCGTGGCCACCCAGCAGTACCCGCCGGACGACCTCGTCGGTCGCAACTATTACGAGCCCACCGCCAACGGAGCCGAACGCGACATCGCCACCCGGCTCGAGCGGCTTCGGAGGATCATCCGCGGCACGTGACCGGCCTGTGACCAGCGGCTGGTCCGCCGCGGCCTGCAGCGCCGGAATCCGCCGTTGACATGGGGCCCAAGAGGTCTAACGTGGAATTACGTCAGCATTGATCTGCTGGCCGTCCGTGCGGCGCAGGGGACAGCGCGTTCACATCGCCGGCTCTCGCTATCCGGACCCCGGAACGGCAGCCGACTTCGCTCCATTCCAGGTCATCCAGCGCGAGCGTCCCCGCCCCGTCCCCAGGTAGTGTCCCATGAGTATCAACTTCGTTACAGCCATGGCAGTGAAATCCTTCGATGTGCCGGACAAGAAACGGTGCCCGGACAAGGCCGAATTCGACCTCTGCACAGTGAACGACTACTCGGTGGCCCGACTGATCCTGGGCCCGGGCTGGCGGTGGTCGGAAAACACCCGGCCCTATGAGCACACCGACGTCTGCCTGCACCACCATCTCGGTTTCTGCATTTCCGGAGAAATGGAAGTCGAAACGGCCGAAGGGCTGCACTCCACGATTCACGCCAACGACACCTACGCGATTCCGCCAGGTCACGACGAATGGGTGGTGGGCCCGAAACCGTTCGTGGCCGTGGAATTCCTCGGTGCGGCGTCCTTCGGGCGCAGCGGTGCCCGGGGCGTGCACGCCCGGATCTGACTTCGGTCCATCGGCCGGATCTGGTAGGCTGGTTCGTTGTCTGGCAAGGCACGGACGCACAATCCATTGAAACTTCGCATTTGATGAGGGTTGCCCTGTGCCCAGTAGCAAAAGGCAGCGGTTGGCCGATGCTCTCCATCGTGGAGGCCAGTAACACTGACACACCGCAGATATTGGAAGGACACAAGTGGCTAACAACACTCGTGCTCGCCGTACCGCACGCCTTTCGCGTGCACTCGGCATCGCTCTGACCCCCAAGGCCGCCAAGTACATGGAGCGCCGCCCGTACGGCCCCGGTGAGCATGGCCGTGCCCGCAAGAAGCAGGACTCCGACTACGCCGTACGTCTGCGCGAAAAGCAGCGTCTGCGCGCCCAGTACGGCATCCGCGAAGCCCAGATGACCCGTGCCTTCGAAGAAGCACGCCGCACCAAGGGCCTGACCGGTGAAAACCTGATCGAACTGCTCGAAATGCGTCTCGACGCCCTCGTTCTGCGTGCCGGCTTCGCCCGCACCATCGCCCAGGCCCGCCAGCTGGTTGTGCACCGCCACATCCTCGTTGACGGCATCCGCGTTGACCGCCCGTCTTTCCGCGTCGGCGAGGGCCAGCTGGTCCACGTCCACAGCCGCAGCGAGACCATGCCTCCGTTCCAGGTTGCAGCAGCCGGCGCTCACCGCGACGTCCTGCCGATCGTTCCGGCGTACCTGGACGTCAAGCTTGACGCCCTGCAGGCCCGCCTGGTGCGCCGCCCGAAGCGTTCCGAGATCCCCGTGACCTGCGAAGAGCAGCTCGTCGTGGAATTCTACGCACGCTAATTCCAAAGGCACCACCTACAAAGAAGCCCGTGGCAAGCGCCGCGGGCTTCTTTGTATGTAAGGTACTTGGGGGAGTTCCCCGGGAGCCGGTTCTGACCGCCGGCTGAAACCGTCGGAACCCGACGCAACAAGCAGGTATCCACTGCAGTTCAAGGAGATGAGTGTCTATGTCTGGTGGCGATATTGCCGGCCTGATCGCGGCTGGAGTGTTTGCACTGCTGGTCCTGCTGCTCGCCGTGCCGATCCTGAAGCTCGGGGGAGTGTTCGATGAAGTGCGGACCTCCATCCGCTCTATCAGCGACGGCGCCACCCCGCTCATGGACGAAGTCACTGCCACGGTGACCACCACCAACGAGCAGCTGAAGAAGGTTGATGGCATCGCCTCCAACGTCTCGGACGCCTCCGCCAACATCTCGGCGCTGTCCTCGCTCATGGCCGCCACTGTCGGCTCGCCGCTGATCAAGGTGGCCGCCTTCAGCTACGGCGTGCGCTCCGCCTTCTCCACCCGTAAAAAGACCGCCACCGGCCGGCGCAGCCGCTAAGCCTCCAGGAGAACCTGACATGAACAGAATCATCTGGATGGGAATCGGCGTCGCGATCGGCGTCATCGCCTTCCGCAAGGTCACCGAAGCCCAGTCCGCACTCGGCCCCGAGGGCCTGAACCGGGCAGTGGGACGGCTGGCTGACGGCCTGTTCGACTTTGCCGACGCCGTCCGCGAAGGCATGGGCGAGCGGGAGGCCGAACTCCGCTCGGCCCTCGGCATCGAGACGGCAACGGATATTGCTGCCGGCGGCGCCGTCGCCCGCCGGGATGCGGTCCGGCGCTAGCCGGGAGAGAATTAGTAAGTAGGGTGCCCGTCACGGGCGCGCCGGCACCACCTAAAACGAGTCCCATATTGACGGGGCCCGGATCCGTGCCGGTCCTCAGCTTGTCCCGCTCAGCACAGACGCGGGCCACATAACGCAGTGAATATTGAAGGGTAAGAAATCAGCTCATGAAGTCGCAGGAGATCACCAAGCGCTGGATCGACTTTTTTGTCAGCAAGGGGCATACCGCCGTGCCCTCCGCCTCCCTGGTCTCCAGCGACCCCTCCCTGCTGTTCACCGTGGCCGGCATGGTCCCGTTCATCCCGTACCTGACGGCCCGTGAGGAGGCCCCCTACTCCCGGGCCACCAGCGTGCAGAAGTGCATCCGGACCGGTGACATCGAGGAAGTGGGCAAGACTGCCCGCCACGGCACCTTCTTCCAGATGTGCGGCAACTTCTCCTTTGGCGACTACTTCAAGGAAGACGCCATCAAGTTCGCATGGGAGCTCCTCACCACCGGCGTGGACGACGGCGGGTACGGACTGCCGCCGGAGAAGCTCTGGGTCACCGTCTACGAGGAGGACGACGAGGCCGAGCAGCTGTGGCTGAAGAACACCGGCATGCCGGCCGAGCGGATCCAGCGGATGGGCAAGGCCGATAACTACTGGTCCACCGGCCAGCCCGGCCCGGCCGGTCCCTGCTCGGAGATCTACTACGACCGCGGCCCCTCCTACGGCGTCGAGGGCGGCCCCATCGCCGATGAAAACCGCTACGTCGAGATCTGGAACCTCGTGTTCATGCAGTACCAGATTGACAACGTCCGCTCCAAGGTGGATTTCGACATCACAGGTGAGCTGCCCAAGAAGAACATCGACACGGGCCTCGGCATGGAGCGGCTCGCGATGATCCTCCAGGACGTCGAGAACATGTACGAGACCGACCAGGTCCGTCCCGTGATCGACCGCGCTGCGGCCCTTTCCGGCCGGGAGTACACCTCGGCGGAGTCCGCCGAGGACCCGCACCACACCGACGATGTCCGCATGCGCGTCGTTGCCGACCACATCCGCTCGGCCCTCATGCTGATCGCCGACGGCGTCACCCCCTCCAACGAAGGCCGCGGCTATGTGCTGCGGCGCCTGATCCGGCGCGCCGTGCGCTCCATGCGCCTGCTCGGCGTCGAGAAGGCCTGCCTGCCCGAGCTGCTGCCGGCCTCGCGGGACGCCATGAAGGGCGTTTACCCGATCGTGGAGACCGACTTCGAGCGCATCAGTCGGATCGCCTATGCCGAAGAGAAGGCCTTCCTGCGCACCATCGCCTCCGGCACCGCCCGGCTCGAGGACGCGGTCAAGGAGTCCAAGGCCGCCAACCAGCCGCTCTCCGGCGCCGACGCCTTTGCCCTGCATGACACTTACGGCTTCCCGATCGACCTCACTCTGGAAATGGCTGAGGAAGCCGGGCTGAAAGTCGACGAGCCCGAGTTCCGCAAGCTCATGCTCGAACAGCGCCAGCGTGCCCAGGCCGATGCCAAGGGCAAGAAGGGTTCGCACGCTGACCTCAGCGCGTTCCAGGAGCTGCTGTCCGCCGGCGAGACCGTCTTCACCGGCTACACCGAACTCCAGGGCGAGTCCAAGGTCCGCGGCATCCTGTCCGGCGGCAGGAAAGTCGCCCAGGCCTCCACGGGCGACGAAATCGAACTGGTCCTGGCCGAGACGCCGTTCTACGCCGAGGCCGGCGGCCAGGCCGCCGACACCGGGCTGATCACCGGCGACGGCTTCGTCGTCGAGGTCCTGGACGTCCAGCGCCCCGTCAAGGGCCTGAGCGTGCACAAGGCGATTGTCCGCGAAGGCGAAATCGGGTCCGATTCGCTGGTTCAGGCCGCCGTGGACCGGGAACGCCGCCACGCCGCCGAGCAGGCCCACACGGGCACGCACATTGTGCACGCGGCCCTGCACCAGATCCTTGGCCCGGAGGCCCTGCAGCGCGGTTCCTTCAATAAGGCCGGCTACCTGCGCTTCGACTTCGCCTGGGGCGAGGGCCTGAGCGCCGCCACCCGGTCCGAGATCGAGGAAGTCTCCAACATCGCCATCCGCAACAACTTCCGGGTGGAAACTAAGATCATGGGGCTCGCCGAGGCCAAGGCGCTCGGCGCCATGGCGCTGTTCGGCGAGAACTACGGCAACGAGGTGCGGGTCGTGGAGATCGACGGCGCCTGGTCCCGCGAACTCTGCGGCGGCACCCACGTCGAGAACACCTCGCTGATCGGCAGCCTGTCCCTGCTCGGCGAACAGTCCGTCGGCTCGGGAAACCGCCGTGTCGAGGCCTTCGTGGGCATGGACGCCTTCCGGCACCTGGCCGCCGAGCGTGCCCTTGTCACCGAACTCACGGAAATGCTGAAAGTTCCCTCCGGGCTGCTCGCGGACCGTATTTCCAGCACTCTGACCAAGCTCAAGACGGCCGAAAAGGAACTCGAGCGGCTGCGCAAGGAGCAGCTCACGGCCGCCGCTGCCCAGCTGGTTGGCACCGCAAGGGACGCCGCCGGCGTCAAGGTCATTGCACACGACGCCGGCCAGGTCAGCGGCGCGGACGATCTGCGCGGCCTGGCCCTGGACCTGCGGACGCGTCTCGGTTCCGAGCCCGCCGCCGTCGCGGTGGCCGGTGTCAGCAACGACCGTCCCGTCATCCTGATCGCCACCAACGAAGCCGCCCGGGCAGCCGGAGTCAAGGCGGGCGCCCTGGTGCGTCTCGCCGCGGGCATCCTCGGCGGCGGCGGTGGCGGCAAGGACGACGTCGCCCAGGGCGGCGGCACGGACGCCGCCAAGGTTGGCGCTGCCCTCGGCGCCGTCGTGGACGCCATTACGCGGCGATAGCGGATCCCACGTGTCTGAAGCTGCTGTGGCCGGCGTCTATCCCCGGGGCGTGAAGCTCGGGGTGGACGTCGGCACGGTCCGCGTGGGCGTGGCCGTCTGCGACCGCGACGGAATCCTGGCGACCCCGTTGCGCACGCTGCAGCGGAATGTGAAAAAGAACACAGACGTTCGGATCCTGGCCGCCCTGGCGGAGGAGCTGGACGTCGTGGAGATTTTCGTGGGACTGCCGCGCACCATGAAGGGCGAAGAGCACGCCTCGGCCAGGATGGCCGCAGATTATGCACAACTGCTTGTCCGGGCTCTGCAGGGTGCCGGCTCCGACGTGCCCGTGCGGCTGATTGACGAGCGGCTCAGCACCGTGACCGCCCACCGCAACCTGCATGAAGCTGGCATGAGCAGCAGAAATCACCGTACAGTAGTTGATCAGGTTGCGGCGGCAGGTATTCTGCAACATGCGCTTGATATGCAAAAGGCCAGGGGAACGGAGGTCGGAAACCGCGTGTACGCGGAGTCTGCGCCGGGGCCGACCGGGGACGGCGCACAGACCGACCCGGCAGTACAGACGCACTCTTCAGAACATGGAAGGCTACAGTGAGCCCGGTCAACAGTGATGACTCCTCCGGTGACGCCCCTATTGGTGCTGACCGAGCGCTGACGCGCAAAGAAATCCGGGCCCGGGAAAAGTTCCTGGCGACGCAGGGACACAACGTGATCCCGCCGCAGGCTTTTGAGACCGGACAGGATGTTCCGACGCCGGCACCGGCACGGGCACCGGAGGGAGAGCTGCCGCAGGCCGCCCCGGAACTCCCCGAAGCAGCACCGACCGTGCACGAAGACGCTGCAGCTGAAGAGCCCGTGCACGAAGTGCCCGTCCACGAAGAGCCCGTCCACGAAGAGCCCGTGCACGAAGAGCCCGTGCACGAAGAGCCCGTGCACAACGAAGCCGTCCACGAAGAGCCCCTGCACGAGGAAACAGTGCAGGACGTTCCCGCCGACGAAGAGCCCGTCCGCGACGACTTCACGCGGATGATCCCCATCCACTCAGAGCCCGTCCACGAAGACGCCGGCCACGGGAACGCCGTCTATGCGTCGGCAGGCCAGCTTGGCCACGACGCCCGCCACGACGCGGTTGCGCATGGCGCCGGCCCCCACGATGGCTATGCTCCTCACCCCCACGACGAGGCTCACCATGTTTACGACGACTCCGGCGAACACCTGGCACAGGGCCACCCGGACGCCGAATATCACAGCGAACCCGGCCACGAGCTGATGGCCGGAGCGGTCCGCTACGACAAGGTTCCGTCCAAGAAGGTCCGCCGCCGCCGCCGCTTCCTGGCCCTGGTGCTTACCCTGACGGTCTTCGTCGTCGCAATCGCCGTTGGCGCGCAGTTCCTCAAGCCCCTCCTGGGCATGGACACCGTGGCCGATTACCCGGGCCCGGGGACCGGCGACGTCACCATCACGGTCGCACCCGGCGCCGGGCCGAGGTCCGTGGCCACCGAGCTGCAGTCAAAGAAGGTCGTGGCGAACGCGGACACGTTCCTCAAGGAATTCACCGCTTCCGGCGGTGCCCTGAACCCCGGCACGTTCTCGATGCGCCAGGAAATGAAGAACTCCGATGCCGTGGACGTCCTGCTTAACAAGGACCAGGGCAAGGTCATGTACTTTGCGCTCAGCGCCGGGCTGCGGATCAGCGAATCCCTGCAGGCGATTTCCGAGGGCACCGGGATTTCGGTTCCGGAGCTGAAGGCGCTCAGCGATGCGCCCGCCCAGTTCGGCGTCCCGGCGAAGGCCAAGAACCTCGAGGGCTACCTGGCGCCGGGGGAGTACCGCTTCCCGTTGGGCACCTCCGCCAAGGACATTCTGCAGAAGCTCGTAGGCAACACCCTGGATGAACTCAAGGCCCAGGGGGTCACCGATGCCGCGAAACAGTACGACGTCGTGACGGTAGCGAGCATCGTGCAGGCCGAAGGCGGCCAGGCCGAATACGGTGACGTCGCCGGCGCCATCTACAACCGCCTCAAGCCGAACAACACCGAGACGAACGGGCTGATCCAGTCCGATGCCACGGTCACCTATGGCCTGGGCATCCGCAGCTTCCACATCGACGAGGTCCAGAAGGCTGACAAGTCGAACCGGTACAACACCTATGCCAACCAGGGGCTGCCCGTCGGGCCCATTGGCTCTCCCGGCAAGACGGCCATTGACGCCGCCGCCAAGCCCAAGACCAACAGCTACCTCTACTGGGTCACCATCAACCTGGACACCAAGGAGACCAAATTCTCCAAGACCCTGGCCGAACACAACGGATACGTGGAGCAGTACAACGCCTGGTGCGAGGCCAACCCGGGACGCTGCGTATGACGCTGCGGGCGGCCGTCCTCGGGCATCCCATCAGCCATTCGAAGTCGCCGGCGCTGCACCGCGCCGCCTACGCGCACCTGGGCGTGGACATCGCCTACTCCGCCATTGACGTGACAGAGGCCGACCTGCCGGATTTCATGCGGCAGGTCAGGGTTGAGGCGCGCGCTGACGGTTTCTGGCGCGGGCTCTCGGTCACGATGCCGCTGAAATCGGCCATGGTGGCGGAAGTGGACGAGGTCCGGGGAGTGGGGCGCGCACTCGGCGTCGTCAACACCGTTGCCTTCGAATCCGGCGGCGGCAGAGCTGACCACACGCGGTTGGTCGCCTACAACACGGACGTCGCCGGGATCGTCAATGCGCTCCGGCACGCGGGGGCCGCCCCGGCGCCCACCGCCGTGGTCCTCGGCGGCGGCGGGACCGCGGCTGCTGCCATCGCTGCGCTCAAAGAACTGGGCGCAGTGTCTGCCGAGGTGTTCGTGCGCGATCCCAGCCGCGCCGCCGAAGCCCGCGCGGCCTCCGCCGCCGTGGGGCTCCCCGTCCAGGTGCTTCCCCTCGCCGGTGCGGCCGCCGCCGTCGCCGCGGCCGACGTCGTCATCTCCACGCTGCCGCCCCGCGCGGCAGACCCGCTTGCCGTGGAACTGGCAGATGCGCTTGCCGCGGAACTGGCACAAGAGCCGCCAGCCCCGCCGGCAGAATCCGTGCCTCGGAACGATGCCGCCGGACGACGGCGGACAACACCCTCGGGCGGCTCGGGCCGCCCGGGCGTCCTCCTGGACGTCGCCTACGATCCGTGGCCCAGCCGGATCGCCGCGGTCTGGCAGGAAGCCGGCGGCACGGTGGTCCCGGGACTTGAAATGCTCATCTACCAGGCGGTGGAGCAGGTCCGGCACTTCACCGGACTGGGCGAGGCCCTCCCGGCCGGAGTCATAGATGTGATGTGTGACGCAGTCGGGGCGCCCCGACGGGTGTTCTAACCGCTCGACATGGCAGGATGGAATGTATGTTGCGTTGGTTGACTGCCGGAGAATCCCATGGCCCGGCACTGGTCGGAATAATTGAAGGCGTGCCCGCCGGTGTGGAACTCACCAGCGCCCACATCAGCGAGGCCCTGGCCCGCCGGCGGCTCGGCTACGGCCGCGGCGCCCGGATGAAATTCGAGCAGGACGTGGTCACGATCCTCGGCGGAGTCCGCCACGGCCTGACCCAGGGCGGCCCTGTCGCCGTCCAGGTCGGCAACACCGAATGGCCCAAATGGGAACAGATCATGTCCTCCGATCCCGTGGAGCCGGAAATCCTGGCCGACCAGGCCCGGAACGCCCCACTGACACGGCCCCGGCCCGGCCACGCCGACTTCACCGGAATGCAGAAATACGGCTTCGACGAGGCCCGCCCGGTCCTGGAGCGCGCCAGCGCCCGCGAGACGGCCACGAGGGTGGCGCTCGGCACGGTCGCCGCGGCGTTCCTCAAGCAGCTCGGAATCGAACTCGTCTCCCACACCGTGTCCATCGCCAGCGTTGCCGTGCCGGAAGGCCGGCCGCTGCCGGTCCCGGGCAACGTGATCGCCCTGGACGCCGATCCGCTGCGCTGCTTCGACCGCGAAACCTCGGACGCCATGGTGGCCGAGGTCGACGTCGCGCACAAGGAAGGCGAAACCCTCGGCGGCGTCGTGGAAGTGCTTGTCTACGGGCTCCCGCCGGGACTGGGCAGCTACGTCCACTGGGACCGGCGACTCGACTCGCGCCTGGCTGCGGCACTGATGGGCATCCAGGCCATCAAGGGCGTTGAGGTCGGCGACGGCTTCCGTACCGCGGCGCGCCGCGGCTCGGCCGCCCACGACGAGATCGTCAAGGACGCGGACGGCAAGATCATCCGCACATCAAACCGCGCGGGCGGGATCGAGGGCGGCATGAGCATCGGCGATGTCCTGCGCGTCCGTGCCGCCATGAAGCCGATCGCCACCGTGCCCCGCGCGCTCAAGACGGTCGACGTCAGCACGGGGGAGGCGGCCAAGGCCCACCACCAGCGCTCCGACGTCTGTGCCGTCCCCGCCGCCGGCGTCGTCGCCGAGGCCATGGTGGCCCTCGTGATCGCCGAAGCCGTCACCGAAAAATTCGGCGGTGACTCCGTACAGGAGACCGCCCGCAACATCAAGGGTTACCTGGACAGCATTCCGGCGTCCCTGGACTCGATCGGCCACTAGTGCCGGCCGGGAACACCGGCGGGCTCTCCGCCGCGGCAACGCACATTGGCCCGGTGGTGCTGATCGGACCGATGGCCGTGGGCAAATCGGCGATCGGACAGCAGCTCGCGCAGCACCTGGGGTGCGCCTTCGTGGACACCGACGCCCTCGTGGTGGCCCAGCACGGGACGATCGCCGAGATCTTCGCCAGCCGGGGCGAGCACGCCTTCCGTGAGCTTGAGGCGCGGGCCGTGGCGCAGGCCATTGAGGAAGCCCTGGGGAGCACCACCGTCATCTCGCTCGGCGGCGGCGCTGTCCTTGACTCCGGTACGCAGCAGCTCCTGGGCCGCTGTACCGTTGTTTACCTTGAGTGCGACGCCCAGACTGTGGCGGAACGCATCGCCAGAAATTCGGGCCGGCCGCTCCTGGCCGGCGACGCCATGGGCCGGTGGCGGACCTTGTTCGCCACCCGGCGGCCGGTCTACGAACGTCTCGCCGACCTCGTCCTCGATGTCCGGACCGGCAGCGTGCCGGAGCTGGCCCACCGGCTGGAAGATGCGCTGGGGGAGCACACCGTGTCGAAGACCGCGGCCGTGCCTACCCCGGCGGCGACAAAGGAAGTTGAATAGTGAGTACCGAATCAACCGTCATCAAAGTCACCGGACAAACGCCGGGTGAGAACTACGACGTCGTAGTGGGCCGTGGCCTCCTGGCAAGCCTGCCGGGCCTGCTGGGTGAACGCGTCAAGCGCGTCCTGGTCATCCACCCCCGGGCGCTTCGGCTTACCGGGGACACCGTCCGGGAAGAGCTGGCCGCCGCCGGTTTCACCGCACTGACCGCAGAAATCCCCGACGCCGAAGAGGGCAAGCACATCGAGGTCGCCTCCTTCTGCTGGCAGGTGCTGGGCCAGAACGACTTCACCCGCTCCGACGCCGTCGTCGCCGTCGGTGGGGGCGCCGTGACGGACCTGGCCGGCTTTGTCGCCGCGACCTGGCTGCGCGGCGTCAAGGTCATCCACATGCCCACGAGCCTGCTGGGCATGGTTGACGCCTCGGTCGGCGGCAAGACCGGCATCAACACCGCCGAGGGCAAGAACCTGGTGGGCGCGTTCCACCCGCCCGCCGGCGTCCTCGCGGACCTCGACACGCTGGAGACGCTGCCGAAGAACGAGATCATCTCCGGCATGGCTGAGGTCATCAAATGCGGCTTCATCGCCGACCCGGCCATCCTGGACCTGATCGAAAAGGACCCGTCCGCGGTCTCCGATCCCCGCTCGGACCTGTTGCGGGAACTGATTGAACGAGCCATCAGTGTTAAGGCCCGGGTAGTCTCCGAGGACCTGAAGGAAACCGGCCGGCGCGAGTTCCTGAACTACGGCCACACCCTGGGCCACGCGATCGAACTCGCCGAGCGCTACTCCTGGCGCCACGGCGCCGCCGTCTCCGTGGGCATGATGTTCGCCGCCGAACTCGCCCGCAGCGTGGGCCGGCTCAGCGACGCCGACGCCGACAGGCACCGCAGCATCCTCGAAAGCCTGGGGCTTCCCATCACGTACCGCCGCGACCGCTGGCAGGCCCTCCTGGACGGCATGCGGCGGGACAAAAAGTCCCGCGGTGACCTGCTGCGTTTCGTGGTGCTCGACGGCGTCGGCAGGCCCGGCATCCTCGACGTCCCGGACACGTCACTGCTGTTTGCCGCCTACCAGGAGATTGCCTCCTGATGAACATGATCAAGGGCGGCACCAGCGAGTGGCCGGACGCGGGATTGCCCGGGGTCCGGATCAACCCGCAGTCCCTGATGCCCCAGATCGTCAATGACGAGGTCCTGGCCGAGGCGTTGGCGGCCTCCACCGACCCCGGGGACCGGATCCTGGTCCGGCTCGTCGAAGGGCACGCGGGCGAAGCCGCCGAGCTCCTCGCCGAGGCGCGCTACAAGGACCCCGGCTCGCTCCGGCTGCGGATCTTCGAAGCGGACGTGCTCCGGGTTTCGAACCGGTTCGACCGGGCCGTTGAGGTGTTCCGCCAGCTCCTCGCCGAGACCCAGGGCACCCTGGAGGAGGCGGCCGTCCGCCAGCACCTCGGCCGGTCCTACTTCGCCGGCGGGAACGTTGGCGCCGCCGTCGAATCCTTCGCCAAGGCGCTGGATTTGCGCGTGGCCGGGTCCGCCGATGCGGCCCTGATCTACGCGTCCACGGTGGCGCTGCAGCGCGCGCGGGACGTGCTGGAACAGCAGTCCTGAGCCCCCGTCAGCCAGCTGTCCGCGGGAACCGGTAGAATAGATCTTGGATTTTTGACAAATACGCGTTGGCGGGCCGCTTGGCATGCCGGCCCGGCATAGAACGTCTGGCCGATAGCACCGGCCCGATGGAACCAGAGAGAAACTAAGAGGATACAGTGGCAACCACTAACGACATCAAGAACGGAACCGTCCTTAAGCTTGAGGGCCAGCTTTGGAACATCATCGAGTTCCAGCACGTCAAGCCCGGCAAGGGTGGCGCGTTCGTGCGCACCAAGATGCGCAACGTGATGTCCGGCAAGGTCGTCGACAAGACCTTCAATGCCGGACTGAAGATTGAGACCGCCACCGTGGACCGCCGCGACTACCAGTACCTGTACCAGGACGGCGCCGACTTCGTCTTCATGGACACCTCGGACTTCGACCAGCTCACCGTCTCGGCCGCCACCGTCGGCGACGCCACCAACTTCATGCTCGAAAACCAGATGGTCAACATCGCCATCCACGAGGGCAACCCGCTCTACATCGAGCTGCCCCCGAGCGTCGTCCTCGAGATCACCTACACCGAGCCGGGCCTGCAGGGCGACCGCTCCTCGGCCGGCACCAAGCCTGCCACCCTCGAAACCGGGTACGAGATCCAGGTGCCGCTGTTCGTCGAGAACAACACCAAGGTCAAGGTCGACACCCGCGACGGCAGCTACCTCGGCCGGGTCAACGACTAGTGAGTGCGCGCGGTAAGGCCCGGAACCGGGCCCTCGATGTGCTTTTTGAGGCCGAGCAGCGCTCTGCCTCGGCGTTCGACGTCCTGAAGTCCCGCCGCGAGCAGACCGACCAGATCGTCAACCCGTACACCCTCGAAATTGTCGAAGGCGTGGTGTCGCACCAGGTGGCCATCGACGAGTTCCTCGAGACCTATTCGCAGGGCTGGACCCTGGAGCGCATGCCCTCCGTGGACCGCATCATCCTGCGGATCGGCACCTGGGAACTGCTCTACAACGACGACGTCCCGGACGGCGTGGCAGTCAGCGAAGCTGTGGCCCTGGCCAAGACGCTCTCCACGGACGAGTCGCCGTCGTTCATCAACGGCCTGCTGGGCCGGTTGCAGCAGCTGAAGCCTTCGCTGCTGGCCTGAGACCCCGCACCGCAAAGAACCCCGCCCAGGACATCCTGGGCGGGGTTCTTTCGTTAGCCGACGGCGGCGGCCCGGAGCGCGGCGATCTCGGCGAGCTGGTGCTGCTCATCGCGTTGGTGCGCCGGCACGTCCCGGCCGCTGAGAATCCGTTGCCGGGTGAAGGCAAGCTGGGTGGCTGCATCGAGCAAAGACCTCATCTGTGCGCCCCGCCCGACGGACTTTGCCCAGCGCAGCGCAGAACGGCGGCCCGCGGCGGTGGCCAGCATTTCCACCTCGGCCGTGGTGAACCAGCCCGCGGCCGCGTATTCCATAAGCCGCTGGCGGGTGAGCCTGCGCTCCGCCACCCGCAGCAGCACGATGACCAGGACCGCCAGCACGAAGATCGGCACCTGCACCAGCAGATACTGGGCCAGGAAGTCCTGGCCCATGCTGTTCCAGCCGCTGTGCAGCAGCATCGCGGGGACGAGGCCGACGACGAACGCCAGCACGGACAGGCCGGTCCGCCCGCGGGTCGCGGCGAGGCCCATGATCAGGCCGGTGGTTCCCGTGAAGATTGCGTGGGCGAAGGGGGACATGACCCCGCGGAGGAAGAACACCACCGCGAGGTCCGTGCCGGGGTCGGACGATTCGGCGATGGCGCGGCCGAAGTAAAGGATGTTCTCGGTGAACGCGAAGCCTGCCGCGATGGTGAAGGCGAACACCACGCCGTCCACCGGTCCGTTGAAGTGCCTCGGGGCGAAGAGCAGGAGCACCAGCAGCCCCAGGGACTTGGCGAATTCCTCGACCACCGGCGCCTGGACCGTCACCGCGAACGTCGTATAGTCCAGTCCCGAGGCAGGTCCCGCCACCAATGAAAAATAGGGCTGGATCAGCATCGTCACCGCTATCGAGACGACAGCTCCCCAGGCAAAGGCGAAAAGCAGCAGCGGCTTGGGCTCAGGCTCCCAGCGGTCGATGAAGCGCACCGTCAGCAACACGGTGCCCAGCGGAATCAGGGAGGCGATGAAGCCAATGACAAAGCCCGAGATTCCGGTCCTTTCCAGGAGGAAGGGCAGGACCAGGAAGAGGCTGATGAACGCGAGGAATCCGCCGGCCAGCACGAGGCCAAGAACGCCGGCGGAACGGCGGCCGCCCGCGACCGCCGGAAGGGCGGGAGGGAATGCCGGCTCGAACTGGCCGCGGCTGTTGGCAGGGGCCCTCTGGTAATCCGCCGGCTGGACGTGCCCCAGCCACGTCGGGTTGGCCTGCTGGGGCAGCGGCCGCTCACCGGAGGCGCCGGGGTGGTCATGCCGGTGGCGCGGCTCGTTCGTCGTCATGGAACCGAGCCTATGTCCGTGTGAGGTTAAACGCATTCCGGCGGCGACGGGGCGTCAGCCCCGCTGTGGTAATTTGAAAGAGCAAATAATCCTTTTTTAATTCCGTCCCGTGAGGCGGGGAAAGGGGAGACGAGCTTTGACTTCTGTGCCCTCAGCACCGGGTCCGGCGAAGGTGATGCTCACCCGGGTTGTCCTCAACCAGGCTGACATCGACCGCGCCCTCACTCGTATCGCCCATGAAATTCTCGAGGCCAACAAGGGCTCCCAGGACCTCGTCCTGCTGGGCATCCCGCGCCGGGGCTATCCCCTGGCCGTCCGCCTCGCCGCCAAGATCGCTGCCGCCGACCCCACCGTGGACGCCGCCGCGATAGTCGGCCAGCTCGATGTCACCATGTTCCGCGATGACCTCTCGCACCAGCCCACCAGGCCGCCGTACCCCACCCAGCTCCCGCGGACCGGGATCGACAACAAAGTTGTTGTGCTGATCGACGACGTCCTTTACTCCGGACGCACCATCAGGGCAGCCCTCGATGCCATCATCGACCTCGGCCGCCCGCGGATTGTCCGCCTGGCCGTGCTGATCGACCGCGGCCACCGGGAACTGCCCATCCGCGCGGACCACGTCGGCAAGAACCTGCCCACGTCCTCGTCCGAGAAGGTCCGCGTCCGCCTCGAGGAAACCGACTCTGTGGACGGCGCCCCCATCAATGAAGTGGTCATCGAGGCCACCGCATGAGGCACCTGCTCTCCACCGAAGACCTGAGCCTGCATGACGCCATCCGCATCCTGGACACCGCCGAGGAAATGTCGGCCGTGGGGGAGCGCGAAGTCAAAAAGCTCCCCGCCCTGCGCGGGCGCACCGTGGTCAACCTGTTCTTCGAGGACTCCACCCGCACCCGGATCTCCTTCGAAGCCGCCGCCAAGCGGCTCTCCGCCGACGTCATCAACTTCGCCGCGAAGGGCTCCTCCGTCTCAAAGGGCGAGTCACTCAAGGACACCGCCCAGACCCTCGCCGCGATGGGCGCCGACGCGGTGGTTATCCGGCACTGGGCCTCCGGCGCCCCGCACCGGCTCGCTGCGACCGACTGGATCGACGCCGCCGTCATCAACGCCGGCGACGGCACCCACGAACACCCCACCCAGGCGCTGCTGGACGCGTTCACCATGCGCCGGCACTGGTCGAAGCTCGCCGGCACGCCGTCGGCCGGGGCGGACCTCACAGGCATGCGCGTCGCCATCGCCGGCGACGTGCTGCACTCCCGGGTGGCCCGCTCCAACGTCTGGCTGCTGCGCACCCTCGGCGCCGAGGTCACGCTCGTCGCGCCGCCCACGCTGCTGCCCATCGGCGTCGAAAAATGGCCGTGCGCCGTCAGCTTCGACCTCGACGAGACGCTCGCGCAGGGAGTGGACGCCATGATGATGCTCCGGGTCCAGGGCGAACGGATGAATGCGTCCTTCTTCCCGACCACCCGCGAGTACTCGCGCCGCTGGGGCTTCGACGACAACCGGCTCCGGGCCCTGGACAGCCTCGGGCTCAAGGACACCATCATCATGCACCCGGGTCCGATGAACCGCGGCCTGGAGATCTCCGCGGCCGCGGCCGACTCGCCCCGCTCCACCGTGCTGGCGCAGGTCCGCAACGGCGTCTCGATCCGCATGGCGGCGCTGTACCTGCTGCTTTCCGGGGAGAACCGCGAACCGGCCGCCGCACCTGTATCTGTATCTGCCGCAACCTCCCCCGCCGCCAATCCGAACCTCACTTATTCCCACCAGGAGAGCCACTGATGGCCGAACAGCAACAGCACGCAGACAACAGCGGCGCCTACCTCATCCGAGGCGCCGCGATCCTGGGCGGGGCAGCCGAGGACCTGCTGATCCGGGACGGCGTGATCGCCGCCCGCGGCCGGCAGTTGGACGCCGACAGCGCCGGGGTGAGGGACGCAACGGTAATTGACGCCGCAGGCCTCATTGCGCTCCCGGGCATGGTGGACATCCACACCCATCTGCGCGAACCCGGCCGCGAAGACGCCGAAACCGTTGAAACCGGCACCCGCGCCGCCGCGCTGGGCGGCTACACGGCAGTCCATGCGATGGCCAACAGCACCCCGGTGGCGGACACCGCCGGCGTCGTCGAACAAGTCCTCACCCTGGGCCGGACCGCCGGCTGGGTGGACGTCCGCCCGGTGGGCGCCGTGACCGTGGGACTCGCGGGGGAGCAGCTCGCCGAACTCGGCGCCATGGCCGACTCCCGCGCGCACGTGCGGGTGTTCTCCGACGACGGCATCTGCGTGCACGATCCGGTGCTGATGCGCCGCGCACTCGAATACGTCAAGGCGTTCGACGGCGTCGTGGCCCAGCACGCCCAGGAACCCCGCCTCACCGCCGGCGCCCAGATGAACGAGGGCGAGGTCTCCGCCGTCCTGGGCCTGGCCGGCTGGCCGGCCGTCGCCGAAGAGAGCATCATCGCCCGGGACGTGCTGCTGGCCCAGCACGTCGGCTCCCGCCTGCACGTTTGCCACGTCTCCACGGCAGGGTCCGTGGAGATCATCCGCTGGGCCAAGTCCCGCGGCGTCAACGTCACGGCCGAGGTCACCCCGCACCACCTCTGGCTCACCGATGAGCTCGCCCGCAGCTACGACCCGGTCTACAAGGTCAACCCGCCGCTGCGCACCGACGCCGATGTCCAGGCCCTCCGCGCCGCCCTGGCCGACGGCACGATCGACGTCGTCGGCACCGACCACGCCCCGCACCCGAGCGAACACAAGGAATGCGAGTGGGCGCAGGCGGCCATGGGCATGACCGGGCTGGAAACCGCGCTGTCCGTGGTGCAGCACACCATGATCGAAACCGGCCTGATGGGCTGGGAAGACTTTGCCCGCGTGACCTCCACGGCGCCGGCCGCCATCGGCCGGGTCCGGGACCAGGGCCGCCCGCTCGAGGCCGGTGAGCCCGCCAACGTCATACTCGTGGACGCGGCTGCGCGCTGGACCGTGGACCCTTCTAAGATGGCAACCATGGGCCGTAACTCTCCGTTTGCCGGCCGGGAACTGCCAGGGAAGGTAGTGGCGACGTTCTTCAAGGGCCACCCGACCGTTCTCGACGGAAAACTCAACACCCCGTACCGGTGGCCGGTCGACGCCGTCGACGCCGGACCGGCGGGCCTCCGCCCATGACGGTCAAGGACCTTTCCCTGCTCTTCACCCTCGTCCTGATCGGCGTCGCGCTTACCCTCATCGCCGTCGGCTGGCGCAACCGCCTGCGCCGCCAGTCCGACGTCGAGCCCCTCCCCGAGGTTCCCGCCGGGCTTGGCGCCCCGCTGGCCGCCGCCGACGGCCAGTACGTCGCATCCACCACCGCCGGCGACTGGCTGGACCGGATCGCCGTGCACAACCTGGGCGTCCGCACCAACGCCAAGCTCAGCGTGCACCCCGAAGGCGTCCTGTTCGAGCGCTCAGGCGCCGGCCCGGTGTTCATCCCGGCCGGACGCCTCACCGGTGTGCGGCAGGAAAGCGGCATGGCCGGAAAGTTCGTCGAGAAAGACGGCCTGCTGGTGCTCAGCTGGATGCTCGGCTCCCACGAGCTGGACACCGGCTACCGGACCCGCCGTGCCGAGGACAAGGCCGTGCTCCTCAGCACCCTCCAAGATTTGATCTCCGCAGCCCCTCAGGCAGAAGCCGATAGTGGAAAGTAACAACGTGACGGACCCCAAAGTGACAGCAAACCCCACTGCACCCGCTGCAGCAGCATCCACCCCCGCAGTCCTCGTACTCGAGGACGGCCGGTTTTTCCGCGGCACCAGCTACKGCGCCACCGGAACGGCGCTCGGCGAGGCGGTCTTCGCGACCGGCATGACCGGCTACCAGGAGACCATCACCGACCCCTCCTACGCGCGCCAGCTCGTGGTCCAGACCGCGCCGCACATTGGAAACACGGGCGTCAACACCGACGACGCCGAGTCCCGCCGCATCTGGGTGGCCGGCTACATCGTCCGCGACGCCGCGCGCCGGCCCTCCAACTGGCGTTCCGAACGTTCCCTGGATGACGAGCTCGTCGAGCAGGGGATCGTCGGCATCCAGGGCGTCGACACCCGCGCCATCACCCGCCACCTGCGCGAACACAAGACCATGCGCGCCGGCATCTTTTCCGGCGACGCCGCCCGCGCCACGGACAAGGAACTTCTCGACGCCGTCCTGGCCAGCGCGCCGATGGAAGGCTCACGCCTCGCCGAGGAAGTCAGCGTGGACGCCGCGTACACGGTGGAGCCCAAGGACTTCGGCTGGGACGGCGAGCCGCGGTTCAGCATTGCCGCCATCGACTTGGGCATCAAGCGCATGACCCCGGTCCGCTTCGCCGAGCGCGGTGTCCGGGTGCACGTGCTGCCCGCCACGGCAACCCTCGCCGACGTCCAGGCCGTCAACCCCGACGGCTTCTTCATGTCCAACGGCCCCGGCGACCCGGCCACCGCGGACAACCAGGTGGCGCTGCTGCGCTCCGTGCTCGATGAGAAGATCCCGTACTTCGGCATCTGCTTCGGCAACCAGATCCTGGGCCGCGCCCTCGGATTCGGCACCTACAAGCTGCGCTACGGCCACCGCGGCCTCAACCAGCCGGTGATGGACCGCCGCACCGGCAAGGTCGAAATCACCTCGCAGAACCACGGGTTCGCCGTCGACGCCCCGCTCAACGGCGCCACCCAGGCCCCCGAGGAACGCTTCGGCCGGGTCGAGGTCAGCCACGTGAGCCTCAACGACGACGTCGTCGAAGGCCTCGCCTGCCTCGACATCCCGGCCTTCTCCGTGCAGTACCACCCCGAAGCTGCCGCCGGCCCGCACGACGCCGCCTACCTCTTCGACCGCTTCATCGAGCTGATGGCGGACGCTTCTTCAAAGACAGAGACAGGCACAAAAACTGCCACCGATTCCAAGACTGAGGACAAGAAGTAATGCCCAAGAGAACTGACCTCAAGAGCGTCATGGTCATCGGGTCCGGCCCGATCGTGATCGGCCAGGCGGCCGAATTCGATTACTCCGGCACCCAGGCACTGCGCGTCCTCAAGGAGGAAGGCCTGCGGGTCATCCTCGTCAACTCCAACCCGGCCACGATCATGACGGACCCCGAGTTCGCGGACGCCACTTACATCGAGCCGATCACCCCCGAAGTGGTGGAGAAGATCATCGCGAAGGAGCGCCCCGACGCGCTACTGCCGACCCTTGGCGGCCAGACGGCCCTCAACACGGCCATCGCCCTGGACAAGAACGGCGTCCTGGAGAAGTACAACGTTGAGCTGATCGGCGCCAACATTGCCGCGATCGAGCTCGGCGAGGACCGCGAGAAGTTCAAGGGCGTCGTGGAGCGCTGCGGCGCCGAGTCGGCCCGCAGCCACATCATCCACACCATGGACGAGGCACTCGCCGCAGCCGGGGACCTCGGCTACCCGATGGTCGTCCGGCCCTCCTTCACCATGGGCGGCCTCGGCTCCGGGCTGGCCTACGACGAGGGCGACCTGCGCCGGATCGTCGGCCAGGGCCTGCAGTACAGCCCCACGTCCGAGGTGCTGCTCGAGGAGAGCATCCTCGGGTGGAAGGAATACGAGCTCGAGATGATGCGGGACAAGAACGACAACGTCGTGGTGGTCTGCTCCATTGAGAACTTCGACCCGGTCGGCGTGCACACCGGCGACTCCATCACCGTCGCCCCCGCACTGACCCTGACCGACCGCGAATACCAGCGGCTGCGCGACATCTCGATCGCCGTCATCCGCGAGGTCGGCGTCGACACCGGCGGCTGCAACATCCAGTTCGCCGTCGAACCGGACACCGGCCGCGTCGTCGTGATCGAAATGAACCCGCGCGTCTCCCGCTCCTCCGCCCTCGCCTCCAAGGCCACCGGCTTCGCGATCGCCAAGATCGCCACCAAGCTGTCCCTCGGCTACACCCTGGACGAGATCCCGAACGACATCACCCAGAAGACCCCGGCGTCCTTCGAACCGACCCTGGACTACGTGGTGGTGAAGGTCCCGCGCTTCGCCTTCGAGAAGTTCCCGGCGGCGGACCCCACCCTGACCACCACCATGAAATCGGTGGGCGAGGCCATGGCCATGGGCCGGAACTTCACCGAGGCGCTGCAGAAGGCCCTGCGCTCCCTGGAGCAGAAGGGCTCCCAGCTGGACTTCAGCCACGTCCCGGAATGGGAAGTTGCTGAGCTGATCGAGAAGGCCAAGCGTCCCACCACCGACCGCCTGCACCAGGTCCAGCGCGCCCTGCTCGGCGGCGCCACCGTGGAACAGCTCTTCGAGGCCACCAAGATCGACCCCTGGTACCTGGACCAGCTCCAGCTGCTGAACGAGATCTCCCTCGAAATCCGGCAGGCCGCGGCACTGACTCCGGAGATGCTGACACGCGCCAAGCGCCACGGCTTCTCCGACGAGCAGATCGGTGCCCTGACCCACAACTCCGAGGACGTCGTCCGCGGCGTCCGGCAGGCCCTCGGCATCCGTCCCGTCTACAAGACCGTGGACACCTGCGCGGCCGAGTTCGCCGCCTACACCCCGTACCACTACTCCTCCTATGACGAGGAGGACGAGGTCGCGCTGCACGCCAAGCCGTCCATCATCATCCTCGGTTCCGGCCCCAACCGGATCGGCCAGGGCATCGAATTCGACTACTCCTGCGTCCACGCCTCGATGGCGCTGCGCAAGGCCGGCTACGAGACCGTCATGGTCAACTGCAACCCGGAAACTGTCTCCACGGACTACGACGTCTCCACCCGGCTCTACTTCGAGCCGCTCACCCTGGAGGACGTGCTCGAGGTCATCGCGGCCGAGGAGCGCACCGGCGGCGTCATGGGCGTCTTCGTCCAGCTCGGCGGCCAGACCCCGCTGAAACTGGCCCAGCAGCTCGCCGACGCCGGCGTGCCGATCCTCGGCACCTCGCCGGAGGCGATCGACCTCGCCGAACACCGCGGCGCCTTCTCCCGCGTACTTGACAAGGCCGGGCTCGTCTCGCCGAAGAACGGCACCGCAGTGTCCTTCGAGGACGCCAAGAAGATCGCCGACGAGATCGGCTACCCGGTCCTGGTCCGCCCGTCCTACGTCCTCGGCGGACGCGGCATGGAGATCGTCTACGACGAGCCCAACCTCTCCCGCTACATCGCCAACGCCACCGAAATCACCCCGGACCACCCGGTGCTGATCGACCGCTTCCTCGAGGACGCCGTCGAGATCGACGTCGACGCCCTCTACGACGGCACGGAGATGTACCTCGGCGGCATCATGGAACACATCGAGGAGGCCGGCATCCACTCCGGCGACTCGGCCTGCGTGCTGCCGCCCATTACCCTGGGCGGCAACGTGCTGGAACGGGTCCGGACTGCCACCCTGGCGATCGCCGAGGGCGTGGGCGTCCGCGGCCTGATCAACATCCAGTTCGCCCTGGCCTCCGACGTGCTCTACGTCCTCGAAGCCAACCCCCGCGCCTCACGCACCGTGCCGTTCGTCTCCAAGGCCACCGGTGTCCAGATGGCGAAGGCCGCGGCCCTGATCGGCACCGGCGTCACCATTAACCAGCTCCGCAGCGCCTACAAGATGCTGCCGGAGAGCGGCGACGGCTCCTCCCTGCCGCTGGACGCCCCGGTCTCGGTCAAGGAAGCCGTCCTGCCGTTCAGCCGCTTCCGCACCCCCGAGGGCAAGGTGGTCGACTCCCTGCTCGGCCCGGAAATGCGCTCCACGGGCGAGGTCATGGGCATCGACAAGCACTTCGACACGGCCTTCGCCAAGAGCCAGGCGGCCGCCAACAACGCGCTGCCCACCGAGGGCAAGATCTTCGTGTCGGTGGCGAACCGGGACAAGCGCTCGGTCATCATGGGCGTCAAGCGGCTCTCGGACCTCGGCTTCGAGATCGTCTCCACCGGCGGCACGGCCGACGTGCTGCGCCGCAACGGCATCCAGGCCACCCCGGTCCGGAAGGTCGCCGAGGGCTCCAGCGCCGAGGGCGAAGGCACCATCGCGGACCTCATCATCGCCGGCGAGATCGACATGGTCTTCAACACCCCCTCCGGCGGCGAGGCCCGCAGCGACGGCTACGAACTGCGTGCCGCCGCGACGTCGATCGGCATCCCGTGCATCACCACCGTGGCCGAGTTCAACGCCGCCGTCCAGGCGATCGAGGCGCTGCGCACCTACGAATGGTCCGTCACGAGCCTGCAGGAGCACGCCGCGAACCTGAAGGCCCTGCAGGATGCCTGAGGCCCCCACCGCCAAAACGGCAAGCCGGGAGTCCTTCGGCTCCCGGCTGGGGCGGGCCATGGCGGACCGGGGCCCGCTGTGCGTCGGCATCGACCCGCACCCGGCACTCCTGCAGCGCTGGGGCCTGACTGACGACGCCGCCGGGCTGGAACGCTTCTCGCTGACCGTCCTGGAGGCCGTGGCCTCCCTCGCTGCCGCGGTGAAGCCGCAGGTGGCCCTGTACGAGCGGCACGGTTCGGCTGGAATCGCCGTGCTCGAACGCACCCTTGCCGCGGCGGCGGAAGCGTCCGTGCTGAGCATTGCCGACGCCAAACGCGGCGACATCGGCTCCACCATGGCCGCCTACGCCGACGCCTGGCTGCGGGACGGCTCACCCCTGGCAGCGGACTCGGTCACGCTGAGCCCGTACCTGGGCTTTGAGTCACTGCGGCCCGCCCTGGACCTGGCGGCCGAGACCGGGCGCGGCGTGTTCGTCCTCGCGCTGACCTCGAACCCGGAAGGTGCCTCGGTCCAGCACGTCGGCGGGGCGGACTCCGTCGCGCGGCGGATCACGGAAGCGGCCGCGGCGGAGAACCGCCGCTATGACGGTTCCCTCGGTTCAGTGGGCCTCGTGGTCGGCGCCACGGTGGGCTCCGCCCTCACCACACTGGATCTCGACCTGGCGGCGGTCCGCGGGCCCATCCTTGCCCCGGGGCTGGGTGCGCAGGGCGCCACGGCCGCGGACCTGCGCCGTACCTTCGGTGCGGCCTACCCCCAGGTTCTGGGCACCTCGAGCCGGGACATCCTCGGCGCCGGACCGCAGCTGCAGTCCCTCCGCGATGCCGCACGGCGCACCCTCGACGAACTCCTCGCCGCCTAGCGGCAGCCGCCCAGCCGGCCCGGGACCGGCGCTGCCGGACCCGGGCCGCGGGCTGTCCCGTTCGGGGACTGAGTTTTCCCGTTCTGAGTTTTCCCGTCCTGAGTTTTCCCGTACCGGGGCAAGCAGATTTCCATTGATTTCTGCCGCCGCCAGACTGTAGGTTCGGGGCAAGGGCATGAGTGCCCCGTCCCGCCATGCAGGGAGGACTTCCAGTGAGTTTGAGACCCCTCACTCCGCAGGAGCGTTCCGACGCCCTCCGCAAGGCCGCTGCCGCAAGGGCCACCAGGGCCGAGGCAAAGGAGCGCCTCAAAACGGGAGAACTAAGCATCGCCAACGTCATCAGCGCCGCCGAAACCGACGACGCCATTGCCCGCATGAGAATCGTGGAGCTGCTCGAAGCCCTGCCCGGGATCGGCCGGGTCCGGGCGGCGGCCATCATGGACCAGCTTGGCATCGCGCAATCCCGGCGGGTCCGCGGCCTGGGAATCCACCAGCGCCGCGCGCTGGTAGATTTTATTGACGACAAATAGCCCGGTCCGCCGAGCTGCCACCACCGCCCAAAGGAATATGTGACCAAGAAACCGGGACTGACAGTCCTCGCCGGCCCGACGGCTGTTGGCAAAGGCACCGTGTCCACCTATATCCGCGATAACTATCCCGAGGTGTGGCTGTCCGTTTCGGCTACCACCCGGGCTCCGCGGCCCGGGGAAATCGACGGAGTGCACTACTACTTCAAGTCGAAGGAAGAGTTCGAGTCCCTGGTGGCTGCAGGCGAATTGCTCGAATGGGCCGTGGTGCATGGGCAGAACACCTATGGCACCCTGAAGAGCACGGTCAACCAGGCCATCGCCGAGGGTCGGCCGGTGCTGCTGGAAATCGATCTGCAGGGAGCACGCCAAGTACGGCAGGCCGTTCCGGATGCGCAGTTCGTGTTCCTTGCGCCGCCCAGCTGGGACGAATTGGTGCGCCGGCTTGTGGGCCGCGGCACGGAAAGTGCCGAGGAACAGCAGCGGCGGCTGGAAACCGGTAAAGTAGAGCTTGCTGCTGAACCGGAGTTCGACCACACCGTTATTAATGACGACGTTCGCCGGGCAGCGGACGAGCTTGTTTCACTCATGGGGCTGACCCCCCACCCGCGCTAGCCGCGGGAAGCCATCAGCCCGTTAGAATTTGGAGAATTCGTGTCCACGAACCTTGAAGGAATCATCAACCCGCCGATCGACGAGCTGCTGAAGGCCGCCGACTCGAAGTACGGACTGGTGATTTTTGGTGCCAAGCGCGCACGCCAGATCAACGCGTACTACGCCCAGCTGCACGAGGGCCTGTTTGAGTACGTGGGTCCGCTGGTCGACACCAAGCTGAACGAGAAGTCCCTGTCGATCGCGCTGCGCGAGATCAACGAAGGCAAGCTCGTCTCCACGCCGATCGAAGCCACAGAGTAATTCCCTCCGCGGGAAGAGCCAAGTAAACAGACTGCCTGTTGACGGAGATCACGTGCGCATAGTCCTCGGAGTCGGGGGAGGGATTGCCGCCTACAAGGTGGCATCGCTCCTCCGGCTTTTTACTGAAGCCGGGCATGACGTCACGGTCATCCCCACCGAGGCGGCCACCCGCTTCGTCGGCGTCGCCACGTGGGAGGCCTTGTCCGGGCACCCGGTGAGCAACAGCGTGTTCGACGCCGTCCACACGGTCAACCATGTCCGGCTCGGCCACGACGCCGAACTGATCGTCGTGGCCCCCGCCACGGCCGATCTCCTGGCCCGCGCGGCCACCGGACAGGCCGATGACCTCCTCACCAACACCCTGCTGATGGCCGGCGACTGCCCGGTGCTCATGGCCCCGGCCATGCACACCGAAATGTGGCAGCACCCCGCCACCGAAGCCAACGTCGAAACCCTGCGCAGCCGCGGCGTCACCGTGCTGGAACCCGCGATTGGCCGCCTGACCGGCGCCGACTCCGGTCCCGGCCGGTTGCCCGAGCCCGAGGCGATCTTCACCGCCGCACTGGCTCTTGCCGGGGCATCTGTTGCTGCGGCAGGGGCACTGGCCGACCCTGCCGCGGAGCAGGACGTGAACGCGGTCCTGGCCGCAGGTCCGTCAGCGGCACAGCCGGTGGTGCCGCCGTTGGCCGGGCTCACTGTGACCATCAGCGCCGGCGGCACCCGGGAACCGCTGGACCCCGTGCGGTTCCTCGGCAACCGCTCCTCGGGCAAGCAGGGCGTGGCTCTGGCCGCAGCCGCCCTCGAAGCCGGCGCCCGCGTCCGCCTGCTGGCCGCCCACATGGAGGTCCCGGCGCCCGCCGGCGTCGAGGTCGTCCAGGTCGAGACTGCCCTGGAACTGCGGAAGGCGGCGCTGCATGCGGCCGCCGACTCCGACGTCGTCATCATGGCCGCCGCCGTCGCGGACTTCCGCCCGGCGGACGTCTCCGGGACCAAGATCAAGAAGCGCGACGACGTCGCCGATCCGGTGATCAACCTGGTGCGCAACCCCGACATCCTGCGGGAAATCGTCGAGGTCCGCGACGCCGCGTCCCGGGATCAGCTGATCGTCGGCTTTGCCGCCGAGACCGGCGACGCCGGGGGCGACGTCCTCGAGTATGCCCGGGACAAGCTGCGCCGGAAGGCCTGTGACCTGCTGGTCGTCAACCAGGTGGGCCGGGACATGGTCTTTGGCGAAGACACGAACTCCGTAGTCATCCTTTCCCGCGACGGCTCCGAACCCCAAGAGGCGTCGGGTTCCAAATCCGACGTCGCCGCCGCCGTGATCGACCGGATCAGCGCCGAGCTGAGCCGGGCTGTACCGCCGGCGTAGCCCGGCGTAACCAACATCTCCTTAGCATGGGGACACACGCCGCCGGACGTCCGATTTCCAACCAGTAAGGTAGTTGAGTGACTTTACCGCTGCACATCCCCGCCTTCCACGGGTCCACGCCCGCCGCGCTCCGGCTCTTCACGTCCGAGTCGGTGACGGAGGGCCACCCCGACAAGATCTGTGATCAGATCAGCGATGCGATCCTTGACGCCCTGCTCGACAAAGACCCCGAGTCCCGGGTTGCCGTGGAGACGCTGGCCACCACCGGGCTGGTCCACGTCGCCGGCGAGGTCACCACGGACGCCTACGTCGAGATCCCGCAGATTGTCCGGGAGACCATCCTGGGCATCGGGTACGATTCTTCGGCCAACGGCTTCGACGGCGCCCGGTGCGGCGTCTCGGTATCCATCGGCCAGCAGTCCAACGACATCGCCGGCGGCGTGTTCAACTCGCTCGAAGCCCGCGAGGGACGCCAGGAGGACGACTACGACCTCCAGGGCGCCGGCGACCAGGGACTCATGTTCGGCTACGCCAGTGACGAGACGCCGTCCTACATGCCCGTGCCGATCTGGCTCGCCCACCGGCTCTCCGAGCGCCTGACCGAGGTCCGCAAGAACGGCGAACTCGCCTACCTGCGCCCGGACGGCAAGACCCAGGTCACGGTGGGCTACGACGTCGACCGTCCGGTCTCGGTCGAGACTGTCGTCATCTCCAGCCAGCACGCCGAAGGCACCAGCCTGGACCGGCTCCGGGCCGACCTCGCCGAGCATGTGGTGGGACCGGTCATGGCGCTGTCCAACCTGGACACCTCACGGACCCGCAACATCCTGAATCCCGCGGGCGCCTTTGTCATTGGCGGCCCCGTGGGCGACGCCGGCCTCACCGGCCGCAAGATCATCGTCGACACCTACGGCGGCATGGCCCGCCACGGTGGCGGCGCGTTCTCCGGCAAGGACCCGTCGAAGGTGGACCGCTCGGCCGCCTATGCCATGCGCTGGGTCGCCAAGAACGTGGTGGCCGCCGGCCTCGCCAAGCGCGCCGAAATCCAGATCGCCTACGCGATCGGACAGGCCCGCCCGGTGGGAACCTACGTTGAGACGTTCGGAACCGAAACCGTGGACCCGGCACGGATCAGCGCCGCGATCGCCGAGATCTTCGACCTGCGCCCCCGGGCCATCATCGACGCCCTCGACCTCAAGCGCCCGATCTACACCAAGACCGCCGCCCACGGGCACTTCGGCCGCGAAGACCCGGACTTCACCTGGGAACGCCTGGACCGGGTGGACGAGCTGAAGGCGTTCTTCAACGCCTGAGTTTAGGCCACGACGTTTGAGCCCGACTCGTCGGCGCGTTTTTGTCAGTCCTGTGTGATGCACTGTAGCCAGGCCACTCTCCAGTGGCCTGGCTACAGTGCATTTGGGAAAACAGTGCATTTGGGAAAACAGTGCATTTGTCGAACGATCCCGAGGGAGGTGCGAGCCGTGAGTCCCAGTCCTGCCGGCGGCGCGCCCGGCGAACCCCAGCAGCTGTCCCTTCTCCAGGGCTTTCCCGCCTCCGCCGCGGAAGCCTCCGGACCCGCCCTTGCTGCGCAGCTGCCGGTGGCGCGGGTGCTGATCGAATCCTCGCTGCCACACCTGGACCGGCCCTTCGATTACAGCGTGCCTGCCGCCCTCGACGCCGAGGCCGTGCCCGGCGTCCGGGTCAAGGTCAAGTTCAACGGGCAGGAGCTGGCCGGATACCTGCTGGAGCGCACGGCCGGGTCCGACGCCGGACACCCCCTCGTGCCGCTGCACAAAGTGCTCTCTCCCGTCCCAGTCCTGACCCCTGCGGTGGCCGAGCTCGCCGGCCGGATCGCCTCGCGTTACGCCGGAACGGTCAGCGACGTCCTGCGCGTTGCCGTGCCGCCCCGCATGGCCAAACTCGAAAGGGAATTCGCCCCGGACGGCCGGCTCGACCCCGCGCTTTTCGGTACTGAGATGTTCGGTCTTGCGACCGACGTGTCGCTTCCGTCCCCGGCCGCTGGCAGCGTCTGGGCCACGTACCGCAACGGTCCGGCGTTCCTCGCCCACCTCGCCGCGGGGGAGTCGCCCCGGGCCGTGCTGACCGCCCTCCAGGGGTACGGGCACGGCGGCTGGCCGCGGATGATCGCGGAAGCGGTGGCCGCGGTCCGGATCTCCGGCCGCGGCGCCGTCGTTGTGGTGCCCGACTACCGGGACCTCGACCGCGTGGAGTCTGCCTTGCTGGAACTCCTCCCTGCCGGCGACGTCGCCCGGCTCACCGCGGACGACGGCCAGACGCCGCGCTACCGCAGTTTCCTGCGCGTCCTCAGCGGCGCGGCCGGGGTCGCCGTGGGCACACGGTCCGCGGCCTACGCGCCGGTGCCGAACCTCGGGCTCGTGGTCTGCTGGGACGACGGCGACGACCTCCACATCGAGCAGCGCTCCCCGTACGCGCACTCCCGCGAAGTCCTCCTGCTCCGCGCGGGCCAGGAGGGGGCCGCGTGCCTGCTCGCGGCCCATTCACGCAGCACCGAAACGGAGCGGCTGGTCGCCTCCGGCTGGGCCCAGGCCGTGGAAGCGGAGCGGACCGTCCTCCGCCGGACGGTCCCGCGCGTCCTGAACACGGCCGACAGCTATGAACTCGAACATGACCCGCTTGCCCGCGTCGCCCGCCTCCCCGCGGCGGCCTGGCGGGCCGCCAAGGAGGGCCTGGAACGCGGTCCGGTCCTGGTCCAGGTGGCCCGCGCCGGCTACGCTCCCTCGCTGGTGTGCGAAACCTGCCGGGAACCGGCGCGCTGCACCGCCTGCAGCGGGCCCCTGGCGATTGCCGGCCCGGGCGGGAGCAGCGCCGTGCCGCAATGCCGCTGGTGCTCGTCCCCGGCCCCGGCATGGCGGTGCGGCACGTGCAACGGTGCCAGGCTCCGGCGTGGCGCCACGGGAGCCCTGCGCACGGCGGAGGAGCTGGGCCGGGCGTTTCCGGGAAAACCGGTCATCACCTCCTCCGGAGACCAGATCAAGGCCACCGTTCCGGAGACGAAAGCCCTCGTGGTTGCCACCGTCGGTGCCGAGCCGGTCGCCACCGGCGGGTACGCCGCGGCCCTGCTGCTCGACGGCGACTCGCTGCTGCGCCGGGAAAACCTGAGGGCGGGGGAGGACGCAGTCCGCCGCTGGTTCAACGCGGCGGCCCTGGTGCGGCCGGCACCCGACGGCGGCCTGGTGGTCATTACCGCCGACGACGCCGCCGGGGTTGGTGCCCTGCTGCGGTGGGATCCGGCCGGGTACGCCAGCCGGGAACTGGCACTGCGGCAGGAGCTGCAGCTGCCGCCCGCCGTGCGGGTAGCCTCCGTCACCGGCGGCAGGACCGCCGTCGGACATTTCACGGAGGCCATCCAGCAGCGGCTGGCGGCGCAGGGAACCGTCCTCCGGACGGCCGGGCCCGCGCCCCTCATCCTGCCGGCGGCCGCGGGGGCCGGCCGCACGCCGCCGCGGGATTCTGCGGCGCGGGATTCCGGCGAGGAGGTCCGGACCCTGCTGTTCATCCCCTACGCCCAGGCCGCGGACGCCACGGCGGTCATGCGGGCCGTCAAGGCATCAGCCGCAGCCAAGCGCAGCGACGACCCGGTGCAGCTGCGCCTGGACGGCGTGGACGTCCTCTAAAATTCCGCTGCGTCCTTGCGTCCTTGCGTCCTTGCGTCCTTGCGTTCCTGCGTTCCTGCGACCTCCTTGATGCCGAGGACACGGAAGCTGGGTCTGCATCATAAGAACACTCGCCATTTTCGGCGTGTCGCCAACGGCCATTCGCCACAGCTGGCCGGAATGGCGGCTCCCATTGCGGCCCTCTGCGGCAAATGGGTGCTCCTCGACGCGCTGCCCCCGGCGTCATCCCGGCCTCGATGCGGGTGCGGCGCGGAGTGGCCCTCCGCGCCGGCGACTGACAGCCGTCCCGGCTATTTCCGGTTGCGAGGGCGGCCCCGGAGCGCGACGGCCTCTTCGGCGACGGCCACGAGCCGCCGTGCCGACTCGTCCCAGCTGAAGTCGCCGGCCCGCTCCACTGAGCGGCTTGAACGGGCCTTCCACAGTGCGGGGTCTTCGAGCTCGCGCACTGCCTCGGCAAACTCCGACGGCGAGTCGGGATGCACGTAGCTGACGGCGTCGTCGCCGACTTCCCGGAAGATCGGGATGTCGCTGGCGATCACAGGCGTGCCGTGCGACATGGCCTCGACGAGCGGCAGGCCATAGCCCTCGGCCCGGGACAGGCTGATCAGGGCGGTGGTGCGCGCCAGGAGGGCCTCGTACTCGGCGTCGGTCACGCCGTTGTGGAAGACGATGTTTGCGCCCTGCGGGGCCAGCGCCTCGAGCTCGGCCCGCCGCTCCGGGGTGATGCGGCTGAGCAGGTGGAGGGTCATGTCCGGGAGTTCCGCCATGCCGCGGACCATGGTTTCCACGTTCTTGTAGGGCATGAACGAACCCATGTAGAGCAGCGTCTTGTCGGCCCCCGCCCCGGGGTCGCGCGGTGTGTGGCCGTGCTGGGGGGCGTTGCCGACAATCCTGACGGGACGCCGGGTGAGCCGGTACTTCGATATCAGGGCCGCCGTGGTGGAGCTGATGGTTGCCACGATGTCCGCCCTGTTCAGCAGGACCCGCTGGGGCCAGAAGGCCTTGTGGTAGAGGCGCCACAGGATCCGGACGGGGGCTGGCAGGAACCCGGGTGGGGCGGGGTGCTCGTAGTAGATGAGGTCGTGCAGGGTCAGCACCAGGGCGTACTTCCGGCCCCAGCTGCCCATGGTCTGCATGGGGCACACCACCACGTCCGCGCCGAGCTTGTTGACCCTTGCGGCCACGAAGAGCTCGGCCGGGGACAGCGGGCTGTTGATCACGGTGTACGGGACATCGGGCAGGAGCGCGAGCTGGCGGGGGTCGCTGATCAGCATCGAGACGTCGGCGATCTTGGCGGCCGCCGCGATCAGGCTGGCGCCGTAGCGGCTGATGCCGTCGTGCTGGTCCAGCCGGGTGAAGCGGGCATCAATGAGAATCTTCATGCGGCGTGGTCCTTTAGGAAGCGTCGGATGTAGCGGGCTGCCGGTTCAGGGGTTTCGTAGTGGATCAGGTGCCCGACGCCGGGAATGACTTCCAGCTTCCCGTCCGGAAGCCGCGCCGCGAGTTTGTGCTGGTCCGCCAGCATGGCGATCTCGTCCTTCTCTCCCGCGATCAGCAGCACGGGCAACGTCAGTTCGCTGGCCACCTCACTGACGTTGCTGCCGACCGAGGCCTTGAAGGCCTCAAGCAGGCTGTCGCGGTCCGCGAACGAAGAGAAGTAGGCGCTGTGCTGGGCGTGCACGAACCGGCGGATGTCCTTGTCCCCGGTCTTGGCCATGGTCACGCTCATCACCCGCACGATCGCCTGGCTGCGCAGCAGGGCCAGTCCGGGCCGCTGGGGAAGGCGCGCCGCAGCCTCGTAGTACAGCACGGCAAGCTTCGTCATCAGGCCCTTGGGCCCTTCAAGGGCGGGCGCCGCGATGGGATTGACCAGGATCAGTTCGGCCACGGCGCCGGGATTGGCTGCCACGAAGTGGCTGGCGATGATCGACCCGAATGAATGTCCCAGCAGGACCGTATCCGCGCCCAGGCCCAGCGCGGCCATGAAATCGCCGAGGAAACTGCCGTAGGCACGAACGCTGTGCCCGGTCCCCTCGAAGGCTGCCGAGCTGCCGAAGCCCGGMAGGTCCGGCATGATCAGGCGCATGTCCGTCAGCTGGTCCGCTACCCGGAGCAGGCCGTGGTGGTCGCCGCGGAAACCGTGTACCACCAGGATGGTGCGGGTCTCCGGGGTGACGCGGACGGGTTCGTACACCCAGTACGCGATCCGGGCGCCGTCAACCTCGACGGACGCGGCACGGGTGCGGGCGTCAAGTCCGCCGCTGAACAGGGGCGTGCGTGAGGACCCGGTATCCACTTGTTCCATTGGTTCGAATCCTATGCGACGTTGTCGGGGTGGGAGCCGGTCCGGAATCCGCGTTCGAGGCCGCCGATCTCCGACATGTCCAGCGGGGTGAGCTCAAAGTCGAAAACCTCAAAGTTTTCGCGGATCCGCCCGGACGAGCTGGCCTTGGGGATGGCGATGTTGCCAAGTTGCAGGTGCCAGCGGAGGATGATCTGCGCCGGGGTGCGGTCGTGTTCGGCGGCGAGGGCCAGGATCACGGGGTCCTTCAGCACCTGGCCGCGGCCCAGGGGGCTCCACGCCTCAGTACGGATGCCGAGGACCTCGTGCTGTTCCCGCAGTTCGTCCTGCTGCAGCCAGGGATGAAGCTCGATCTGGTTCACGGCGGGTACCACCTCCGCTGTCTGCAGGAGCCGGTCCAGGTGCTGCGGCTGGAAGTTGCAGACGCCGATCGCCCGGACCTTGCCCTCGCGGTACAGCGTCTCCAGGGCCCGGTATGTTTCCGGGAACAGGCCACGGCGCGCGCACGGCCAATGGATCAGGTAGAGGTCGATGTATTCCAGGCCGAGGTTGGAGATGGAGGTGTCGAACGCCCGCATCGTGGCGTCGTAGCCGTGGTCGTCGTTCCAGACCTTCGTGGTGACGAAGAGGTCCTGGCGGGAAACGTAGGGGGCGGTTTCCCCGGGGCCTCCGCCCGTGCCCTCAAATCCGGACAGGGCACCGATTCCCTTGCCGACGCCGGTCTCGTTGCCGTACATGGCGGCGGTGTCGAAGTGCCGGTAGCCGGCCTCGACCGCCATGGTCACCAGGCTGGCGGCGTCGGCCGGGGGGACCTTGTACAGCCCGAATCCCAGCCGGTCGATCAATACGCCGTTGTTCAGGGTCAGCTGGGAGGAGAGTTTCATGACAATGACTTTACCTACTGGCGCTGGCGAGCGACGGACCGCGGGTGCCGGCGGCCGCATCGGTCGCCGCGCACCGCGGCCGCTCAGGACAGTCCGTCGAACCGGACGAGCCGGCGGGCGCTGGCCTCATCCAGGATCAGGTCGGTGGCCAGTCCTGCTGCCAGGGCGCCCCGGAGCCCGTTGATTTTGGAGGCTCCGGACACGACGCAGATGCGGCGCCGCACCTGGCGGAGCTGGGCCAGGTCCGGGCCGGTGGACCGCTTGTTGAGCGTGATGCCGTCCGAGGACCCGTCAGCGCGGAAGAAAACCGTGGCAACATCACCCACCACATCGGAGTTCGCGAGGACGCTCAAGTCGTCTTCATCGAGGTAGCCGCCGGCGTAGACGTGGCTGGGATAGTCGGCGTCGACCGATCCGACACCAAAGATCGCGATGCTCATCCGGGCCTGCAGCTCCAGGATCCGCTGAACACTGCGCTCATTCCACATGGCCGTTTTGGTCGCGGCGTGGTCGAAGAAGGCCGGCACGGGAAACTGTTCCACCCGTGCACCGTAGGCGCTGCCGAACCGTCGCATGATGTCGGAGGCGTAGGTGATGCCGGTGGTCTGCATGTTGCCGGCGCCGTTGAGCTGGACGATAACGCTGTCGTGGGTGATCTTGCGGGTCAGGTGCCGGCTCACGGCGCTCAGGGTGGAGCCCCACGCGACGCCGATGGTGGCGTTGGAGTCCACCAGCGGTCCGATCGTCCGGGCGGCCTGCATGGCCACCCGGTCCAGTGTTTCCGCCTCATTGAGGGTGTCCACCACCGGAACAACATGTACATCCACCTTGTATTCGGCGCGAATCATTCCCTCGAGTTCGGGCCCGGTGTCCAGCGGGCTGCGGATCTGGATCTGCACCAGACCCGAATCGCGTGCCGCCGCCAACAGCCGCGAAACCGTGGACCGGGACGTCCGGAGCTCGCGGGCAATGGCGTCCATGGTCAGGTCCTGGAGGTAATACAGCTGGGCCGCGCGGAGGGCGTCGGACTGGCGTGAATGCGTCATGAAATTTCCCGTCTGCACGTTTGTGCATAGTGCTTGACTCCATTTTCCATTAGTCCAAAGAATAGTGTTGAACGGCGCCGCGCCACGGGCGTGCCGCACAGAACCAAACCCAAGGGAGCAGTTTTGGGACAGAAGGACTCAGTCGGCACAGCGGCGAACGATCGCGCCTCGGTGCAGAAGCTGCGGACGCGGCGGCACGCGCAGGTTTTGATCATCGGCGGCGGCATCAACGGGGTGGGCACGTTCCGTGACCTGGCGCTGCAGGGCGTCGACGTGGCGCTCGTTGAGCGCGGCGATTACTGCCAGGGAGCCAGTGGCGCCTCCTCCCACATGATCCACGGCGGCATTCGGTACCTCGAAAACGGCGAGTTCCGCCTCGTCCAGGAGTCCGTGGTCGAACGCAACAGGCTCCTGCGGATCGCACCGCACTACGTCAAACCGCTGCAGACCACGATCCCGATCTTCAGCACCTTCTCCGGAGTCCTGGCCGCCCCGATGCGCTTCCTCACCCACAAGCAGGGCAAGCACACCGAGCGCGGAGCGTTCCTGATCAAGCTCGGCCTCAGCATGTACGACTTCTTCTCCCGCGACGGCGGCACGGTTCCGCGCCACCAGTTCCGCGGACGCAAGCGCGCCCTCGCCGAGCTGCCCCGCTTGCACCCCGGGATCAAATACGCGGCCACCTACTTTGACGCCTCGGTCCACAACCCCGAGCGCCTCACCCTGGATGTGCTCCAGGACGGCGAGAAGGCCGGCGGCGGCATGGCCCGGGCCAGCAACTACGTCTCGTTCCTCTCGCCGGGTAACGCGGGCGCCGCCACAAGCGGGACCGGCACCACCGGAACCGGAACCACAGTCCAGTTGCGCGACGAGCAGACCGGCGAAGTGTTCGATTTCACCGCCGACGTCATCGTGAACACCACCGGCGCCTGGGTCGACCTGACCAACGAGGCGATGGGGGCGGCGTCGTCGTTCATGGGCGGAACCAAAGGTTCGCACATCGTGCTGGACCATCCGGAGCTGCTCGCGGCGTGCAACGGCCGGGAAATCTTCTTCGAACACACCGACGGCCGGATCGTGCTGATCTATCCGATGGGGGACCGCGTCCTGGTCGGCACCACCGACGTCGACGCCGACATGGCCCAGGACGCCGTCTGCACCGAGGCGGAAATCGACTACTTCTTTGACCTGATCGGCCACGTGTTCCCGGGCATCCCCGTGGACCGGGAACAGATTGTCTACACGTTCTCCGGTGTGCGCCCGCTTCCGAGGCATGACGCCACCCAGCCCGGGTTCGTCAGCCGGGACTACCGGATCGAACGCCGTGCGGCGGCGGGCGGGGCCGTCCTCAGCCTCGTGGGCGGCAAGTGGACCACGTTCCGGGCCCTCGCCGAGCACCTGAGCAACGACGTCCTGGCCGAACTCGGCATGGAACGGAAGGTCTCGACGGCGAAGCTCGCCATCGGCGGCGGCGCCGGGTTCCCTGACAGCGAGGACGGCATCCAGCGCTGGATCAAGGCCCACATGTCGGCCGGCCGCGACGCCGCCCGCGTTACCGGGCTGCTGACCCGCTACGGGACCCGCGCCGAGGAAGTCATCCGTTTCCTGGATGCGGACCGGGCAGGTGCGCCGGACAGGCTGCTGCACTCAACACGCGAACTCAGCACGCGTGAATTGGAGTTCATGGCGGCGCACGAGCAGGTCGGACACCTCGTGGACGTCCTCATCCGCCGCACCTCGTTGGCCTTCCGGGGACTCGTGACCGGGGAACTGCTGAACGAAGTTGCCGATATACTTTCGGGCCCGCTCGGCTGGGACGCGGCTCGCCGGGCCAAGGAGATCAGCCACACGCAGGAGGTGCTTCAGCGGTTCCACCGCGTCCAGGTCCACAGCCTGGTCG